>NZ_PSVB01000015.1:0-82334 GCF_002932165.1 Rathayibacter sp. AY1F8
ATCGTCGTCCGTCCTCGAGGACGAGGACGGCGGCCCCGACACGACCCAGAAGGGCTCCTAGTCCGTGCCAACGACACGCCTCAGCACCGAACCCACCGCCGTCCTCGTCCTCGAGGACGGACGACGATTCCGGGGACAGGCCTACGGCGCCCGAGGCCGCACCCTGGGCGAGATCGTCTTCGCCACCGGCATGACCGGCTACCAGGAGACGCTGACCGACCCGAGCTACGCCGGCCAGATCGTCGTGCAGACCGCGCCCCACATCGGCAACACCGGGACCAACGACGAGGACATGGAGTCGCGCCGCATCTGGGTCGCCGGCTACGTCGTCCGCGACCCCTCCCGCGTCGTCTCCAACTTCCGCGCGCAGCGCTCCCTCGGCGACGACCTGGAGACCGACGGCATCGTCGGGATCTCCGGCGTCGACACCCGGGCGATCACCCGCCACATCCGCTCGGCCGGCTCGATGCGCGCCGGCGTGTTCTCCGGCGAGGACCTCGCCCTCCCCGAGGAGGAGCAGCTCGCGCTGGTCCTCGGCGGCCGGCAGATGCAGGGGCTCAACCTCTCCTCCTCGGTCTCGACCGACGAGCAGTACACGGTGCCCGCCCGCGGCGAGCGCGTCGGCTCGGTCGCGGTCATCGACCTGGGGGTGAAGACCTCGACGGTCAACTACCTCGCGGAGCGCGGCTTCGACGTGCACGTGCTGCCCGAGTCGGTGACCGCCGAGCAGGTGCTCGCGCTCGACCCGTCCGCGCTCTTCTTCTCCAACGGCCCCGGCGACCCCGAGGCCTCGGACCGCCACGTCGAGCTGCTGCGCACCACCCTGCGCGCCGACCTGCCGTTCTTCGGCATCTGCTTCGGCAACCAGCTGCTGGGGCGCGCTCTCGGCTTCGGCACCTACAAGCTCCCGTTCGGCCACCGCGGGATCAACCAGCCCGTGCTCGACAAGCTCACCGGCCGCGTGGAGATCACCTCGCAGAACCACGGGTTCGCCGTGGACGCGCCGATCGAGGGCGAGCTGGACTCGCCCGAGGGCTTCGGCCGCGTCGAGGTCAGCCACTACTCCCTCAACGACTCGGTCGTGGAGGGCCTGCGCTGCCTCGACATCCCCGCCTTCTCGGTGCAGTACCACCCGGAGGCGGCGGCCGGCCCGCACGACTCCAACCACCTCTTCGACCGCTTCCGCGAGATGGTCGTGCAGCGCACGGCCGGGCGCGGGGCCTCGGAGCCCACCGACATCCCCACGACCAGCAGCATCGGAGAGCAGAAGTAATGCCGCGCAGGGAAGACATCCAGAGCGTCCTGGTCATCGGCTCCGGCCCGATCGTCATCGGACAGGCCGTCGAGTTCGACTACTCCGGCACCCAGGCCTGCCGCGTGCTGCGCGCCGAGGGGGTGCGCGTGATCCTCGTCAACTCCAACCCGGCGACGATCATGACCGATCCCGACTTCGCCGACGCCACCTACGTGGAGCCGATCACGCCCAAGGCGATCGAGGCGATCATCGCCAAGGAGAAGCCGGACGCGATCCTGCCGACCCTCGGCGGGCAGACGGCCCTGAACGCGGCCATCCAGCTGCACGACCTCGGGATCCTCGAGAAGTACGGCGTCGAGCTCATCGGCGCGAGCTTCGAGGCGATCAACCGCGGCGAGGACCGGCAGATCTTCAAGCAGCTGGTGCTGGACGCGGGCGCCGACGTCGCGAAGTCCTACATCGCGCACACCGTCGACGAGGCGATCGAGTACGCCGAGGACCTGGGCTATCCCCTCGTCATCCGCCCGTCGTTCACCATGGGCGGCCTGGGCTCCGGCTTCGCCTACACCCGCGAGGAGCTGGTGCGGATGGTCGGCGACGGCCTGCACCAGAGCCCCACCACCGAGGTGCTCCTGGAGGAGTCGATCCTCGGCTGGAAGGAGTACGAGCTCGAGCTCATGCGCGACACGGCCGACAACACGGTGGTCGTCTGCTCGATCGAGAACGTCGACCCCGTCGGCGTGCACACGGGCGACTCGATCACCGTCGCACCGGCGCTGACCCTCACCGACCGCGAGTACCAGAAGCTGCGCGACATCGGCATCCGGATCATCCGCGACGTGGGCGTGGACACCGGCGGCTGCAACATCCAGTTCGCGATCGACCCGGCGGACGGCCGGATCATCGTGATCGAGATGAACCCGCGCGTCTCCCGCTCCTCCGCCCTCGCCTCCAAGGCGACCGGCTTCCCGATCGCCAAGATCGCCGCGAAGCTCGCCATCGGCTACCGCCTGGACGAGATCCCGAACGACATCACCAAGGTGACGCCGGCGAGCTTCGAGCCGACGTTGGACTACGTGGTCGTGAAGGTCCCGCGGTTCGCGTTCGAGAAGTTCCCGGCCGCCGACAAGACGCTGACCACGACCATGAAGTCGGTGGGCGAGGCGATGGCGATCGGCCGCAACTACGCGCAGGCGCTGCAGAAGGCGCTCCGCTCGCTCGAGAAGCGCGGCTCGTCGTTCCACTGGGGTGCGCAGGAGCGCTCGGTCGAGGAGCTCCTCGAGATCGCGAGGACCCCGACCGACGGCCGCATCGTCACCGTGCAGCAGGCGCTGCGCCTGGGAGCCACGGTCGAGCAGGCGTTCGAGTCCACGAAGATCGACCCCTGGTTCCTCGACCAGATCGTGCTGATCAACGAGATCGCCGACCTGGTGCGCGAGCACGACGGCCTCGACGCCGGACTCCTCCGCCTGGCGAAGGACCACGGCTTCTCGGACGCGCAGATCGCCGAGCTCCGCGGGCTCGACGAGGCGGAGGTCCGCCGCACCCGCTACGCGCTGGACGTGCGCCCGGTCTACAAGACCGTCGACACCTGCGCGGGCGAGTTCCCGGCGCTCACGCCGTACCACTACTCCTCGTACGACGAGGAGACGGAGGTCGTCGCCGCCGACCGCCGCAAGGTCGTCATCCTGGGCTCCGGCCCCAACCGCATCGGCCAGGGGGTCGAGTTCGACTACTCCTGCGTGCACGCCTCGTTCGCGCTCTCGGACGCGGGCTTCGAGACGATCATGATCAACTGCAACCCCGAGACGGTCTCGACCGACTACGACACCTCGGACCGCCTCTACTTCGAGCCGCTGACTCTCGAGGACGTGCTCGAGGTCATCCACGCGGAGTCGCAGTCCGGCGAGCTCGTCGGCGTCGTCGTGCAGCTGGGCGGCCAGACGGCGCTCGGGCTCGCCGCGGGCCTCGAGGCGGCCGGCGTGCCCATCCTCGGCACCACCCCCGCGAACATCGACCTCGCGGAGGAGCGCGGCGCGTTCTCGCGGATCCTCGACGAGGCGGGGCTTCTCGCTCCGCGCAACGGCACCGCGACCGACCTCGACGGCGCCCGCGAGGTCGCGGTGGAGATCGGCTACCCGGTCCTCGTCCGTCCGTCGTTCGTCCTCGGCGGGCGCGGCATGGAGATCGTCTACGGCACGCCCCAGCTCGAGGACTACTTCGAGCGGATGGCCGGCGAGGGGATCATCGACGAGGCGCACCCGCTGCTGGTGGACCGCTTCCTCGACGACGCGATCGAGATCGACGTCGACGCGCTCTTCGACGGCGAGCAGCTCTACATCGGAGGAGTGATGGAGCACATCGAGGAGGCCGGCATCCACTCCGGCGACTCGGCGTGCACGCTCCCGCCGGTGACGCTCGGCCGCCGCCAGATCGACCAGGTGCGGGAGGCGACCCTCGCGATCGCGCAGGGCGTCGGCGTCCGAGGACTGCTGAACGTCCAGTTCGCGATCGGCCAGGGCGTGCTCTACGTGCTCGAGGCGAACCCCCGGGCCTCGCGCACCGTGCCGTTCGTGTCGAAGGCGCTGGGCATCCCGCTCGCGAAGGCCGCGTCGCGCCTGATGGTGGGCGAGACCATCGCCGCGCTGAAGGCCGAGGGCCTGCTGCCCGAGCGCGACGGCTCCGACGTCCCGATGGACTCTCCCATCGCGGTGAAGGAGGCGGTCCTGCCGTTCAAGCGCTTCCGCACCAAGGAGGGCCAGATCGTCGACTCGCTGCTCGGGCCCGAGATGCGCTCCACTGGCGAGGTCATGGGGATCGACCGCGACTTCCCGCGCGCCTTCGCGAAGAGCCAGGACGCCGCGTACGGCGGCATGCCGGCGAGCGGGACCGTCTTCATCTCGGTCGCCGACCGCGACAAGCGCTCGATCGTCCTGCCCGCGCTGCGCCTGCGTCAGCTCGGCTTCGACATCCTCGCGACCGAGGGCACGGCCGAGGTGCTGAACCGCAACGGGATCCACGCCCGCGTGGTCCGCAAGTACAGCGAGACCGCCGAGGGCGACGCGCCCTCCATCGTCGAGCTGATCGCCCGCGACGAGGTCGACGTGGTGATCAACACGCCCAGCGGAGGAGCGACCCGCGCCGACGGCTACGAGATCCGCGCCGCCGCGGTCGCCGCGGACAAGCCGCTGTTCACCACGATCGCCCAGCTCGCGGCGGCGGTCGCCTCGCTCGACGCGGCGAACGAGCCCTTCGAGGTGACGAGCCTGCAGGACTACGCCCTGCGCCGCGCGGAGCGCACCGCGTGAGCGGCGGCGCGGCGGGCACCGCCTCCTTCGGCTCGCGCCTCGAGGCGGCGTTCGCCGCGCACGGCCGGCTCTGCGTCGGGATCGACCCGCACGCGTACCTGCTCGACGCGTGGGGCCTCGCCGACGACGCGGCCGGGCTCGAGAGCTTCGGCCGAACGGTCGTCGAGGCGGCGGCCGGCCGTGCGGGCGTGGTGAAGCCGCAGATCGCGTTCTTCGAGCGGCACGGCTCGGCGGGCTACGCCGCGCTCGAGCGCGTGCTCGCCGACGCCCGCGAGGCCGGACTGCTGGTGATCGCCGACGTCAAGCGCGGCGACATCGGCACGAGCGTCACCGCCTACGCCGAGGCGTGGCTCCGGCCCGGCTCGCCGCTCGAGGCGGACGCCATGACCGCGGCGGCCTACCAGGGGCTCGGCTCCCTCGAGGGGATGCTGACCCTCGCCGAGGAGGCGGGCAAGGGCGTGTTCGTCCTCGCAGCCACCTCCAACCCCGAGGCCCGCCCCGTGCAGCGCGCCCTCGTGCAGGACGGCGGCCGGGCGGGATCCACCGTGGCGCGCGCGGTCGTGGCGGACGTGGCATCCTGGAACGACGCTCACGCTCGCGCGTCGATCGGCTCGGTCGGCGTGGTGCTCGGCGCCACTGTCGCCCTGGGCGACTTCGGCATCGGCATCGACGAGCCGCTGCACCCCGCACTTCCGGTGCTCGCGCCCGGCTTCGGCCACCAGGGCGCAGCCGTCGCGGACGCGCAGCGGCTGTTCGGCGCGCTGAGCGCCGCCACCATCGTCAGCGAGTCGCGCAGCGTGCTCGGCGCCGGCCCCTCGGGGATCGCGGCCGAGATCACCCGCCGCGCGACCGACATCCAGGAGACCCTTGTCCGCTGAAACCGTCAGCCCCGATCCCGGCGCCTCCTCGCGCCCGGAGGCCGTGCGCCGTCCCTCGCCGCCCGAGGTCGACCGGCGCGCCGCCTCCGAGGCCGCGATCGCGGCGCGCCGTGCCCGCGCCGCCGTCAAGAAGGCCGTCGCCGCCGGACGCCGCCCCGCGACCGCCGTGCTCGCGGCGGCCCAGGCCGAGCCGCTCGGAGTCGAGGGGCGGATGCGCGTCAGCGAGCTGCTCCGCGCGGTGCCGGCGCTCGGCGTGGTGAAGACGCCCCGGGTGATGGACCAGCTGCGGATCGCCGAGTCGAAGCGCCTCGGCGGGCTCGGCCGGCGCCAGGTCGAGGGCCTGGCGTCGTTCCTCGAGGAGCGGGAGTCCCGGCAGCGCCGCCCCGGCCGCAACCGCCTGCTCGTCCTCGCCGGTCCGACCGCGGTCGGCAAGGGCACCGTGTCGACCTACATCCGCGAGAACTACCCGGACGTCCTGCTCTCGGTCTCGGCCACCACCCGGGCCCCGCGTCCGGGCGAGGTGGACGGCGTCAGCTACTACTTCGTCGACGACGCCGAGTTCGACCGGATGGTCGCGGCGGGGGAGTTCCTCGAGTACGCCGTCGTCCACAACGCTCACCGCTACGGCACGCCCCGCGGCCCCATCGACGCCGCGCTGGAGCAGGGCCGGCAGGTGATGCTCGAGATCGACATCCAGGGTGCCCGCCAGGTGCGCGAGCGGATGCCGGACGCGCGGCTGGTCTTCCTCCTGCCGCCGAGCTGGGACGAGCTGGTCCGCCGGCTGGTCGGCCGCGGCACCGAGAGCGCGGAGGAGCAGGAGCGCCGCCTGGCCACCGCGAAGGTGGAGCTGGCCGCGCAGGACGAGTTCGATTTCGCCGTCGTCAACAGCACCGTGCCCGAAGCGGCCCGCGAGGTCGTAGAATTGATGTCGCCTCGTGCCGACGGCGCGCCCGCTGACCCGGGCCGCTGAGACCGGGCCACCGACCACCTCCGGGCCGACGCCCCGGGTCCCACCGGGCACACGCCCCTCGGAGCCCGCGCGCCTGTGTTGCTCCGGAGCCGCAGATCGGCGCTGATGCGCCTGCAAGGAGACACCCATGGCCAACAACCTCGGCATCATCGACCCGCCCATCGACGAGCTCCTCTCGAAGGTCGACTCCAAGTACGCGCTGGTGATCTTCGCCTCCAAGCGCGCCCGCCAGATCAACGACTACTACGCCGACCTCCACGAGGGCAGCCTGTTCGACAACGTCGGCCCGCTGGTCGACTCCACCATCGACGACAAGCCCCTCTCGGTCGCACTGCACGAGATCAACGAGGACAAGCTCGTCGCCAAGCCCCTCGCCGAGTAGTCCCCTCCGGGTGGGCTCCTCTCTCGAGGCCGGCCGACGGCTCAACGTCGTCGTCGGCATCACCGGCGGCATCGCCGCGTACAAGGCCGTCGGAGTCGTCCGCGCGCTGGTCCTCGCGGAGCACGACGTGCACGTCGTCGCGACCGAGGCCGCGCTGCGCTTCGTCGGGAAGCCCACCCTCGAGGCCATCTCGCGGAACCCGGTGCACACCGAGCTCTACGAGGGCGTCGCCGAGGTCCGGCACGTGGCCATCGGCCAGGCCGCCGACCTCATCGTGATCGCGCCCGCGACGGCGCACACGCTCGCCAAACTCGCTGCCGGCCTCGCCGACGACCTGCTCGGCAACACGGTGCTCGCGAGCACCGCCCCGCTCGTGGTCGCCCCCGCGATGCACACCGAGATGTGGGCGAACGCCGCCACCGTCGCGAACACGGCGGTGCTCCGCTCCCGCGGCGTGCACGTCGTCGGCCCCGCGGTCGGCCGCCTCACCGGCGCCGACTCGGGCCCCGGCCGCATGGAGGAGCCCGAGACGATCGTGGCGGAGGCCCTCGCCGTCCACGCCCGCTCCGCCTCCGCCCGCCGCGACCTCGCGGGCGTGCGCGTCCTCGTGACCGCCGGCGGCACCCGCGAGCCCCTCGACCCGGTGCGCTTCGTCGGCAACCGCTCCAGCGGCAGGCAGGGCGTCGCGCTCGCGCTGGCCGCTGCGGCCCGGGGCGCGGAGGTCACCCTCCTCGCCGCGAACCTCGACGTGCCGGCGCCGGAGGGCGTCACGGTCCTCCCGGTGGGCACCGCGCTCGAGCTGCGCGAGGCCGCCCTCGCCGCGGCCCCCGGCGCGGACGTCGTGATCATGGCCGCGGCCGTCGCCGACTACCGGCCCGCCGCGGTCGCCGACGCGAAGATCAAGAAGGAGCAGCAGGGCGACCGTCTCGTCCTCGAGCTCGTCAAGAACCCGGACGTCCTCGCCGAGATCTCCGCCTCCCGGCGGGAGGGGCAGATCGTCGTCGGCTTCGCCGCGGAGACCGAGCCGGACCGGGACGCGATGCTCGCCCTCGGCCGCGCCAAGATCGCCCGGAAGGGCTGCGACCTGCTCGTCCTCAACAGGGTGGGCTGGGCCGAGGGTTTCCAGAGCGACAGCAACGCCGTCGTGGTCCTCGATCGGGCCGGCGATATAGTTGGCGAGGCCTCGGGCAGCAAGGCGGAGGTGGCCGATCGCGTCCTCGACGCGGTCGTGCGCTAGCCCCGCCGGTCCGCCCGCCCAGGCGCCGATCGCCTGCCGCCCGGCATCGCGCCCGCCAGGCCACTCCCGGTACGAACGACCCCGGTCCGCACGAGCCGGGACGAGAAGAGAAGCATGACCTCCGGTCCCCTCCGCCTGTTCACCTCCGAGTCCGTCACCGAGGGCCACCCGGACAAGATCTGCGACCAGATCTCGGACCGCATCCTCGACGCCCTGCTCCGCGAGGACCCGCACAGCCGGGTCGCCGTCGAGACGCTGGTCACGACGGGGCTCGTGCATGTCGCGGGCGAGGTCTCCACGAGCGGCTACGTCGAGATCCCCAAGATCGTGCGCGACACGATCGTCGAGATCGGCTACGACTCCTCGGAGAAGGGCTTCGACGGCCGCTCCTGCGGCGTCTCGGTCTCGATCGGCCAGCAGTCGCCCGAGATCGCGGCGGGCGTCGACACGGCGCTCGAGGTCCGCTCCTCCGAGGCGGGCGAGGACGCCTTCGACCGCCAGGGCGCGGGCGACCAGGGCCTGATGTTCGGCTTCGCGACCGACGAGACCCCCGAGTACATGCCGCTGCCGAGCTGGCTCTCGCACCGCCTCGCCGAGCGCCTGGCCGCCGTCCGCAAGTCGGGCGAGCTCGACTACCTCCGACCCGACGGCAAGACCCAGGTCACCATCGGCTACGACGGCACGACGCCGTCCACCATCGACACCGTCGTCCTGTCCACCCAGCACGCCGAGCACGTCAGCACCGAGACGATCCACGCGGACATCGCGGCGCACGTCATCCGCCCCGTCCTCGAGACGGTCGACCTCGACTCCTCCGCCGTGCGCCTGCTGATCAACCCGACGGGCCGCTTCGAGATCGGCGGCCCTCAGGGCGACGCCGGGCTCACCGGCCGCAAGATCATCGTCGACACCTACGGCGGAGCGTCCCGCCACGGCGGCGGCGCGTTCTCGGGCAAGGACCCGTCGAAGGTGGACCGCTCGGCCGCCTACGCCATGCGGTGGGTCGCCAAGAACGCGGTCGCCGCGGGGCTCGCCTCGCGGCTGGAGGTGCAGGTCGCCTACGCCATCGGCAAGGCGGCCCCGGTCGGCCTCTACGTCGAGACCTTCGGCACCGGCACCGTCTCCGACGAGACGATCACCGAGGCGATCCGCTCGGTCTTCGACCTGCGCCCGGCCGCGATCATCCACGCACTCGACCTGCTCCGCCCGATCTACGCGCAGACCGCGGCCTACGGCCACTTCGGCCGGGAGCTGCCCGACTTCACCTGGGAGCGCCTCGACCGGGTCGACGACCTGCGCTCCGCCGCGGGCCTCTCGTAGCGGGCGCGGCGGCGATGGCGACGAGCGGAGCCGTCGCGCGCGTGCTCCTGGACTCGCCCCTCCCGCAGCTCGACCGGCTCCTGGACTACGCGGTGCCGGAGGCGCTGCGGGGCGAGGTGGTCCCCGGCGTGCGCGTGCGGGTGCCGTTGCGGACCGGAGGCCGGATCGCCGACGCGTTCGTCGTCGAGACGGGGGAGGGGACCGAGCACGCCGGAGCGCTCAGCGGCATCGAGGAGCTGGTCTCGCCGCTCGTCGTGCTGACCCCGGAGGTCTGGGCCCTCGCCCGCCGGGTGGCCGACCGCGCCTCCGGAGGCGCGAGCGACGTGCTGCGCCTGGCCGTGCCGCGCCGCCACGTCCGCGTCGAGAAGGCGCGACTCGCCGCGGGTCCCGCTCCTGCGGCGCCCGCGGTCGGGGCGGGCGGCGTGACGGGCTACCCCGACGCCTCCTTCGCGGGACTCGCCGAGGGGGCCCGGCTGGCGGTCGGCGCCGTGCCCGCTCCGGTGAGGCTCGACTCGGGCGCGTGGGTCGGCGGCTGGGCCGTCACGCTCGCCGAGCTCGCCCGGGACACGCTCGCCGCGGGCCGCGACGCGATCCTGGCCGTCCCCGACTACCGCGACCAGGAGCAGCTGGAGCTGGCCCTCGCCGCCCTCGTCCCCGCGGAGGCGGTGGTGCGCCTCGATGCGCGGCAGAAGGGCGCCGAGCGCTACTCCGCCTTCGTCCGCTGCCTCGATCCCGGGCCGCGGGTCGTCGTCGGCAACCGCTCCGTCCTCTACGCGCCCTCCTCCGCCCTCGGCCTGATCGCGCTCTGGGACGACGGCGATCCGCTCTTCGCCGAGCCGCTCGCGCCCTACGCGCACGCCCGCGACGTCGCCCTGGTGCGGCAGGAGCAGAGCGGCGCCGGCCTCGTCCTGCTCGGCAACACGCGCACGGTCGAGGTCGAGCGGCTCGTCGAGATCGGCTTCGCGACCGAGGTGGAGCCGCGGCCGAGCCGCCGCCCGCACGTCGTGCCGACCGCCCAGCAGTGGGCGGCCGACGAGCACGACGCGGCAGCGCGCATCCCCTCCTCCGCCTGGCGGGAGGCGCGGAAGGCCCTCGACTCCGGTCCCGTGCTCGTCCAGGTCGCGCGCCCCGGCTACGCGCCGGTGGTCGCCTGCGCCCGCTGCCGGACCGTCGCACGCTGCAACCGCTGCCAGGGTCCGCTCGGCGTGCACTCCGAGGGCGGGCGGCCGAGCTGCGGCTGGTGCGGCCTGATCGCGGCCGACTGGACCTGCTCCGTCTGCGAGGCGACGGCTCTGCGCCTCGTCTCCCTCGGCGCGGGCCGCACCGCGGAGGAGCTCGGACGCGCCTTCCCGGGTGCCAAGGTGATCGTCGCCGACGGGCAGCGCCCCGTGCTCACCCTCCCCGACGAGCCCGCGCTCGTCGTGGCCACGCGCGGGGCGGAGCCGCGGGCCGACGGCGGCTACCACGCCGTCCTGCTGCTGGACGGCGAGCGGATGCTGGCCCGCGAGAGCCTGCGGGTCGCCGACGACGCGCTCCGCACATGGTCGAACGCCGCGGCGCTGGCCCGCCCGGGCGCGCCGGTCCTCCTGGTCGGGGTCGGCGGCCGGCTCGCGACCGCCCTGGCGACCTGGCGGCAGGCCGAGTACCTCCGGGCCGAGCTCCAGGAGCGGCGCGCTCTGCGCTTCCCGCCCGCGGTGCGCCTGGCCACGGTGAGCGGCGACGCGCACGCGGTGGAGGAGGCGCTCGACGCGCTCGACGAGGACGACCGGCACGAGGTCCTCGGTCCTGTCGGGCTCGAGGACGGCTCCGTCCGGGCGATCGTCCGGTTCGACTACGCTCGCGGTGCGGATGTGGCCGCGCGCCTCCGCTCCGCCGTGATCCGCAACGCCACGCGCCGTCGTCGCCCGCCGACCACGCCCGGCCGCTTCCGGCCGGCCCCCCGGCTCCGGGTCCGTCTCGACGACCCCGACATCCTCTGACTCCCCAGGAGACCCCCGTGCGCCTCGTCTTCGCCGGCACGCCCGCCGCCGCCGTTCCGACCCTCCGCGACCTCGCCGCCTCCGCGCACGAGGTCGTGGCCGTGGTCACCCGGGAGGACGCCCCGGTGGGACGCAAGCGCGTGCTCACCCCCTCGCCGGTCGCCGTCGTGGCCGAGGAGCTGGGGATCCCGGTAATCCGGGCGAACCGCCTCGTCGAGGACGTGACCGACCGGATCGCGGAGCTCGCCCCCGACCTCGGCGTGATCGTGGCCTACGGCGGCCTCGTCCGGCAGCGCCTGCTGGCGGTGCCGCGCCTGGGCTGGATCAACCTGCACTTCTCCCTGCTGCCGCGCTGGCGCGGGGCGGCTCCCGTCCAGCGGGCGCTGATGGCGGGCGACACGCGGATCGGCGCGAGCGTCTTCCAGCTGGTCGCCGAGCTCGACGCCGGTGACGTGTACGCCGAGCTCGCCGTCGACGCGGGGGAGCGCACCGCGGGCGAGCTGCTGACGGAGCTGGCCGCGAGCGGCGCCGGCCTCACCCTCGGCGTGGTCGACGCGCTGGAGGAGGGCACGGCCGTCGCGACTCCGCAGACCGGAGAGGCGACCCCCGCTCCCAAGCTCGACGCCGCCGACGGCCGGATCGACTGGAGCCTCCCGACCGCGCGGGTACTCGCGCTCGTGCGCGGAACGACTCCCGAGCCCGGAGCCTCGACCGCGGTGGGGGACGCGCGCCTCAAGGTGCTCGCGGTCCGCGCGGCCGAGGGGGACCTCGCTCCCGGCGTCGTCCGCCTCGACTCGGGGCGCGCCCTCGTCGGCACCGCGGACGGAGCGGTCGAGCTGGTCACCGTCCAGCCCGCCGGCAGGACCCCGATGGCCGGCGCCGCCTGGGCCCGCGGCCTGCGCGAGAGCACGGTGCTCGCTTGAGCGCCCGTCGCGAGGCCGCTCCCGCCCGGCGGGTCGCCTACGACGTCCTGCTCGCGGTGAGCGGGTCGGACGCCTACGCCAACCTGGTCCTGCCCGCGCGGATCAGCGCCGCCGGCCTCTCGCCCGCCGACGCGGGACTGGCCACCGAGCTCTGCTACGGCACTCTGCGGATGTCCGGCTACTACGACCGCGTGATCGCCCTCGCGGCCGGCCGGTCCGTCGAGACCATCGATGCGCCGGTGCTCGACGCGCTGCGCCTGGGCGTGCACCAGCTGCTCGCGACCCGCGTGGCCCCGCACGCCGCGGTGAACGAGAGCGTCGCGCTCGTCGCGGCCGGCTCCTCGCGGGGAGCGGTGGCCTTCGCCAACGCCGTGCTGCGCGCGGTCTCGCGCTCGGGCGCCGGCGAGTGGCGCGAGCGGGTCTCCGCGGCCGCGGTCTCCGGCGACGACCGGATCGCCGCGCTGAGCTCCCACCCCGTGTGGATCGTGCGCGCCCTGCGACGGGCGCTGGCGGCGGAGGGGGCGGCCGACGAGCTCGACGCGCTGCTCGCCGCCGACAACGCGGCTCCGCGGGTGAACCTGGTGGCTCTGCCGGGCCTGGCGTCTCCCGGCGAGATCGCCGGCGCCGAATCCGACCGCTTCTCGCCGGTCGGCATGACCAGCACCGGCGGCGACCCGGAGGCAGTCCCCGCGGTGCACGAGGGCCGCGTGCGCGTGCAGGACGAGGGCTCCCAGCTCGCCGCTCTGGCGCTCTCCCGGGCACGGCCGGTCCGCCCGGGCGAGCGCTGGCTCGACCTGTGCGCGGGACCCGGCGGCAAGGCGGCGCTGCTCGCGGCGGAGGCGCGCGCAGGCGGGGCGGCGCTGCTCGCCAACGAGGTGGTCCCGGGCCGCGCGGGCCTGGTGCGGCAGGCGCTGGCCGCCGTCGACCCGTCGGTCGAGGTGCGCACCGGCGACGGGCGCGACCTGGGCGACGAGCAGCCGGGCTCGTTCGACCGCATCCTCCTCGACGCGCCGTGCACCGGTCTCGGTGCGCTGCGGCGTCGGCCCGAGGCGCGCTGGCGCAAGTCCGCGGCCGACGTGGAGCCGCTGGCCGCCCTCCAGGGCGAGCTGCTCGACTCCGCGGTCCGGGCTCTCGCTCCCGACGGGCTGCTGGCCTACGTGACCTGCTCGCCGCACCTCGGCGAGACCCGGCGCGTGCTCGCCCTCGCGCAGGAGCGGCACGAGCTCGAGCTCGTCGACACGCCGGCCGTGCTGCGCGCGGTGACGGCGGACCCGCTCCCGCTGCCGGACGGCCCCCTCCACGTGCAGCTCTGGCCGCACCGGCACGGCACCGACGCCATGTTCGTCCAGCTCCTCCGCCGCCGCCGGCCCCTCGAGGCGGCGTCCGGAGACGCCTGACCCCTCCGGAGCGGGAGCGTGCTCAGCCGGGCGGACGCCGAGGACGCTCCGATCTAGGCTGGACGCATGCCCGCACGGATCAACCCCAGCATCCTCTCCGCCGACTTCGTGAACTTCGAGGCCGAGCTGCAGCGCATCGCCGGAGCCGACCTCGTGCACGTCGACGTGATGGACAACCACTTCGTGCCGAACCTCACCTTCGGGCTGAACATGGTCCAGCGCCTCCAGGACGTCTCGCCCCGCCCGCTCGACCTGCACCTGATGATCGACGACCCCGACCGGTGGGCCCCCGACTACGCCGAGACCGGCGCCTTCTCCGTGACCTTCCACGCCGAGGCCGCGCGCGACGCCGTGGCCCTGGCGCGGCGCCTGCGCGGGATCGGCTCGCGGGCGGGGATCGCGCTCAAGCCGGGCACGATGGTGGACGACTACCTCGACCTCCTGCCCGAGTTCGACCAGGTCCTCGTGATGACGGTCGAGCCCGGCTTCGGGGGCCAGTCCTTCATGCAGGAGACGATGCCCAAGCTGCGCACACTCCGGAACGTGGTGGACCGCACCGGGCTCGACGTCTGGCTCCAGGTCGACGGCGGGATCGCACCCGGCACGATCGAGATCGCAGCGGAGGCGGGAGCCGACACCTTCGTCGCGGGCTCCGCGGTCTTCGGCGCGGACGACCCGGAGGCCGCGATCGCGTCGCTGCGCGAGACGGCGACCGCTCACCTGCACCGGCACTGAGGCGTCCCGCGCCCGGCCGCCGTATAGACTTCCCCGGTGAAAACTTTCGACGACCTCTTCGCTGAGCTGGGCGAGAAGGCCGCCGCCCGTCCCGAGGGTTCGGGCACCGTCCGCGAGCTCGACGCCGGCGTGCACTTCATCGGCAAGAAGATCGTCGAGGAGGCAGCCGAGGTGTGGATGGCCGCCGAGTACGAGGGCGACGAGCGCACCGCCGAGGAGATCTCGCAGCTGCTCTACCACCTGCAGGTGCTCATGCTCGCCAAGGGACTGACGACGGCCGACGTCTACCGGCATCTGTGAGCCCCGCCCCGCTCGCCGGGGTGCGCCTCCGCTCCGCGCCGTCGCGCCCGCACGCTCCCCGAGGAGCCGTGCCGCCCCCTGAACAGCCGTCGAGTCATGAAGGACGTCCCGTGACCACCACCCCCGCCCCGGCGCTCCTGCGCGTCGCCGTCCCCAACAAGGGCTCCCTCTCGGAGACCGCCGGTCAGATGCTCGCGGAGGCCGGCTACACCGGCCGCCGCGACCCGAAGGAGCTGCACGTCGTCGACGAGCGCAACGGGGTGGAGTTCTTCTACCTGCGCCCGCGCGACATCGCCACCTACGTCGGCTCCGGCGCTCTCGACGTCGGGGTCACCGGCCGCGACCTCCTGATCGACTCCGGCTCCGAGGCGCGCGAGATCGCGAGCCTCGGCTTCGCCAACTCCACCTTCCGCTTCGCCGGGCCCGCAGGCCGCTACGACGAGCTCGCGCAGATCGACGGCCTCCGCGTGGCGACCAGCTACCCGGGCCTCGTGGGCCGCTTCCTCCGGGAGCACGGCGTCGAGGTGACGCTGATCCGCCTCGACGGCGCGGTCGAGTCCGCGATCCAGCTCGGCGTCGCCGACGTCATCGCCGATGTCGTCGAGACCGGCACCACGCTCCGCAAGGCCGGCCTCGAGATCTTCGGCCCGGTCATCCTGGACTCGACCGCCGTCCTGGTCTCCGCCGCGGGGGAGCCCGAGGGCATCCCGGTGCTGCTGCGCCGCCTGCAGGGCGTGCTGGTCGCCCGCGAGTACGTGCTGCTCGACTACGACTGCCCCGTCGCGCTCCTGGAGAGCGCCACGGCGATCGCCCCGGGCTTCGAGTCGCCGACGGTCTCGCCGCTGCACGACGCCGAGTGGGTGGCCGTCCGCGTGATGGTGCCGCGCTCGGACATGAACCAGGTGATGGACCGCCTGTACGACCTGGGCGCCCGCGCGATCCTGGTCACCTCCATCCACGCCGCGCGCCTGTAGAGGGGGAGCCGATGAGTCTCGCCGTCCGCGTCATCCCCTGCCTCGACGTCGCCGCCGGCCGCGTCGTGAAGGGCGTCAACTTCCAGAACCTGCGCGATGCGGGCGACCCCGTCGAGCTCGCCCGCCTCTACTTCGAGCAGGGCGCCGACGAGCTGACCTTCCTCGACGTCACCGCCACGGTCGACGACCGCTCGACCACCTACGACGTGGTGCGGGCGACCGCCGAGCAGGTCTTCATCCCGCTCACGGTCGGCGGAGGCGTGCGCAGCGCCGAGGACGTCTCGCGACTGCTCGCGCACGGCGCCGACAAGGTGGGCGTCAACTCCGCCGCGATCGCCCGGCCCGAGCTCCTCGGCGAGATCGCCGACGTCTTCGGCGCGCAGGTGCTCGTGCTCTCGCTCGACGTCAAGCGGAGCGACGCCACGGCGTCCGGCTTCGTCGTCACCACTCACGGCGGACGCCGCGAGACCGAGCTCGACGCCCTGGCCTGGGCGGCCGAGGCCGTCGAGCGCGGCGCCGGGGAGCTGCTGGTCAACTCCATCGACGCCGACGGCACCAAGCAGGGCTTCGACCTCGAGCTGATCGCCGCGATGCGCGAGCTGAGCTCCGTGCCGGTCATCGCCTCCGGAGGCGCCGGCGCCGTCGAGCACTTCGCTCCGGCCGTCGACGCGGGAGCCGACGCCGTGCTCGCCGCCTCCGTCTTCCACAACCGCGAGCTGACGATCGGCGACGTCAAGCGCGCGCTCGCCGCCTCCGGGATCGAGATCCGATGACCCCCGCCGAGCTCGACGCCGTCCTGGACCGCGCCGCCTTCGATCCGACCGGGCTCCTGCCCGCGATCATCCAGCAGCACGACACCCGCGAGGTGCTCATGATGGGCTGGATGGACCGCGAGGCGCTCCGGCGGACCCTCACCGAGGGCCGCGTCACCTTCTGGTCGCGCTCGCGCCAGGAGTACTGGCGCAAGGGCGACACGTCCGGGCACGCGCAGTACGTGCGGGGTGCCGCCCTCGACTGCGACGCCGACACCCTGCTGGTCCAGGTCGAGCAGATCGGCGCAGCCTGCCACACGGGCGAGCACGCCTGCTTCGACGTCGACCCCCTCGTGCCGTTCACCGGCCTCGGTCCGGCGGAGTGAGCATGAGCGGACGGCGGCTGAAGTACACGGCGATCCTCGGGGTCGTGCTGCTCGCCGCGCTCGAGCTGACCTCCTCCACCCAGACCTGGTCCACGCTGACCCTGGCCGCGATCGAGGGGGAGGGCCAGCGGATCGACGTGGCCGGGACCGTCGCCGCGCCCGCGCTCTCCGCCCTGGCGCTCGCGGGCCTCGCCCTCGCCGCGGCCCTCGCCATCGCCGGCCCCGTCTTCCGGATCGTGCTCGGTGTGCTCCAGGCCGTCCTCGGCGCCTCGGTGGTGCTCGCGGCCGCGACGGCACTGGGCGACCCCGTGCGCGCCGGCGCTTCGCTCGTCACCGAGGCGACCGCCATCGCGGGGGAGCAGTCCGTCGCGGCGCTCGTGGCCTCGTCCTCCGCGACGGCCTGGCCCGTCGTCGCCCTGGTCTGCGGCGTGCTCACCGCGCTGCTCGGGATCGGCGTCCTCGTGACCTCGGGCCGCTGGCCGGGAGCGGCGCGGAAGCGCGCCTCCCGCTTCGAGCCCGCCGACGGCTACGGCCACGGCGCGTCGACCGTGCAGACGGACGACGGCGACATCGACCCGGTCGTCTCGTGGGACGAGCTCTCGCGCGGCGACGACCCCACCTCGGGCCGCTGACACCGGCCGCGGTCGTGTCCGGCGGTCCGGCATCCCCGCCTCCTGCAGGCGGCTGCGCAGGCGAGTCCGGGGCCGGGCGCTCAGGCGCCTCACGCTAGACTGCTCTGGTCCCGATGCACCCCCAGGAGGAGACCCATGAGCACCGAGCACGACGACGACAACCACGGCCACTCGCCCGCAGCGTGGACGGCCGTCGTCATCATGCTGGTCGGATTCACGATCGGCACGATCGCGTTCTGGTTCGACGTGCCCCTGGTGGTCTGGCTCTCGGCCGGCCTGGTCGTGGTGGGTCTGCTCGTGGGCATGGGCATGGCCAAGGCGGGCTACGGCGTCAACGGCGCGAAGGCGAACCCGAAGGCGCGCGCCTAGGTGCTCGCCGACCTCACCGCCGGCGCCCTGGCCGACGCGGCCCGGCGCCGCGAGAGCGCCCCGCTCGAAGCCGTCGAGCGCCGCGCGCTCGCCCAGGCGCCCGCCCTCGACGCCCTGGCCGCTCTGGCCCCCGCCGAGCGCGTCAGGATCATCGCCGAGGTGAAGCGCGCCAGCCCGTCGCGCGGAGCCCTCGCCGACATCCCCGTCCCCGCCGAGCTGGCCGGGCAGTACGAGCTCGGGGGAGCGAGCGCGATCAGCGTCCTTACCGAGGAGCGCCGCTTCAAGGGGTCCCTCGCGGACCTCGAGGCGGTCCGCGAGCGCGTGTCGATCCCCGTCCTGCGCAAGGACTTCGTCGCCGAGCCGTACCAGGTCCTTGAGGCCCGCGCGGCCGGAGCCGACCTGGTCCTCCTCATCGTCGCCGCGCTCGAGCAGCCCCTGCTCGCCGAGCTGCACGCCCTCGTGCTCGAGCTGGGGATGACCCCGCTCGTCGAGACGCACTCGGCCGACGAGCTCGAGCGGGCCGCCGACCTCGGCGCGCGGCTCATCGGCGTGAACGCCCGCGACCTCTCCACCTTCCAGCTCGACCGCGACCTCTTCGGCCGCCTCTCCGAGCGCTTCCCCGACGATGCGGTGAAGGTGGCCGAGTCGGCCGTCCTCACCGCCGACGACGTCGCGCACTACCGCGGCTCCGGAGCCGACGTCGTCCTCGTGGGCGAGGCTCTCGTCACCGGCGGCGACCCCGTCTCCACCCTCGCCGGCTTCCTGGCGCACTGACCACACCGATAGGCGGTACCCCCATGGCACTCCGGGATGAACTCGGCCCCTACTTCGGCGAGTTCGGCGGACGCTACGTCCCCGAGTCCCTCGTCGAGGCCCTCGACGAGCTGAGCGCCGAGTACGAGCGCACGAAGGTCGATCCCGCGTTCGCGGCAGAACTGATGGAGCTGCACCGCAGCTACACCGGTCGTCCGTCGATCATCACCGAGGTGCCGCGGTTCGCCGAGCACGCCGGCGGTGCGCGGATCATCCTCAAGCGCGAGGACCTCAACCACACCGGCTCGCACAAGATCAACAACGTGCTGGGCCAGGCGCTGCTCACCAAGCGGATCGGCAAGACCCGCGTCATCGCCGAGACGGGAGCGGGCCAGCACGGCGTCGCGACCGCCACGGCCGCCGCCCTGTTCGGCCTCGACTGCGTGGTCTACATGGGCGAGGTCGACACCGAGCGCCAGGCCCTCAACGTCGCCCGCATGCGCCTGCTCGGCGCCGAGGTGATCCCCGTGACGACCGGCTCGCGCACCCTCAAGGACGCGATCAACGACGCGATGCGCGACTGGGTGACGAACGTGGGCACCACGAACTACATCTTCGGCACCGTCGCCGGCCCGCACCCGTTCCCGGCCCTCGTCCGGGACTTCCAGAAGATCATCGGCGAGGAGGCGCGCGAGCAGGTCCTCGAGCTCACCGGCTCGCTGCCCACCGCGGTCACCGCCTGCGTCGGCGGCGGCTCCAACGCGATGGGGATCTTCCACGCCTTCCTCGATGACCCCGAGGTCCGCCTCGTCGGCTTCGAGGCCGGCGGCGACGGGATCGAGACCCCCCGCCACGCGGCGACCATCAGCAAGGGCCGCCCCGGCGTCCTGCACGGCGCCCGCAGCTTCCTCCTCCAGGACGAGGACGGCCAGACCGTCGAGTCGCACTCGATCTCGGCCGGCCTCGACTACCCGGGCATCGGCCCGGAGCACGCGTGGCTCTCGAGCATCGGCCGCGCCGATTACCGCGCGGTCACCGACTCGGCCGCGATGGACGCGCTCATGCTGCTCAGCCGCACCGAGGGGATCATCCCGGCGATCGAGTCCGCGCACGCGCTGGCCGGCACGCTGGAGCTCGGGCGCGAGCTCGGCCCCGAGGCCACCATCCTGGTCAACCTCTCGGGCCGCGGCGACAAGGACATGACGACCGCTGCGCACTACTTCGGCCTCATGGACCAGGGCGCGGTGCAGTCGTGAGCGGCCGCGGACCGAGCGTCGCCGAGACCGTCCGGCGCCGGAACGAGGAGGCGGCGGGCGCCCTGATCGGCTACCTCCCCGTCGGCTTCCCCGACCTGCCGACCAGCATCGACGCCGCCGTGGCCATGGCCGAGAACGGCGTCGACGCGATCGAGCTCGGTCTGCCCTACTCCGATCCGGTGATGGACGGACCCGTCATCCAGGAGGCGACCCAGGCCGCCATCGCGGGCGGCTTCCGCCTCCGCCACGGCTTCGAGGCCGTCCGCGAGATCCGGGCGCGCGTCGACGTGCCGGTCCTGGTGATGACCTACTACAACCCCGTCCTGCAGTACGGGGTCGAGCGCTTCGCCACCGATCTGGCCGAGGCCGGCGGGTCCGGCCTCATCACGCCCGACCTGATCCCGGACGAGGGCGCCGAGTGGCTCGCCGTCTCCGAGCGGCTCGGACTCGACCGCGTGTTCCTCGCGGCACCGTCCTCGACGGACACGCGCCTGCGCCAGGCCGTCGACTCGAGCCGTGGATTCGTCTACGCGGTCTCGACGATGGGCATCACCGGCGCGCGCACCGATGTCGACTCCGCGGCCCGCACCCTGGTCGACCGCCTCCGCGCCGCCGGCTCCGAGAGCGCGTGCGTCGGCCTGGGCATCTCGACCGGCGAGCAGGTCGCCGAGATCCTCGCCTACGCGGACGGCGCCATCGTCGGATCCGCCCTGGTGCGGGCGCTGGCGTCCGGCGGGGTCGACGCGGTCGCCGAGACCTCCCGCGGCCTCGCCGAGGGCACCCGCCTGCGCTCCGCGCGCTGACACCCTCCCGCTACAATCGGGATGCCCACCGGGGCGCGGCCGAGCCGTGCCCGGGGGACCCCCTCCTTCGAAAGGTCGAGTACCGGTGTCCGTACCGCTGAGCATTCCGAGCCCCCCCGACGCGTGGAGTCAGTACGACCTCACGATCGGCACCTTCACGCTCGCGATCCACACCTACGCGCTCTGCATCCTCGCGGGGATCATCGTGGCGACGATCATGACGAACCAGCGCCTCAAGCGCCGCGGCGCGGAGCCGTGGGTCGTGCTCGACATCATCATCTGGGCGGTGCCGCTCGGCATCGTCGGCGCCCGCGCCTACCACGTGCTCACCCACCCCGGCGACTACTTCTACGACGGCGCCGACCCGTGGGAGGTCGTCCGCATCTGGAACGGCGGCAACGCCATCTTCGGCGGGCTCATCGGAGGCGCGGTCGGCGCGTTCATCGGCTGCCGCTGGACAGGAGTGCGCTTCTGGACCTTCGCCGACGCCCTCGCCCCCGGCATGCTCGCCGCTCAGGCGCTCGGGCGCCTGGGCAACTGGTTCAACCACGAGCTCTTCGGCCTGCCCACGACCCTGCCCTGGGGCCTCGAGATCGAGACCACCAACCCGGCCTTCCCCGTCGGCCTCCCGGCGGGCACGCTCTTCCACCCGACCTTCCTCTACGAGATCCTCTGGAACGTCGTCGGCATCGCGGTCATCCTCCTGCTCGAGCGCCGTCTCAAGCTGCAGTGGGGCACCGTCTTCGCCGCCTACCTGATCTGGTACGGGATCGGCCGCGTCTGGTTCGAATCCATCCGGATCGACCCGAGCGAGTTCTTCTGGGGCATCCGCACCAACGTCTGGGCCGCGCTCATCGCCGTGGTCATCGGCCTGGTCCTCGTGGTGATCCAGAAGCGCGAGCACCCGGGCGCCGAGCCCTCGGCCTACCGGCCGGGTCGCGAGTGGACGCCCGCCCCGGCTGCGGTAGAATTCGAGGACGTCGAGTCCGACTCCGACGACACCACCACCCCTGCTTCCGGCACCGACGCCGAGAAGCCGACGGTCTCCCGCACCTGACGGAGGTCGCGGAGCCTCCGCGACCGCCTCCCGGGTGCCCGACACCTCCACGACCGCCCCATCGCGGCGCAGCCACGAGCGCTGCCGCAGGCGGGTCGTCGTGCAGGCACCGCCGGCGGCGCGCGACGCTCGCGCCACGGCAGAACCCTGCGGCCCTCCCGATCGGGGAGCCGCTCCTCCTTCACCACCGCGGGCCAGCGACGTCCCGATCAGCCATCACCCCCGTGAGGACGGTTCCCATGGCCTCCGCCCAGCCCTCGACCCCGGCCCGCGCCGTGCCCTTCCTGGGCATGCCGCCGGCGCAGGGGATGTACGACCCGGCCGCCGAGAAGGACGCGTGCGGTCTCGCGATGGTCGCCACCATGCGCGGCACCGCCGGCCACGACATCATCGACGCCGCGCTGAACGCGCTGCGCAACCTCGAGCACCGCGGCGCCGTCGGCTCCGACGCGGGAACGGGCGACGGCGCGGGGATCATCACGCAGATCCCGGACGAGTTCCTCCGCGCGGTCGCTCCCTTCGAGCTCCCGCCGCTGGGCCAGTACGCGGTGGGCAACGCCTTCCTCCCGGTGGACGTGTTCGAGCGCGAGCGGGTCAAGTCGACGATCGCCGACATCGCCCGCGAGGAGAACCTCGCCGTGGTCGGCTGGCGGTCCGTGCCCGTGCAGCCCGACGAGATCGGCACGCTCGCCCGGGCCGCCATGCCGGCGATCGAGCAGCTGTTTATCCGGAGCGAGCTGACCGACGAGAGCGGCACGCCCCTCTCCTCCGTGCGCCTCGACCGCCTGACCTTCCGCCTGCGCAAGCGCGTCGAGCGCGAGCTCGAGGTCTACTTCATGTCGCTCTCGAGCCGCACGCTCGTCTACAAGGGCATGGTGACGACGCTCCAGCTGGAGCCGTTCTACCCGGACCTGTCCGACGAGCGCTTCGCGTCGAAGCTCGCGCTGGTGCACTCCCGGTACTCCACCAACACCTTCCCCTCGTGGCCGCTCGCTCAGCCGTTCCGGATGATCGCGCACAACGGCGAGATCAACACGGTGCAGGGCAACCGCAACTGGATGCGCGCGCGCCAGTCGCAGCTGAAGAGCCGCGAGCTGGGCGACCTGGCCCCGCTGTTCCCGATCGTCTCGCCCGGCCGCAGCGACTCCGCCTCGTTCGACGAGACCGTCGAGCTGCTCAATCTGGCCGGCCGGTCGCTCCCGCACGCGATCATGATGATGGTGCCGGAGGCCTGGGAGAACCAGGACGGCGCGCTCGACCCGAAGCGCCGCGCGTTCTACGAGTACCACTCGATGCTCATGGAGCCGTGGGACGGCCCGGCCGCGATCGTCTTCACCGACGGCGAGCTCGTCGGCGCCACCCTCGACCGCAACGGGCTCCGACCCGGCCGCTACGTCGTCACCGACGACGGGCTCGTGGTGCTCGCCAGCGAGATCGGCGTGCTCGACATCGACCCCGCGAAGGTGGTCCGCAAGGGACGCCTGCAGCCCGGCCGCATGTTCCTGGTCGACACCGAGCAGGGCCGCATCGTCGAGGACGAGGAGATCAAGGGGCAGCTCGCCGCCTCCGGTCCGTTCGAGGAGTGGCTCGAGAAGGGCCGCATCAACCTCAAGGACCTCCCCGAGCGCGAGCACATCGTGCACACGCCCGCCTCGGTCAACCGCCGCCAGCGCACCTTCGGCTACACCGAGGAGGAGGTCCGCCTCCTCCTGCTGCCGATGGCGCGCGCTGGTGCGGAGCCGCTCGGAGCGATGGGCTCGGACACCCCCGTGGCCGTCCTGTCCAAGCGCCCCCGCCTGCTCTTCGACTACTTCACGCAGGCCTTCGCGCAGGTGACGAACCCGCCGCTGGACTCGATCCGCGAGGAGGTCGTGACCTCGCTCCGCCTGGGCCTCGGCCCCGAGCGCAACCTGCTGACCGCCGGTGCCGAACACGCGCGCCAGGTCGTCCTCGACTTCCCGGTCATCGACAACGACGAGCTCGCGAAGATCCAGCACATCGCGCCGCGCCCGCTGAGCCACATCACCACGACGATCCGCGGCCTCTACCGCGTCGACGCGGGACCCCGCGCGATGCAGGACCGCATCGACGAGATGTGCGACGAGGCCGACGAGGCCATCGCCGCGGGAGCGCAGTTCCTGGTGCTCTCGGACCGCGACTCCACCAAGGACCTCGCGCCGATCCCCTCGCTGCTGATGCTCGCCGCCGTGCACCACCACCTCATCCGCACCGAGAACCGGATGCGAGTGGGGCTCGTGGTCGAGGCGGGCGACGTCCGCGAGGTGCACCATGTGGCGACGCTCATCGGCTACGGCGCCTCCGCGGTCAACCCGTACCTGGCGATGGAGACCTGCGAGGACCTCGTCCGCAGCGGCATGCTGTCGGACGTCTCGCCGGAGAAGGCCGTGAAGAACGTGATCAAGGCGCTCGGCAAGGGCGTGCTGAAGATCATGTCCAAGATGGGCATCTCCACCGTGTCGAGCTACGCCGGGGCGCAGACCTTCGAGGCCGTCGGCCTCAGCCAGGCGTTCGTCGACCAGTACTTCACCGGCACCGTCTCGAAGCTCGGCGGCATCGGCATCGACGTCGTCGCCGAGGAGAACGCCGCGCGTCACCGCGCCGCGTACCCCGAGGACGGCGCGATCGTCGCGCATGAGCGCCTGGCGGTCGGCGGCGAGTACCAGTGGCGCCGCGACGGCGCCCCGCACCTGTTCAACCCGGACACGGTGTTCCGCCTGCAGCACTCGACGCGCAACCGCCGCTACGACGTCTTCCGCGAGTACACGAAGATGGTCGACGACCAGGCGAGCTCGCTGATGACCCTCCGCGGCATGTTCAAGCTCGACACCGCGGGGCGCACGCCGATCCCGATCGACGAGGTCGAGCCGGTCGAGGCGATCGTCAAGCGCTTCTCGACGGGCGCGATGAGCTACGGCTCCATCTCGCCGGAGGCGCACGAGACGCTCGCCATCGCGATGAACCGCCTCGGCGCCAAGTCGAACACCGGCGAGGGCGGCGAGGACACCGAGCGGCTGCTCGACCCGGAGCGCCGCTCCGCGATCAAGCAGGTCGCCTCGGGCCGCTTCGGCGTCACGAGCATGTACCTCACCCACGCCGACGACATCCAGATCAAGCTCGCCCAGGGTGCCAAGCCCGGCGAGGGCGGTCAGCTCCCGCCCACGAAGGTGTACCCGTGGATCGCGCGCACCCGGCACGCGACCGCCGGCGTCGGCCTGATCTCGCCGCCGCCGCACCACGACATCTACTCGATCGAGGACCTGAAGCAGCTGATCTTCGACCTCAAGCGGGCGAACCCGTCGGCGCGCATCCACGCGAAGCTGGTCAGCCAGTCGGGCATCGGAGCGGTCGCCGCCGGCACCGCGAAGGCCCTCGCCGACGTGATCCTCGTCTCGGGTCACGACGGCGGCACCGGCGCGAGCCCGGTGAACTCGCTCAAGCACGCGGGCACGCCCTGGGAGCTCGGCCTGGCCGAGACCCAGCAGACGCTGATGCTCAACGGCATGCGCGATCGCGTGGTCGTGCAGGTCGACGGCCAGATGAAGACCGGTCGCGACGTCGTCATCGGCGCGCTGCTCGGGGCCGAGGAGTTCGGCTTCGCGACGGCCCCGCTGATCGTCGAGGGCTGCATCATGATGCGCGTCTGCCACCTCGACACCTGCCCGGTGGGCGTCGCGACGCAGAACCCGGAGCTGCGCCAGCGGTTCTCCGGAAAGCCGGAGTTCGTCGTCAACTTCTTCGAGTTCATCGCCCAGGAGGTGCGCGAGTACCTCGCGCAGCTCGGCTTCCGGAGCGTCGACGAGATCGTCGGACACCGCGAGCTGCTCGACGTCGACCAGGCGATCGAGCACTGGAAGGCGAGCGGGCTCGACCTGACGCCGATCCTCGTCGGACCGGTCTTCACGGCGGAGGAGCCGCGCCGCCACGGCCGCGCGCAGGAGCACGAGCTCGAGCACCACTTCGACAACGAGCTGATCCGCCTCGCGGCGAACGTGCTCGACCACCGCGGCACCGTGCGGATCGAGCGCGAGATCAAGAACACCGAGCGCGCCGTCGGCACCATGCTCGGCCACGAGGTCACCGTCCGCTTCGGCGAGAACGGCCTGCCGGCCGACTCCATCGTCGTATCGCTCCGCGGCTCGGCCGGGCAGTCGCTCGGAGCGTTCCTCCCCGCCGGCATCACGCTGCGGCTCGAGGGCGACTCCAACGACTACGTCGGCAAGGGCCTCTCGGGCGGCCAGATCGTGGTGCGGCCGGACCGCCGCAGCACCTTCGACGCCTCGACGAACGTGATCGCGGGCAATGTGATCGGCTACGGGGCGACCCAGGGCACGATGTTCATCCGCGGGATGGTCGGCGAGCGCTTCCTGGTCCGCAACTCCGGCGCCACCGCGGTGGTCGAGGGAGTGGGCGACCACGCGCTCGAGTACATGACCGGCGGCCTGGCGGTGATCCTCGGCGAGACCGGGCGGAACCTCGGCGCCGGCATGTCGGGCGGCACGGCCTACATCCACGGCCTGCGCCGCGAGCTCGTGAACCGCGACGCGATCGCCTCCGGCGAGCTGACCCTCTCCGAGCTCGGCAGCGCCGACGTGGAGATCCTTCGCGACCTGCTCGAGCGGCACGTCGCGGAGACCGAGTCGACCCTGGCCCAGGGGATGCTCGACGATTTCGACGGAACGGTCTCGCGTTTCGTCAAGGTACTGCCCCGCGACTTCGCCGCGGTGCTCGCGACGCGCGCATCCGCTGTGGAGGAGGGGCTCGACCCCGACGGCGACGTCGTCTGGGGACGGATTCTGGAGGTGACCGGTGGCTGATCCCAAGGGGTTCCTGAAGGTGCAGGACCGGGAGCTGCCCAAGCGGCGTCCCGTGTCCGTCCGCCTGATGGACTGGAAAGAGGTCTACGAGCAGGGCGACTCCGCCGTGCTGCGCCGGCAGGCGGGCCGCTGCATGGACTGCGGCATCCCGTTCTGCCACAAGGGCTGCCCGCTGGGGAACCTGATCCCCGAGTGGAACGATCTGATGTGGCGCGGCGAGGGCCGCCAGGCGATCGAGCGCCTGCACGCGACGAACAACTTCCCGGAGTTCACGGGCCGGCTCTGCCCGGCGCCGTGCGAGTCGTCCTGCGTGCTCGGCATCAATCAGCCCGCCGTCACGATCAAGCAGATCGAGGTCTCGATCATCGATCAGGCCTTCGGCAACGACTGGGTGCAGCCGCACCCGCCGGAGCGCCTGACCGGCAAGACCGTCGCGGTCGTCGGCTCCGGCCCGGCGGGGCTCGCCGCCGCTCAGCAGCTCACCCGCGCCGGGCACACCGTCGCGGTCTACGAGCGCGACGACCGCATCGGCGGCCTCCTGCGCTACGGGATCCCGGACTTCAAGATGGAGAAGAAGCACCTCGAGCTCCGCCTGAACCAGATGAAGGCCGAGGGCACCCGGTTCCGCGCGGGCGTCGACATCGGCTCCGACATCACCTGGGACGACCTGCGGGCGCGCTACGACGCGGTCGTGGTCGCCACCGGTGCTCTCGTGCCGCGCGACCTGCCGATCCCGGGTCGCGACCTCGACGGCGTGCACTTCGCCATGGAGTACCTCGTGCAGTCGAACCGCGCGATCGCGGGCGACCGCGTCTTCGAGCAGATCTCGGCCGAGGGCAAGCACGTCGTCGTCCTGGGCGGAGGCGACACCGGAGCGGACTGCATCGGCACCGCCCACCGCCAGAAGGCCGCGTCGGTCACGAACCTGGCGATCGGGCAGCAGCCGCCGTCGCAGCGCCCGGACAGCCAGCCCTGGCCGATGGACCCGACCGTGTTCGAGGTCTCGAGCGCCCACGAGGAGGGCGGGGAGCGGATGTTCCTCGCGTCGACCGTGGAGTTCCTCGCGAACGAGGGCGGCGAGGTCCGCGCGGTGCGCGTGGCCGAGACCGAGTACCTCGACGGGCGCCGCGTCCCCAAGGCGGGCACCGAGCGCGAGATCCCGGCCGACCTGGTCCTGCTCGCCCTCGGCTTCACCGGCCCGGAGGCGGACCACCTCGGCCGCCAGCTCGACGTCCCCTTCACCGAGCGCGGCAACGTCGCGCGCGGCGACGCCTTCGAGACCACCGTCCCCGGCGTCTTCGTGGCCGGCGACGCCGGGCGCGGCCAGTCCCTGATCGTCTGGGCGATCGCGGAGGGCCGCTCCGTCGCGGCCGAGGTCGACCGCTACCTCGAGGGCACGACCCAGCTGCCGGCGCCGGTCGGCCCCAACGACCGGGGCTTCACGCTCTAGTCCCCGGGACGCGATAGTCTCGGCCCGCCAGCAATCAGCTCACCCTCCCCGCTAACGACGCGCCTCCGGGCGCAGAACAACGGAGCACCCCCTCAATGAGACGAGCGAAAATCGTCGCCACCCTCGGCCCGGCAACGTCGTCGTACGAGACCATTCGTGCGATCATCGACGCCGGCGTGGACGTGGCCCGCATGAACCTCAGTCACGGAAGCTACGACGTCCACGAAGGCATCTACCGCATCGTGCGGAAGGCCGCGGACGACGCCGGGCGCGCGGTCGCGATCCTCGTCGACCTGCAGGGTCCGAAGATCCGCCTCGGCAAGTTCGAGGGCGGCCCGTACGCCCTCGCCGAGGGCGACGTCTTCACCATCACCACCGAGGACGTCCTCGGCACGCGCGAGCTCTCGGGCACCACGTTCAAGGGCCTCCCGGACGACGTGAACCCGGGCGACATGCTCCTCATCGACGACGGCAAGGTCGCTGTCCGCGTCACCGCCGTCGAGGGCCCCCGGGTCGTCACCGAGGTCGTCGTCCCCGGCAACGTCTCGAACAACAAGGGCATCAATCTGCCCGGTGTCGCGGTCAACGTCCCCGCCCTCTCCCAGAAGGACGAGGACGACCTCCGCTGGGCGATCCGCCTCGGCGCCGACATCATCGCCCTCTCCTTCGTGCGCAACGCCAGCGACATCGAGCGCGTGCACGAGATCATGGCGGAGGAGGGCCGCAAGGCTCCCGTCATCGCCAAGATCGAGAAGCCGCAGGCGGTCGACAACCTGCAGGAGATCATCGACGTCTTCGACGGCATCATGGTCGCCCGCGGCGACCTCGGCGTCGAGCTGCCCCTCGAGGCGGTGCCGATCGTGCAGAAGCACGCCGTCGAGCTCGCCCGCCGCTGGGCGAAGCCGGTCATCGTCGCGACCCAGATGCTCGAGTCGATGATCGAGAGCCCCCGCCCCACGCGGGCCGAGGCCTCGGACGTCGCGAACGCCATCCTCGACGGCGCGGACGCGGTCATGCTCTCGGGCGAGACCAGCGTCGGAGCCTGGCCCGTCGTCACCGTGCAGACCATGGCCCGCATCGTCGAGTCCACCGAGGAGCACGGCCTGGAGCGCATCCCCCCGCTGGGGAGCAAGCCCCGCACCCAGGGCGGATCCGTCACGCTGGCCGCCGCCGAGGTCGCGGAGTTCGTCGAGGCGAAGTTCCTCTGCGTGTTCACGGAGTCGGGCGACTCGGTCCGCCGCATGACGCGCCTGCGCCACGGCATCCCGATCATCGGCTTCACCCCCGAGCCGGCCGTCCGCCGCCGCATGGCGCTGAACTGGGGCGTCCAGTCCTTCGTCACGCCGCGCGTCAACCACACCGACGCGATGTTCGCGCAGGTGGACGCGGTGCTGCTCCGCGAGGGCCTCGCCCAGGCGGGCGAGACCGTGGTCGTCGTCTCCGGATCGCCCCCCGGGCGCGCCGGCACGACGAACGACATGCGGGTGCACATCGTCGGCTCGTCCAGCTCGGCCGACAGGGCCGAGAACTGGGACCACTGAGTCCAGCACCCTCCGGAGGGCCCGGTCGCGCGAGCGGCCGGGCCCTCCGGCGTTCCCCGGCGGCCCGCGTGGCGGGACGCGCCTCCGCGGGCGGATACCGTGGACCCATGCGACTCGGCGTGCTCGACATCGGCTCCAACACGGTCCACCTGCTCCTCGTCGACGCGCACCCCGGCGCCCGCCCGGTGCCCTACCGCTCGCACAAGCGGAGCCTCGCTCTCGTGGCGCACCTCGATGAGGCGGGGGAGATCACCGAGCGTGGCCAGCGCGAGCTGATCGCGTTCGTGACCGAGGCCGCCGAGGTCGCCCGCGAGCACCGCGCGGAGGACCTGCTGGCGTTCGCGACCTCGGCGATCCGCGAGGCCGGCAACGGCGCGGCGGTCCTCGACCGGGTCCGCGCCGAGACGGGCGTGCACCTCCAGGAGCTCGGCGGCGAGGCCGAGGCGTCGGCCACCTTCCTCGCCGTGCGCCGCTGGTTCGGCTGGGGCGCGGGCTCGATCCTGGACCTCGACATCGGCGGCGGCTCGTTCGAGCTCTCGATGGGCGTGGACGAGGTGCCCGAGCTCGCCGTGTCGGTCCCGCTCGGAGCGGGGCGGGTGACGCGGGACCTGCTGGTCGGCGATCCCGCCTCGGCCACGAGCGTGAAGGCCGCCCGGCGTCACGCCCGCGAGGTGCTCGCGGAGCCCGTCCGCGGCTTCCTCGCCCTGGGGCGCCCCGACCTGGTCGCAGGCACGTCGAAGACCTTCCGGTCTCTGGCGCGGATCACCGGCGCCGCTCCGAGCGCCGCCGGTCCGCTGGTGCGCCGCGAGCTGCACCTGGTCGACCTCCGGCTGTGGTCCGCCCGCCTCGCCGCGATCGGCGCGGCCGATCGCTCAGCGCTGCCCGGCGTCTCCGCTCTGCGGGCTCCGCAGCTGCTCGCGGGCGCTCTCGTCGCGGAGGCGGCCATGGACGCCCTCGGCATCGAGACGCTGGTGATCTGCCCCTGGGCCACCCGCGAGGGGCTGATCATCCGCCGCTTCGAGCTGCTCGACGCGCAGATCCAGCGCGCGGACGTTCAGCTCAGCGCGATGCTGTAGGACAGCGACCGTCGGCCGCCCGGCTCGAGGACGACCTGGCGCGGCTTGTCGACGATGTCGCCGTCCCAGCCCTCGGGGGTCGGGACGCTCCGCCACGGCTCGAGGCAGACGAACGGGGCCCCGACGGGCTTCCACACGCCGACCACGTCGAAGTCCCCGGTGTCGACGACGATCGCGCGGGCGGCGCCGTCGGCCTCGAGCCGGAGGGTCCGCCGGCGCGGCTCGTCGAAGATCATCACGCCCTCCTCGAAGTGCGCGTCGTCCACTGTCAGGACCCCGTCCTCGAGCGGCGCCGGGTGGCGCGCCTCGAGCAGCAGGTTCTCCGGAGCGCGGCGGTACCCCTCCGGCTCGGGCTGCGCGAAGCGGATGCGGTGCTCGCCGCGGCCCTCGGGCAGCGGCAGCGCGAAGGCCGGGTGGTTGCCGAGCGAGAAGCCCAGCGGAGAGGGACCCCTGTTCTCGACGGTCTGGGTGATCCGGAGCGAGGCGCCGGTCACGGCGTAGGCGATGAGGAGCGTCCAGTCGAAGGGGAACACCGCGCGCGTGGCGTCGTCGCTCCGGAGCCGGAACACCGCCTCGTCCGCCGAGACGCCCGCGAGCTCGAAGACCCGGTCCCGCGCGAAGCCGTGCTGCCCCATCCGGTGGTCCGCGCCGTCGTGGTGCAGCGTGTCGCCGGGGAGGCGCCCGATGATCGGGAACAGGACGGGAGCGTGCCGGCGCCACTCCGGGCCGGCCTGCCACAGGTACTCGCGGCCCTCGTCGTCGCGGAGGGACGTCATCTCGGCCCCGGCGGTCGTCAGGGCGAGGCGCAGGCTCTCGCTGCCGAGGGTGAGGACGGTGGGCGCGGGGGAGTCGCTGCTGGTCATCCTCCGATTCTGCCCGTCACGCGGTGCGGGCGGGGGTGTCGGCGGCGCGTGGCAGCATGGGGCGGTGCCTCCCGAGTCGACCCCCTCCTCCTGGCGCGCCCGCGTCGGCGAGCTCAGCGGAGCCGCCGAGACCGAGTCGCCGACCGTCCTCACTCCGATCGGGCTGCAGTTCGAGCTGCGCCGGCTGGTGCGCCGGGCCGACGATCCGTGGCGGGCGCCGGCGAGCGAGCGCGTCACGGCGAAGACCTACGACCCCGACGAGCGCCGCGACCACCGTCTGGCCACCCGCCCCGCCGTCCGTGGGCGCGGGGGCGCCTGGAACCGCACCACCCTCACCTGGAAGTCGCTGAACTTCCAGACCCACCGGCTCTCGCTCGACCCCGCTCACCAGCGCTGGTTCGCCGAGTTCGCGGCTCTGCACCGCGCCACGCGCACCGTCCACCTCGGGCAGGACCCCGACTGGATCCACCTCGACGACTACGAGAGCCCACTGCTCTGGCGGCTGCTCGAGCAGGCGCAGGCCGCCGGGATCCCGCTGCTCGCCCCGGAGAAGGGCGCGGTCCGTCTCGCCGGTCCCGCGCATGTGGCGGTGACGGTCTCGGCGGAGGAGGGAGCGCTCCGGCTGCGGCCCGTCCTGCGGATCGACGGCGCGGAGCACGCGCCCGAGTCGGCGCGTCCGGTCGCCCGGCACGGCGTCTACGCGGTCGAGGGCGGCGATCCGTCCTCGCTCCTGCTCGCGCCCGCGTCCCTGCCCTTCGACGACGAGGAGCTGCGGCTCCTCGACCACCCCGAGGAGACGGAGGTCCCGGCGGAGGACGTGCCCGAGTTCGTCGGCGAGCACCTCCCCGCCCTCCGCGGCCGCGTCGCGGTGCGCGAGGAGGGCGTCGACCTCGTCCTGGACGATCCGGAGCCCCCGCGCCTGGTCTGCACGGTCTCGTTCGAGCCGCGGCGCGCCGTCAGGGTGGGCTGGCACTGGCGCCGCTCGCCCGATCGCGCGGGCGAGCTCGACGGCACGGCCGACGCGGCTCTCGAGCGCGCGGTGCTCCGCCGGGTGCGCTCGGTGCTCGGCGAGGCCGGGTCCGCTCTCGTGCCGGAGCCGGGGACGAGCGCGGTCCTGCGCGGGGCCGAGGCGGCGGTGTTCGTGGTGGAGCAGCTCCCGCAGCTGGAGGGGATCGGCGGGGTCCGGATCGAGCGCGAGGGCGCGGCCCCGGACTACCGCCTGCTGACCGGACCGCTCACGCTCACCATCACCGCGGTCGACACCGAGAGCGCCGACTGGTTCGACCTCGGCGTCGTCGTGACCATCGGCGACGCGACCGTGCCGTTCCTGCCCCTCTTCCGCGCTCTGGCCGCGGGCGGCGACCGCATCCGCCTGGTCGACCACTCCTACCTCTCGCTCGCGCACCCCGGCCTCGACCGGCTCCGGGAGCTGCTGACCCGGGCGGACGAGCTCGAGGAGTGGGAGACGGGACCGCGGCTCGGCCGGCACCAGGCCGGGCTGTGGAACGAGCTGGAGGAGCTCGCCGACGAGAGCGTCCCCTCCGACGCGTGGCGCGCCGTGCTCGACTCCGCGCTGGCCGCCGGGTCGCCGGAGGACGTGGAGCCGCCGGAGGGCCTGACCGCCCGGCTGCGTCCGTACCAGCGGGCGGGCTACGCCTGGCTCGTGCACCGCCTCCGTCACGGGCTCGGCGGGATCCTGGCCGACGACATGGGCCTCGGCAAGACCCTGCAGGCGCTGGCCATGATGCTCGACGCGGTCGAGGAGGCGGGCCGCGCCGGGATCCGCCGCGCGCCGTTCCTCGTGGTCGCCCCCACCTCGGTCGTGCCGGGCTGGCGCTCGGAGGCCGAGCGCTTCGCGCCCGCCCTGCGCGTCCACGTCGTCGCGAGCTCGCGGGAGGGCGCGCTCGACGCGATCCCGGCCGACGCGGACGTGGTCCTCACCAGCTACGCGGTCCTGCGCCTCGGCGGCGAGCGCTGGGCGTCGAGGACGTGGTCGGCGCTGATCCTCGACGAGGCCCAGTTCGTCAAGAACCCCGCCTCGCAGACGCACCGGGCCGCCCGCGGGGTCGGCGCGCCCGTCACGCTCGCGCTCACCGGCACACCGCTGGAGAACTCGCTCGACGAGCTCTGGGCGGTCCTCGCCCTGGTGGCGCCCGGGCTCCTGCCGCCGCTGCGCCGCTTCCGCGAGGAGTACACCCGGCCGATCCTGCACGCGGAGGCGCCCGTCGGCATCGCCTCGCCCGATCTGTCCGAGGGACGGACCGTCAGCCACACCGAGGGCGCGCGCCGCCGCCTCGAGAGACTGCGCCGGCGACTGCGTCCGTTCCTGCTCCGCCGCACCAAGGAGGCGGTGGCGCCGGAGCTCCCCGAGAAGCAGGAGCAGACGATTGAGGTCGCGCTGACGCCCGCCCACCGGGTGCTCTACGACGGCTACCTCCAGCGCGAGCGGCGGAAGCTCCTGGGCCTGGTCGACGACCTCGACCGGCAGCGCTTCACGGTGTTCCGATCGCTCACCCTCCTGCGCCTGCTCGCGCTCGACGCGTCCCTGGTCGACCCGGCCTACCGGCACGTCCCGTCCGCGAAGCTCGACGTGCTCGTCGAGCAGCTCGACGACGTGATCGCGGAAGGCCGTCGGGCCCTCGTCTTCAGCACCTTCACGTCGTACCTGGAGCGGGCGGGGGAGCGGCTGCGTCGGCGCGGCATCCCGTTCGTGCAGCTCGACGGCTCCACGCGGGACCGCGCGGGAGTGATCGAGGAGTTCCGCTCGGGAGCCGCGCCCGTCTTCCTGATCAGCCTGAAGGCGGGCGGCACCGGGCTCACCCTCACCGAGGCCGACCACGTCTTCATCCTCGACCCGTGGTGGAACCCGGCGGCCGAGGCGCAGGCCGTCGACCGCGCGCACCGCATCGGCCAGGAGCGGCGGGTGAACGTGTACCGGCTGGTGGCGACGGACACGATCGAGGAGAAGATCGTGCGCCTCCAGGAGCGCAAGGGCCGCCTCAGCACGGCGGTGCTCGACGAGGGCGAGCTCTTCGCCCGGGCGCTGTCGGCCGACGACGTCCGCGAACTGCTGGCCGAGTGACCACGGCCCCACGAAGGGTGACAGAACGGCCAGCCGCGGCCCAGGATCCGAGCGCACACTGAGCGGATGAGACGCCGCCGCCCCCGCCCCCGCGCCGACTGGATCGTCGCCCTCGAGAAGGGCGACGACGCCGGGCTCTTCGGACCGGGCAGCGCGGTCTGGGCGGTCAACGGCGGCCTGCCCACGATGATCGCCGGAGTGCGGGCTCTGCTCATGCAGACCCTCCACGCCGGAGCGATGGCCGGTGTGCACGACCACTCCCGCTACCGCGAGGACCCGATGGGCCGCCTCGACAACACGGTCCGCTGGGTCCTGACCACCAGCTTCGGCGACACCGCCGCGGCGAGCGGAGCGGCGCGCTGGGTGACCGGCGTGCACGAGCGGATCGTCGGCTCCTACGAGGACGCCGGCGGGCGTGAGCGCTCCTACTCGGCGCAGGACCCCCGCCTGCTGCTCTGGGTGCACGACGCCTTCACCGACGCGTTCCTCGGCGCCCACGAGATCTGGGGCGGACGGATCCCCGGCGGCCCCGACGCCTACGTGCGCGAGTGGGCCGCCTCCGGCCGGCTGCTCGGAGTGGAGGATCCGCCCGAGAGCGTCGCGGAGCTCCGCGCGCAGCTCGCCGGATTCGCCGGCGAGCTCAAGCCCGACGCACGCGTGCACGAGGCGGTCGGCTTCCTTCGCGACATCCGGCTGCCGGGCGAGGCGGGCGTGGTCTACCCGCTGCTGTTCGCTGGCGCGGTCGCCTCGCTCAGCCCCGAGGTGCGGAGGCTCCTGGGTCTCCGGCGCCCGTGGTGGCCCGCGATCACGGCGAACCGCCTGCTGTTCGTGTTCCTGGGCCGGTATCTCGGCCGGGTCTCGCCGAGCGAGCAGGCCGCGATCGACCGCATCGCCGGCCTCGACCAGGTGCGCACCGGCGCCTGACGCTCTTCCCGTACACCTGTCCGGGAAGTGGTAGACTGACACCGATGACTCCCGCCCGCCTCGCCTCCGTGCCCGCGGCGGAGTCCCCCTCGGCGCTCGGCTCCGCCGATCCGCGAGCCCGGCGCACCCGCCGCCGCGTGTTCGACGCGGTCGAGCGGCTCGTCATGCAGAGCGACGGCGAGAGGGCCGAGGGCATCGCGGTGAGCGACATCGTGCGCGAGGCCGGGATCAGCCGCAGCTCGTTCTACGCCCACTTCGACGACGCGGCGGGAGTCGCCTCCGCGCTGCTCCGCCAGGACCTCGTGGTCGCCGACGTCGCCGAGGGCGATCCCGCCGACCGCTCCGGAGCCGACGCCCTGCAGCGCGGCTACTCGCGGCTCGTCGAGCGGCTGGTCGACCGCCACGCCTTCCATGCCCGGCTCCGCGCGCGGGCCTCCGCCCGGGTCGCCTCCGACGACGCCGTGCTCGACACGGCGCTCGCCCTGCACCGCGAGGTGCTCGCCCGGGTCGACGTCCCCGCCGCGGTCGACCCCGAGCTCACCGCGGTCTTCGCGGCCGGCGGCGTCCTCTCCGTGGTCGGCGCCTGGCTCGCCGGCTCCCTCGACGGCACCGACGAGGAGCTGGTCGAGCACCTCGTCGCGCTGCTCCCGGCCTGGCTCGCCGCGGCGCCGCTGCGCCCCCTGGACTCCTCACTCCCACCACGCCCCACGACGAAAGGCACGACATGATGACATTCGAGGTCGGCGAGACCCTGGTCTACCCGCACCACGGAGCGGTGACGATCACCGGGCTCGAGAAGCGCTCGGTCAAGGGCGTCGAGAAGACGTTCATGACGATGAACGTGCACACCAGCGAGCTCACCATCACCCTCCCCGTCGAGAACGCCGAGCTCGTCGGCGTCCGCGAGATCATCGACGACGCCGGAGTCCAGGCGGTCTACGACGTCCTGCGCAGCGACGTCGCGGAGGAGGCCAGCAACTGGTCCCGCCGCTTCAAGGCCAACCAGGAGAAGATGGCCAGCGGCAGCGTGTACCGCGTCAGCGAGGTCGTCCGCGACCTGTGGCGCCGCGAGCAGGCCGGCGGCGTCTCGGCCGGCGAGAAGCGGATGCTCCTCAAGGCGCGTCAGATCCTCGTGTCGGAGCTCTCGCTCGCCCTGAAGGGCACCGACGAGGAGGCCTCGGCCAAGCTCGACGAGGTCCTCGCCTCGGCGATCTGACCCCGCGTCGCGGCGGGTCGGCTCACTCGGGCCGGCACGCCGCGATGATCCTCGCGGCGACCTCGTCCTGCGAGGCGGAGCCGTCGATCCGCACCAGGAGCTCGCGCTCGTCGTAGACCTCCGCCAGAGGAGCCGTCTCGCGCTCGTAGACCTCGATCCGGTTCCGCACCACCTCGGGGTCGTCGTCGGCGCGGTCCTGCTCCTGCGCCCGCACGTGCAGCCGTTCGAGGACCACGTCCGCGTCGGCCGTCAGCAGCACGACGCACGAGAGCGGCGTGCCCCGCTCCTCGAGGAGCTCCGCCAGCGCGTCCACCTGGGCGAGCGTGCGCGGGTAGCCGTCGAGGATGAACCCGTCCCGGGCGTCCTCCTCGGCGATGCGCTCGGCGACCAGGGCGTTCGTCAGCTCGTCCGGCACGTACTCGCCGGCCTCCACGAGCGCCCGCAGACGCCGTCCGAGGTCGGTGCCGTCGGCGACGTGCGCGCGGAACAGATCGCCGGTGGAGATCGCCGGCACCCCCAGCTCGCGCGACAGCACGGCCGCCTGGGTGCCCTTGCCCACGCCGGGCGGGCCCATCATGATGACGCGCATCGCTCGTCCTCCTCGGTGTCGTCAGGCGATGCTAGCGGTGCGGAGCGGCGTGGCCGGTGCACACCGCGCCCGTAGGCTGGCGGGACGAGCCGAGGAGGAGCGATGCCCGCAGCACCCGGGGCCGAGCAGGCCGCCGCCGATCTGGCCGCGCTCCTGCGCCAGGTCTCCGCCGAGCTCGACGCCCGCGGCATCGCCGACCAGGCCGTCGCCGAGCTGCGGACGCCGCGCGCGATCCTCGGCTTCCGCCGCAAGCCGGTGATGGCGCCGGTGACCCGCGCGTGGCGCCTCGGCGTGGTGCTCCTCGGACGCGAGGGCGAGCTCCTCGCGACGGGCTCGGTCACGCGTGCCGTCGCTCCGCTGCACGCCAACAACCAGTCCGAGTCGCAGGAGGCGCGCCGCGAGATCCGGCGCGCCGCCTTCGACGGTCCGTTCCAGGAGGGCGAGATCGTCAACTACGGCTGGCGGCGCCTCGCACTCGACGCCGCAGCGCTCGAGTCGGGCCAGGAGCCGCTGGCACTGCGCGGCTCCGAGGTGCTCGTGCGCTGGGCGCCCGGTCTGAGCGAGCAGGGACTGATGCCGCTGCGCCGGTACCTGGCCGACCGCCTCGACCTCCTCGAGGCCGACTAGCGCCGGGTCACTCCTCCTCGGCCACCGGGTGGAACCACGGCGGGTAGACGGCGACGCGGGGAGAGGCGTCGATGCCCTCGAAGAGAGCCTTGACGCGGTTGCGGGCGGCGACCGACGCCACGCCGACCGTCGCGACGCCCTCGAGCGGGAAGCGCTCGGGCACGAGCGCCTCGGCGCTGCGCAGGGCCGGCTCGTCGACCAGGAGGCGCGCGAAGGTGCGCACGAGCGCGTCGCCCTCGGTGAAGCGCGTGAGGACGTGGGAGGCGTCGCCGTCGCTCAGGACCGGGGCGGAGGCGAGCGAGCCCACGAGGACGACGTACTGCGAAGCGGTGGTCTCGTGGGCGCTCGGCGACCAGTGCGGAGCGACCCGCTCGCCGCGCAGGTCGGCCCAGAGGGCGGCGTCGGGGGAGAGGAAGAAGGGCACGAAGCCGGCGACGCTGACGCCGTCCTTCACCTGCACGGCACGGCGGTGCTCGCGGGTGGTCTCGGCGCTGACGTCGATCGCGGGGCGCTCCTGGAGCTGCTGGTCCGCCAGGATCGCGCCGGCGGCGACGATCGCCTCGAGGTTGTCGAGGTGGGTGACGTGGTAGATCCGCTGCGCGGCGATGTCGACCTTCGGCAGGGGCTTCTCGCGCGCCGTGCCGCGGGCGGCGGCACGGGCGGTGGCCGCACGGGAGGTCCCGGGCACGCGCGCGGGGGCGCGGGTGGCACGGCCGACCTGCTCGGGGAGCTTCTTCGGGGTGCAGACGTCGCAGAGCGCGATGTCGAGGCCGTGGATGCATTCGGTGGGCACTCTGGATTCCTTCTGCGCGCGGGCTCGGGGTTCCGCCGCAGGGACGACGTTACGCGACCGGGGCCCTCGCGCGTCCCGGCGGCGGGGATCTGCGGAGCCGCGGCGTCCGCCCGGGCATCCTCTGGGAGGCGCCGGAGCACCGCTCCCCGCCGCGTAGCGTGAGCGGGATGAAGCGCGTGCCGCCCGCCGAGAGCCAGGAATCCGTCTGGGACTACCCGCGACCCCCGAGGGTCGAGACCACCGCCGAGCACGTGGTCGTGCGGCTGGGCGGCGTCGTCGTCGCCGAGACCCGCGACGCTCTCCGCGTCCTCGAGACGAGCCACCCTCCCGTCTACTACCTCCCCGTGTCCTCGTTCGCGCCCGGGGCGCTCGAGCCCGCGCCCGGCCGCAGCATCTGCGAGTTCAAGGGCGCGGCCTCCTACCTCACCGTGCGCGGGGGAGGAGGAGCGGTCGCGGAGGCGGCGGGCTGGACGTACCCCGAGCCGATGGACGGCTTCGAGGCCCTCGTCGACACGGTCGCCCTCTACCCCGCCCGGATGGACTCCTGCACGGTCGACGGCGAGGCGGTCCAGCCGCAGCCGGGCGACTTCTACGGCGGCTGGATCACCTCGCGCGTGGTCGGTCCGTTCAAGGGCTCGCCGGGCACGATGTTCTGGTGAATCAGACGGGGGAGGGCGGACCGAGCGGGTCCTGGACGAGGACCGCTCGTGCGGCGTCGATCCCCGAGGCCTCCAGCGTCCATTCCGGCCGCACCAGGGTCTCCGGTGTGACGCGGAACCGCAGCTCCTCGACCGACATACCGTCCGGACCGACGATCCGGTGCGTCCCGTTCGGCCGGTAGCCGAGGGCCTCCGAGACCCGGATCGAGCGGGTGTTCCAGGCGAGAGCGGCGCTCTCGGCGACCTCGGCTCCGAGGTGGTCGAAGGCGAGGAGGAGGACGGCGGCGCGCATCTCCTGCCCGAGGCCGCGGCCCTGCGCCGAGCGGGTGAGCCACGAGCCCGAGGTCAGGGTGCGGGTGGCGGCGAAGGACTCGGCGACCACGTCCTGGCAGCCGACGACCCGGCCGTCCTCGACCACGGCGAACGCGACGCGCCACGACTCCCGCGTCGTCTGCGCGCGCTGCGACCAGTGGAAGCGGGCGAGCTCGCCGGGCAGGCGCTCCGCCGGCGCCTCGGCCCAGGGGGAGGGGAACGGCGAGCGGCCGCTCTCGTGCACGCCCGCGAGGGCTGCCTCGGCGAGAGGGCCGAGGTCGGCGTCGCGGACCGGATGCAGCTCGAGCCGCGGCGTGCGCAGCTCCAGCGAGAACAGGGGCCAGGGGTCGGTGCTCATCCGACGACGCTAGCGAGCGGAGGCGCGCACCGCGCGACCAGGCGGGTACCGGTGGTGGGACTCGAACCCACAAGCCCTCTCGGACAGAGCATTTTGAGTGCCCCGCGTCTGCCATTCCGCCACACCGGCTCATCACCAGCCCGTCGAGAATACCGTAGGCTCATCGGCGTGACTGACCAGGAACCCTCGTCGACCGCACCCCGTCGGGTCGTCGTCGCCGAAGACGAATCCCTCATCCGCCTCGACATCGTGGAGATCCTCCGCGACAACGGCTTCGAGGTCGTCGGCGAGGCCGGCGACGGAGAGACCGCTGTGGCCCTCGCCACCGAGCTGCGCCCCGATCTCGTCATCATGGACGTCAAGATGCCCCAGCTCGACGGCATCTCGGCGGCCGAGCGCCTCTCGAAGGCGCACATCGCGCCCGTCGTCCTGCTCACCGCCTTCAGCCAGAAGGAGCTCGTCGAGCGCGCCAGCGAGGCCGGAGCGCTCGCCTACGTCGTGAAGCCCTTCACGCCCAACGACCTGCTGCCCGCGATCGAGATCGCCCTCTCGCGGTACGCCCAGATCCTCACCCTCGAGGCCGAGGTCGCCGACATGGTCGAGCGCTTCGAGACCCGCAAGCTCGTCGACCGCGCCAAGGGCCTGCTCAACGAGAAGATGGGGCTCACCGAGCCCGAGGCGTTCCGCTGGATCCAGAAGGCCTCCATGGACCGCCGGCTCACCATGCACGACGTCGCGCAGGCGATCATCGAGCAGCTGAGCACGAAGAAGGCCTAGCGCGAGGCCGGGCCCGAGGGCCCACGGCCTCAGGGCCAGAGGCGGGTGCGCTCCCACGGGGAGCCGCCCGCCTCCTTCGTTCCCGGGCGGTACTCGAGACGGGTGTGATCCTGCTCCGGCGCGGTCGAGCCCTGCCAGAACTCGATGCGCTCGGGCACGACGCGGTAGACGGCCCACTCCCGGTCGAGCGTCGCGGGCGAGCAGCCCACGGCGACGCTGGTCTGGAGCGTGACGAGGCCGAAGTCCTGCGCGCTGCGCATCGGCTCGCTCTGGCGTCCGACGAGCAGGGCGGTGCGAGCGGCCTCGGAGCGGCGGCGGAAGTCGTCGGCCGACTCCTGCGCGGAGGCGCGCTCAACCCGGCCCTCGACCCGGACCTGACGGCCCTGGACCGGCCAGAAGAAGGTCAGCGCGGCGTGCGGGTTCTCCTCCATGGCGCGTCCCTTGGGGCTGGTGGCATGGGTGGAGAACGCCCAGCCCGCCTCGTCGATCTCGCGCAGCACGAGCACGCGCGCCGAGACCGTGCCGTCGTCGGAGGCGGTGGAGAGCGTGGCGCCGTGGGGGAGGAGCTGGCCAGCGTCCTTCGCCTCCTCGAGCCACTGCGCGAACAGCTCGAGAGGATCGGCCGGAGCCGCCTCCGCATCGAACGAGGGCAGCTCGGAGGGCATGGACGGGAGGCTCTTGAGGAGATGGCGAAGGCTCATCCGCTCAGTGTCGCCCTTCGGGCACCACCGGGCACAGTCGCGCGCCGTCGCTTGACAGTGCCGCTCGCCGCGGTGCCGGGTCCCCGAGCGGCGCGGCCGACCGGTCGATCCCCCGTCGCTCGCAGGCGCGGGCGGTCCCGACGGCGGTCGCGGTCCTGGGCGCGGTCGTCGCCCTCCGCTCCCGCGAGGGGGACCCGTCCGCTCCCGTCAGCGGGCGTCGCGGATGATGTTGGTGATCCGCACGGTGGAGAGGCGGCGCCCCTCCTGGTCGCGCACGACGATCTCGTGGGTGGTGAGGGTGGAGCCCAGGTGGATCGCGTCGCAGGTGGCGATCACGAAGCCCGAGTGGACCGACCGGCTGTGGCTCGCGTTCAGCTCGATGCCCATCGCCAGGCGGCCCGCGCCGGCGTGCACGTTCGCCGCGATCGAGCCCATCGACTCGGCGAGCACGACGTGTGCGCCGCCGTGCAGGATGCCGACCGGCTGCCGGTTGCCCTCGACGGGCATCGAGGCCACCGAGTGCTGCGGGGTGAGCTCGTGCCAGAGGATCCCCATCCGCTCGGCGAGCTCGCCCATGCCGCGGCCGATCCCGGCGACCAGGTCGAGCGCGGGCGGGCGGATCCAGGCGGTCGTGGTGGGGGTCGGCTCGGTCACGTCGCTCCTCGCGCTGGAGCCTCGGAGCGGCCCTGACCGGCGGGCGCGAGCGGGCCGATCCGGTGTCGGAGGCGCTGTGTAGTCTGGCCCTGTGTCAGATCCGGAACAGCCTACCCTCCTGCTCGTCGACGGCCATTCCCTGGCGTTCCGGGCGTTCTACGCGCTCCCGGTCGACAGCTTCCAGACCCGCGAGGGCCAGCACACGAACGCCATCCACGGCTTCCTCTCGATGCTGATCCTGCTGCTGAAGAACGAGAAGCCGACCCACCTCGGCGTCGCGTTCGACATCTCCCGCTACTCGTTCCGCACCCGCGAGTACCCGGAGTACAAGGGCACCCGCGGCGAGACGCCGCCCGAGTTCAAGGGCCAGGTCCCCCTCCTCGAGGAGGCGCTGCACGCCATGAACATCCGGACCGTCTCGAAGGAGGACTTCGAGGCCGACGACATCCTCGCGACGCTCGCGCGCCAGGGGGCCGAGGCCGGCTTCCGCGTGCTGGTCGTCTCGGGCGATCGCGACACCATCCAGCTGGTGACCCCGGACGTCACCCTGCTCTACCCCTCCACCCAGGGCGTCTCGCAGCTCACCCGCTACGACCGCGACAAGGTGTTCGAGAAGTACGGCGTCGAGCCGCACCAGTACCCCGAGATCGCCGCCCTCGTCGGCGAGACCAGCGACAACCTGCCCGGCGTCGACAAGGTCGGCCCCAAGACGGCCGCGAAGTGGGTCAACCAGTACGGCACGGTCGCCGACATCATCGCCCACGCCGACGAGATCAAGGGCGTGGTCGGCGAGAAGCTGCGCGAGCAGAAGGAGAACGCGCTCCGCAACCGCCGCCTCAACCGGCTGGTGACGGACGTCGAGCTCCCCCTCGGGCCGCACGATCTGACGCGCCGTCCGATCGATCCCGACGCGGTCCGCGAGATCTTCAGCCGCCTCGAGTTCAAGACCCTGCAGGAGCGGGTCCTCACGATCGCCGCGGAGGAGGGCGTCGACGGCGCTGCCGCGGCCCTGGCGGGCGACGTGGTCACGACCTCCGCACCCGCCGTCCGCACCCTGGTCGACGAGGAGCTCGCGCACTGGCTCGACCGCGTGTCGGCGAAGGGCACCGCGCCGGTCGCCGTGCACGTCCTGCTCGGAGCCGGCGGGCTCGAGGGTGTGGGCCTCGCGGTCGAGAAGGAGACGGCGTTCGTCCCGTGGGCCGCCGAGCGGCCCGACTACACCGCGCTCGAGCAGTGGCTGGCCGGGCCCGCCCCCAAGTACTTCGCCGACGCGAAGCCCCAGATCAAGGCGCTGCGGAGGGCCGGACTCCCCGTCGCGGGGCTCGCGTTCGACACCCGCGTCGCCTCCTGGCTGGTGCAGCCCACCGGGCATCCGGCCACGCTCGCGGCGCAGGTCGCGCAGCACCTCGACGAGACCATGGCGCAGGGCGACCCGAACCAGCTGGTCCCCACCGTCGAGCCGATGGGGCCCGCCACCGAGGCCTGGTACGCGTACCGGCTCGTCGCTCCGCTGCGCGAGCGGCTGGGCGAGGGGATGCTCTCGGTGCTCGTCGACATCGAGCTGCCGATCGTCCAGGTCCTCGCGACGATGGAGCTCACCGGCGTCGCGATCGACGCCGACGTGCTGGCGCGCCTCCGCGCCGAGCTGACCGTCTCGGCCGCCGACCTCGCGAGCCGCGCGTTCGCCGAGATCGGCCACGAGATGAACCTCGGCTCGCCCAAGCAGCTGCAGCAGGTCCTCTTCGAGGAGCTCGACATGCCGCGCACCCGGGCCACGAAGACGGGCTACACCACCGACGCCTCCGCCCTCGCCGACCTGCAGGAGTCCCACCCGCACCCGTTCCTCGGGCTGCTCCTCGAGCACCGCGACGCGACCAAGCTCAAGCAGATCATCGAGACGCTCGAGAAGTCGGTCACCGCCGACGGCCGGATCCACACCAGCTACGACCAGACCGGCACGGCCACCGGCCGGATCTCCTCCAACGACCCGAACCTGCAGAACATCCCCGTCCGCAGCGAGGTGGGCCGCCGCATCCGCACCGCCTTCGTCCACGGAGCGGAGGCGAGCACCCTCCTCACCGCCGACTACTCGCAGATCGAGATGCGGATCATGGCGCACCTCTCCGGGGACGCCGGGCTGATCGAGGCCTTCCACTCCGGCGAGGACCTGCACCGCTTCGTCGGATCGCGGATCTTCGGCGTCGATCCGGGCGACGTCACCTCGGCCATGCGCAACAAGGTCAAGGCGATGTCCTACGGCCTCGCCTACGGCCTGAGCGCCTTCGGCCTGTCGAAGCAGCTGCGCATCTCGAGCGCCGAGGCCAAGCAGCTGATGACCGACTACTTCGTCCGCTTCGGCGCGGTGCGCGACTACCTCCGCAGCGTCGTCGAGCAGGCCCGCGAGACCGGCTACACCGAGACGATCTTCGGACGCCGGCGTCCGTTCCCCGACCTGCAGAGCGCGAACCGCGTCCTCCGCGACAACGCTGAGAGGGCGGCACTCAACTCGCCGATCCAGGGCTCGGCCGCCGACATCATGAAGCGCGCGATGATCGGCGTGCAGGCCGACCTCGACGAGCAGGGGCTCGGCTCTCGGATGCTCCTCCAGGTGCACGACGAGCTGATCTTCGACGTCGCCCCCGGCGAGGAGGAGCCGCTCGAGGCGATCGTCCGCGGCCGGATGGCGGGTGCCGCCGACCTGAGCGTCCCGCTCGAGGTGCAGGTGGGCCACGGGTCCGACTGGGACGTCGCCGCGCACTGAGCCGGCCGCAGGGCCTGGCTAGGCTCGGAGGCATGAGCACCGACACCCCCCGCGAGCCCACCGCCGTCGACGCCGTCGCCGAGCGCTGGGTCGACACGCTCGTCGACCTCGACCCCACCCTCGGCACCGCGATCGGACGCAGCGGCGCGAACGGCCGTCTGGGCGACTACTCGCCGGCCGGTCTCGAGCAGGCCCGGGCGGCGACCGCCTCGGCCCTCGCCGAGCTCGAGGCCGCCGACCCCGTGGACGACGTCGACTGCGTCACGGTCGCCGACCTCGGCGCCGAGCTCCGGCTCTCCCTGGAGGGGCACGACGCCGGTCTGCCGCTGCGGGACCTCAACGTGATCGCGTCCCCGGCGCAGGAGCTGCGCGACGTCTTCGACCTGATGCCGACGAACGAGGTCGCCGACTGGGAGGCGGTCGCCGAGCGGCTGCTGGCCGTGCCGGCCGCCCTCGAGGGCTACGCGGAGACCCTGCGCGAGGGGATCCGCACCGGCGTGGTCCCCGCCCGCCGCCAGGTCGAGCTCGTCGCCGAGCAGGCGCGGAAGATCGCCGCTCCCCGCGGGTTCTTCGCCGAGCTGGCCGCGGAGGCCGCTCCCGCCGCCGGATCCCTGCCCGCGTCGCTCGCTCAGCGACTGGAGGACGGCGCCCGCCGTGCCTCGGCCGCCTACGGGTCGCTCGCGCAGTTCCTCCGGGGCGAGCTCGCCCCCGCCGCGACCGAGCAGGACGCCGTCGGCCGGGAGCTGTACGCGCTGCACTCCCGCCGCTTCCTCGGCGCTGTCGTCGACCTCGACGAGACCTACGAGTGGGGGATCGAGGAGCTGGCCCGCATGACGTCCGAGCAGGAGGCGATCGCGCGCGAGATCCTGCCCGGCGCCTCCGTCGCCGAGGCGATCGCCCACCTCGAGGCGGACCCGGCCCGCACTCTGCACGGCGTCGACGCTCTGCAGGCCTGGATGCAGGAGACCAGCGACCGCTCCGTCCGCGAGCTCGCCGGCACCGCCTTCGACATCCCGGAGGAGGTGCGCCGCCTCGAGTGCAGGATCGCGCCGACCCAGGAGGGCGGCATCTACTACACCGGTCCGAGCGACGACTTCTCGCGCCCGGGGCGGATGTGGTGGTCGGTCCCGGCCGGAGTCACCGAGTTCGCCACCTGGCGGGAGCTGACCACGGTCTACCACGAGGGCGTCCCGGGCCATCACCTGCAGATCGGCCAGGCCGTCCACAACCGCGCCCGCCTCAACACCTGGCGCCGTCAGCTCGCCGGGACCTCCGGCCATGCCGAGGGCTGGGCGCTCTACGCGGAGCGGCTGATGGAGCGCTTCGGCTACCTCGACGACCCGGCCGACCGCCTGGGCATGCTCGACGGCCAGCGGATGCGCGCGGCGCGCGTCGTGCTGGACATCGGCGTGCACCTCCAGAAGCCGATGCCGGGCTCCGGCACCGTCTGGACCGCCGAGTCGGCCCTCGACTTCATGCGGGCCAACGTGAACATGGACGACGCGTTCGTGCGCTTCGAGGTGAACCGGTACCTCGGCTGGCCGGGGCAGGCTCCGTCCTACAAGATCGGGCAGCGGATCTGGGAGCAGCTGCGCGACGAGGCGGAGGCGCGCGAGGGCGCCGCGTTCTCGCTCGCGGCCTTCCACCGGAGGGCGCTCGACCTCGGCGGCGTCGGTCTCGACACCCTCCGCTCCTCCCTCGCCGGCTGACTCCGGAACCCACGCCTGGACGGGCGCGGCGAGATTGCCGTGCGCCTCCCGGGGCGTCTAAGCTGGGGTGTCACATCTGTGGCGCCGCCGTGCCCGCGGCGCGCGAGGAAGGCCGGTCCTCCGGCCGGCCGAGCGCGGCTCCCGGGCCGGAGGCACATCCCTCACCACCGCAGTGGTCACCACTCCGCCGAGCCGCGAGGCCCGCAGGCGGCCGCCGCCCGAGACCCATCCATCCTGGAGCATCCCTTAATGACAACCGCAACGACCGACAAGGCAACCAAGCAGGTCGCGATCAACGACATCGGGTCTGCTGAAGACTTTCTTGCCGCGGTCGAAAAGACTCTGAAGTTCTTCAACGACGGAGACCTCATCGAAGGCACCGTCGTGAAGATCGACCGCGACGAGGTCCTCCTCGACGTCGGCTACAAGACCGAGGGCGTCATCCCCTCGCGCGAGCTCTCCATCAAGCACGACGTCGACCCCTCCGAGGTCGTCAACGTGGGCGACAGCGTCGAGGCCCTCGTCCTCCAGAAGGAGGACAAGGAGGGTCGCCTGATCCTGTCCAAGAAGCGTGCGCAGTACGAGCGCGCGTGGGGCGACGTCGAGAAGATCAAGGAGTCGGACGGCGTCGTCACCGGCTCGGTCATCGAGGTCGTCAAGGGTGGTCTCATCGTCGACATCGGCCTCCGCGGCTTCCTCCCGGCCTCGCTCATCGAGCTGCGCCGCGTCCGCGATCTCACGCCGTACCTCGGCCAGGAGATCGAGGCGAAGATCCTCGAGCTCGACAAGAACCGCAACAACGTGGTCCTGTCGCGTCGCGCGCTCCTCGAGCAGACCCAGTCCGAGAGCCGCACCACGTTCCTGAACAACCTGCACAAGGGTCAGGTCCGCAAGGGCGTCGTGTCGTCGATCGTCAACTTCGGTGCGTTCGTCGACCTCGGCGGCGTCGACGGTCTCGTCCACGTCTCCGAGCTCTCCTGGAAGCACATCGAGCACGCCTCCGAGGTCGTCGAGGTGGGCCAGGAGGTCACCGTCGAGATCCTCGAGGTCGACCTCGACCGCGAGCGCGTGTCGCTCTCGCTCAAGGCGACCCAGGAGGACCCGTGGCAGGTCTTCGCCCGCACCCACGCGATCGGACAGGTCGCGCCGGGCAAGGTCACGAAGCTGGTCCCGTTCGGTGCCTTCGTCCGCGTCGCGGACGGCATCGAGGGCCTCGTCCACATCTCCGAGCTGTCGGGCAAGCACGTCGAGCTCGCCGAGCAGGTCGTGTCGGTCGGCGAAGAGGTGTTCGTCAAGGTCATCGACATCGACCTCGACCGTCGCCGCATCTCCCTCTCGCTCAAGCAGGCGAACGAGAACGTCGACCCCGAGGGCACCGAGTTCGACCCGGCGCTCTACGGCATGGCCACGGAGTACGACGACCAGGGGAACTACAAGTACCCCGAGGGCTTCGACCCCGAGACCAACGAGTGGCGCGAGGGCTTCGAATCGCAGCGCGAGGCCTGGGAGCAGGAGTACGCCGCTGCTCAGGCGCGCTGGGAGGCCCACAAGGCCCAGGTGGCCAAGTCGCAGGAGGAGGCGGCCACCGTCTCCGAGGGCGTCTCGGTCGGCGCCGGCTTCACCAGCGAGTCGACCACCGGCGGCACCCTCGCCGACGACGAGTCGCTCGCCGCGCTCCGCGAGAAGCTGTCCTCGAACAACTGATCGCGAGCACATCGCATCGAACGGCCGGTCCCCTCGGGGGCCGGCCGTTCGGCGTTCCGGGCGACGGCGCTGGGTAGGGTGGCCGGGTGCATCTCGTCGCCCTCACCGGAGGCATCGCCTCGGGCAAGTCCACTGTCGCCCGCCGTCTCGCCGAGCACGGAGCGGTGGTGGTCGACGCCGACGTCCTCGCGCGCGAGGTCGTCGAGCCGGGGGAGCCGGCGCTGGCGGCGATCGCCGAGCGCTTCGGCCCGTCCGTGATCCGCGCGGACGGCGCGCTGGACCGCCCGGCGCTCGGCGCGATCGTCTTCTCGGACGCGGCGGCCCGCGCCGACCTCAATGCGATCACCCATCCGGCGGTGACGCTCCGCTCGCAGCGGCTGTTCGCGGAGGCCGCCGAGGCGGACCCGGACGCGGTGGTCGTCTACGACGTCCCCCTCCTGGCCGAGGGCCGTGGAGCGGGGGAGTTCGACGAGGTGGTCGTCGTGCACGCGCCGCAGCCCCTCCGCATCGAGCGTCTCGTCGCCCTCCGGGGACTGACCGAGGAGGAGGCTCGTGCGCGGGTCTCGTCGCAGGCGAGCGACGAGGAGCGCCTCGCCCTCGCCGACGTCGTGATCGACTCCTCCGGCACGCTGGAGGAGACGCTCGCTCGGACCGACGCGCTGTGGGAGCGGCTCGCCCGCTGACGGTCCCTCCCGGACACCCGCCCTCGTGCCCGAGCGGCCCGGTCGGGGAGCGCACCCCCGTTCGCCGCCAGCGCACGCGCCGTCCGGTGTCGGTGGTCGCGGCTACGCTTCGAACCATGGAGCCAACCCGTGCCGTGCACCCGTTCGAGGTCATCAGCGAGTACAAGCCGAGCGGTGACCAGCCCGGCGCGATCGCCGATCTGAGCGCCCGCATCAACGCCGGCGAGACCGATGTCGTCCTGCTGGGCGCCACCGGGACCGGCAAGTCCGCGACCACGGCCTGGCTCGTCGAGGCCGTGCAGCGCCCCACGCTCGTGCTCGCGCACAACAAGACCCTCGCCGCGCAGCTCGCCAACGAGTTCCGCGAGCTGTTCCCCAACAACGCCGTCGAGTACTTCGTCTCGTACTACGACTACTACCAGCCCGAGGCCTACGTCCCGCAGACCGACACCTTCATCGAGAAGGACAGCTCGGTCAACGCCGAGGTCGAGCGGCTGCGCCACTCCACCACGAACTCGCTCCTGAGCCGCCGCGACGTGATCGTGGTGTCGACCGTCTCGTGCATCTACGGCCTCGGCCAGCCCGAGCAGTACCTCGAGGCGATGGTGGCGCTCCAGGTCGGCCAGCGGGTCGACCGGGACCGCCTCATCCGCAAGTTCGTGTCGATGCAGTACGCGCGCAACGACGTCGACTTCGCCCGCGGCACCTTCCGGGTGCGGGGCGACACGATCGAGATCATCCCGATGTACGAGGAGCTCGCGATCCGGATCGAGATGTTCGGCGACGAGATCGAGGCGCTCTACACGCTCCACCCGCTCACCGGCGACATCGTCCGGAAGCTCGACTCCGTGTCGGTCTTCCCCGGCTCGCACTACGTCGCCAGCCAGGACGTCATGCACCGTGCGATCGACACCATCCAGCAGGAGCTCGAGGTGCGCCTGGCCGACCTCGAGAAGCAGAACAAGCTCCTCGAGGCGCAGCGCCTGCGGATGCGCACGACCTTCGATCTCGAGATGATGCAGCAGATCGGATTCTGCTCCGGCATCGAGAACTACTCCCGCCACATCGACGGCCGCGAGTCGGGCGAGGCCCCGCACTGCCTGCTCGACTACTTCCCGGACGACTTCCTCGTCGTGATCGACGAGTCGCACGTGACGGTGCCGCAGATCGGTGCGATGTACGAGGGCGACGCCTCCCGCAAGCGCACGCTGGTCGAGCACGGCTTCCGCCTGCCCTCGGCGATGGACAACCGGCCCCTGAAGTGGGAGGAGTTCAAGTCGCGCGTCGGCCAGACCGTCTACCTCTCGGCGACCCCGGGCCGCTACGAGATGGGCATCGCCGACGGCATCGTCGAGCAGATCATCCGCCCGACCGGCCTGATCGATCCCGAGATCGTCGTCAAGCCGACGAAGGGCCAGATCGACGACCTGCTCGAGGAGATCAAGCGCCGCACCGAGCGCGACGAGCGCGTGCTCGTCACGACGCTGACGAAGCGCATGGCCGAGGAGCTCACCGACTTCCTCACGGAGGCCGGCGTCCGGGTCCGCTACCTGCACTCCGACGTCGACACCCTGCGGCGCGTCGAGCTACTCTCGGAGCTGCGAGCGGGCGTGTACGACGTCCTGGTCGGCATCAACCTGCTGCGCGAGGGGCTCGACCTGCCGGAGGTCTCGCTCGTGGCGATCCTCGACGCCGACAAGGAGGGCTTCCTCCGCTCGTCCACGTCGCTCATCCAGACGATCGGCCGTGCGGCGCGCAACGTCTCGGGCGAGGTCCACATGTACGCCGACAAGGTGACGGACTCGATGCGGCTCGCGATCGACGAGACCGACCGCCGACGCGAGAAGCAGGTCGCCTACAACCTCGACCACGGCATCGACCCGACGCCGCTGCGGAAGAAGATCGCCGACATCACCGACGCCCTCGCCCGCGAGGGGGCCGACACCGCCAAGCTGCTCGCCGGGCGCGACGCCAAGAAGAAGAGCCCGACGCCGAACCTGCGCCGTCAGGGTCTCGCCGCGAACGGCGGCAACGATCTCGAGGCGATCATCTCCGACCTCAACGGGCAGATGCTCCAGGCGGCGGGCGAGCTCAAGTTCGAGCTCGCGGCCCGGCTGCGGGACGAGGTCCAGGAGCTCAAGCGCGAGCTCCGCCAGATGGAGAAGGCCGGGCACCTGTCCTGATCGGGGGCGCTGATCCGCAAGGGGAGGGGCCCGCGGATCAGCGCCCAGCGAACGCCACGGGCGATGTCGGTGGCTCCGCATACACTTTCGGAGTGTCGATCCTGAACGCCGTTACGGACCCCTCCTCCACCCCCTCTCCCTCCTTCCACCGCTTCGTCTCCTCGCTCGACGAGTCGTCCTCGAAGCTGGTGGTGAGCGGCGCGCGGGTGCACAACCTGCAGAACGTCGACCTCGAGATCCCGCGCGACTCGATGGTGGTGTTCACCGGTCTCTCGGGCTCGGGCAAGTCCTCCCTGGCCTTCGACACGATCTTCGCGGAGGGCCAGCGGCGCTACGTCGAGTCCCTCTCCGCGTACGCCCGCCAGTTCCTCGGGCAGGTGGACCGGCCGGACGTCGACTTCATCGAGGGCCTCAGCCCCGCGGTCTCGATCGACCAGAAGTCGACGAACCGCAACCCGCGCTCCACCGTCGGCACGATCACCGAGATCTTCGACTACATGCGTCTGCTGTGGGCGCGCATCGGCGTCCCGCACTGCCCCATCTGCAGCGAGCGGATCTCCGCGCAGACCGTGCAGCAGATCGCCGACCAGCTGATGGAGCTCGAGACCGGTACCCGCTACCAGATCCTCAGCCCCGTCGTCTCGCAGAAGAAGGGCGAGTTCGTCGACCTCTTCAAGGAGCTGACCGCGGGCGGCTACTCCCGCGCCATGGTGGACGGGAAGCTTGTCCAGCTGAGCGAGCCGCCGGTGCTCAAGAAGCAGTACAAGCACGACATCTCCGTCGTGGTCGACCGGCTCGTGGCCGGCCCCGACATCCTCGGGCGCCTCACCGACTCGCTCGAGACGGCCCTGCGGCTCACCGACGGCATCGTGCAGATCAACTACGTCGACGGCGAGGGCGACGGCGCCTGGACCACCTACTCCGAGAAGCTGTCCTGCCCCAACAACCACCCGATCTCGCTGACCGAGATCGAGCCGCGGACCTTCTCCTTCAACGCGCCCTTCGGCGCCTGCCCGGAGTGCTCGGGCCTCGGCACGCGCATGTCGGTCGACGACGAGCTGCTGCTCGGCGACCCCGACCTGAGCATCGCCGAGGGCGTCATCATCCCCTGGACCACCCAGGGCAAGGGCTTGTTCCAGTACTACGAGAAGCTGCTCGACGGCCTCTCCCGCGACCTCGGCTTCACGCTCACCACCCCGTGGAAGCGCCTCAGCACCGAGGTGCAGCAGGCCGTCCTCCACGGCGACAACTTCGAGGTCAAGGTCAAGTGGAAGAATCGCTACGGCCGCGAGATGAGCTACACCTCGGGCTTCGAGGGCGTCGTGCCCTACATCGAGCGCCAGTTCGTCCAGGCCGAGACCGACGTCCAGCGCACCCGCTGGTCCGAGTTCCTCCGCGAGGTGCCCTGCCCCGTGTGCAAGGGCTCCCGCCTCAAGCCCGAGGTGCTCGCCGTGCTCGTGCACGGGGCGAGCATCGCGGACGTGGCCGACCTCAGCCTCGGCGACGCCCAGGACTTCATGAGCCGGCTCGAGCTGACCGACCGCGAGGCGCACATCGCCGCGCAGGTGCTACGCGAGATCCGCGCGCGCATCGACTTCCTCATCGAAGTCGGGCTCAACTACCTCAACCTCTCGCGCGCCGCCGCCTCCCTGTCGGGCGGCGAGGCGCAGCGCATCCGCCTGGCGACCCAGATCGGCTCCGGGCTGACCGGCGTGCTCTACGTGCTCGACGAGCCGAGCATCGGCCTGCACCAGCGCGACAACCGCCGCCTGATCGACACCCTCATCAAGCTGCGCGATCTGGGCAACACGCTGATCGTGGTCGAGCACGACGAGGACACCATCCGCACCGCCGACTGGATCGTCGACATCGGCCCGGGCGCCGGGGTCAACGGCGGCAAGGTCGTGCACTCCGGCTCCTACGAGTCGCTGCTCGAGAACACCCACTCGCTGACCGGCGACTACGTCTCGGGCCGCAAGGCGATCGAGGTCCCGAAGAAGCGGCGGAAGATCGACCGCAAGCGGATGATCAAGGTCGTCGGGGCGAACGCCAACAACCTCCGCAAGGTCGACGCGGAGTTCCCGCTCGGCACGTTCGTCGCGGTCACCGGGGTCTCCGGCTCCGGCAAGAGCACCCTCGTGAACGACATCCTCTACCGCGTGCTCGCCAACCAGCTCAACGGCGCCCGCAAGGTGCCGGGCAAGCACACGCGCGTCACCGGCCTCGAGAACCTCGACAAGGTCGTGCACGTCGACCAGAACCCGATCGGCCGCACGCCGCGCTCGAACCCCGCCACCTACACGGGCGTGTTCGACCGCATCCGCAACCTCTTCGCCGAGACCACCGAGGCGAAGGCGCGGGGGTACCTGCCCGGACGCTTCAGCTTCAACGTCAAGGGCGGCCGCTGCGAGGCCTGCTCGGGCGACGGCACCATCAAGATCGAGATGAACTTCCTGCCCGACGTCTACGTGGCGTGCGAGGTCTGCGGGGGAGCGCGCTACAACCGCGACACACTGACCGTGCACTACAAGGGCAAGAACATCGCCGAGGTGCTCGACATGCCGATCGCCGAGGCGGCCGACTTCTTCGAGCCCATCACGGCGATCCACCGCTTCCTCCGCACGCTGGTGGAGGTGGGCCTCGGCTACGTCCGCCTCGGCCAGAGCGCGACCACGCTCTCCGGCGGCGAGGCGCAGCGCGTCAAGCTGGCCACCGAGCTCCAGCGCCGCTCCAACGGCCGCAGCGTCTACGTGCTCGACGAGCCGACGACGGGCCTGCACTTCGAGGATGTCCGCAAGCTCCTCCTCGTCCTCAACGGCCTGGTCGACAAGGGCAACACGGTGATCACCATCGAGCACAACCTCGACGTCATCAAGTCCGCCGACTGGCTGATCGACATGGGTCCCGAGGGCGGCGCCGGCGGCGGACAGGTGGTCGCGGTGGGCACCCCCGAGCACGTGGCGAAGGTCGAGGGCAGCCACACCGGCATGTTCCTCGCCGAGATCCTCGGCTGACGCGAGCGAGAGGCATGGCGCAGACAGTCGACTTCCGGCCGAAGCCGGGTGAGATCCCGACCCTCCCGGGCGTGTACCGCTTCACGGATGCCCGGGGGCGGGTGCTCTACGTGGGCAAGGCCAAGAACCTCCGCGCGCGGCTGAGCAACTACTTCGCCCCGCTGCCGAGCCTGCACGAGCGCACCCGGCGGATGGTCACCTCGGCCTCCGGCGTCGAGTGGACCGTTGTCGGCACCGACGTCGAGGCCCTGCAGCTCGAGTTCACCTGGATCAACGAGTTCGATCCCCCCTTCAACGTCAAGTTCCGCGACGACAAGTCCTACCCCTACATGGCGGTGACGCTCGGCGACGAGGCCCCGCGGGTGATGGTCACGCGGAACGCCAAGATCAGGAAGGCCCGCTACTTCGGGCCCTACCCGAAGATCTGGGCGATCCACGAGACGATCGACCTGATGATCAAGGCGTTCCCGATCAGGACCTGCAACGACTCCAACTACAAGCGCGCCATGCAGAGCGGCAAGCCCTGCTTCGCGTCGCAGATCGGCCGCTGCGGCGGGCCCTGCTCCCACCGTGTCACCTTCGCCGAGCACCGCGAGATGGTCGACCGCTTCGTCGCCTTCATGGGCAGCCACGACCGCCGGATGATCGGCGAGCTCGAGAAGGAGATGCGCGAGGCCGCCGCGGCGATGGAGTACGAGCGCGCCGGCAAGCTGCGCGATCAGGCCGCCGCCCTCGACGCGGTCCTCGCCAAGAGCGCGGTCGTGCTCAAGGACAACGTGGACGTCGACCTCTACGCGATCGTCCACGACGAGCTCGCCGCCTCCGTGCAGCAGTTCCGGGTCCGCGGCGGGCGCATCCGCGGCGAGCGGGGCTGGGTCGTCGACAAGGAGCTCGACATGAGCACGGCGGAGCTCGTCGACACGGCCCTCCAGGCCGCCTACGAGACCGGCGACGTCCCGCCCCGGGAGGTCGTCGTGCCGGAGCTGCCCGAGGACACCGAGGCGCTCGAGGAGTGGCTGAGCGGACTGCGCGGCACGAACGTGCGCCTCCGAGCGGCCCAGCGCGGAGACAAGGCCGCCCTCCTCGAGACGGCGACGCAGAACGCGAAGCACTCGCTGATGCTCTACAAGACCCGCCGCTCCGCCGACTTCACCGCTCGGACGCAGGCCCTGGAGGACATTCGCGACGCCCTCGGCATGAGCGAGGCGCCGCTCCGGATGGAGTGCTACGACGTCTCCCACCTCAGCGGCACCAACATCGTCGCCTCGATGGTGGTCTTCGAGGACGGGCTCGCGCGGAAGGACCAGTACCGGCGGTTCTCCATCGCGGAGTCGACGGACGACACCGAGTCGCTGCACCAGGTGCTCACCCGCCGCCTCGCGTACCTCCGCGAGCCGGTCGAGCCCGCGGCGGTCGACCCCGAGACCGGCGAGGCCAAGCGGCGCAAGTTCTCGTACCCCCCGCAGCTGCTGATCGTCGACGGCGGCCAGCCGCAGGTCGCAGCCGCGCAGCGCGCGCTCGACGAGTCCGGGGTGACCGGCATCACCCTCTGCGGGATCGCCAAGCGCCTCGAGGAGATCTGGATGCCGGACTCCGACTTCCCCGTCATCCTGCCGCGCAACAGCGATGCGCTCTTCCTCTTCCAGCGCATCCGCGACGAGGCGCACCGCTTCGCGATCACCCACCAGAGGACGCGTCGCAAGCGCGACATCTCGTCGCAGCTGGCCGAGGTGCCCGGGCTCGGAGGCACGCGAGTTCGCGACCTGCTGAAGCACTTCGGATCCGTCGCCCGGCTCCGCGAGGCGGGCGAGGCCGAGATCGCCGAGGTCAAGGGCATCGGCCCGACGCTGGCGGGCGCGATCCACGCGCACCTGCATCCGGACGGGTCCGCCGTCGGGGGCACGCCCTAGGCTGGAGGCCCGCGCTCCGGGGGAGAGCGGCCGGTGCCCGGCACCGAGGACACGAGCAGACACGAGCACGGAGAGCGCATGAGCACGGAGAGCGAGCAGCAGGACGTGCTGATCGTCACGGGGATGTCCGGAGCGGGCCGGTCCACGGCCGCGAACGCGCTGGAGGACCTCGGCTGGTACGTCGTCGACAACCTGCCGCCGCAGATGCTGCGCCCGCTGGTCGACCTGGCGCAGCGTGCAGGGGACACGCTGCCGAAGATCGCGGCGGTCGTCGACGTCCGCGGACGCGACTTCTTCGAGGACCTCGGCGACATCGTCCGCGAGCTGCGCGCCGGGGTCGACCTCCGAGTGGTGTTCCTCGAGGCCACCGACGCCGCGCTCGTCCGCCGCTTCGAGCAGGTGCGCCGTCCGCACCCGCTGCAGGGCCGGGGGACCCTCCTCGACGGCATCTCCGCCGAGCGGACGCGCCTCGCTCAGCTGCGGGAGTCGGCCGACATCGTCATCGACACCTCGGACCTCAACATCCACCAGCTGGCCACCAGCATCACCGAGCGCTTCGCCGAGGCCGGCCGCGCGGGCCTCCAGGTCACGGTGATGAGCTTCGGCTTCAAGTACGGGCTGCCGACGGACGCCGACATGGTGGCCGACGCGCGGTTCCTGCCGAACCCGTACTGGATCCCGGAGCTGCGTCCGCACACGGGTCTCGACGAAGAGGTGAGAGACTACGTGCTGGCCCAGCAGGGCGCCGAGGAGTTCATCGACTCCTACTCCCGGGCCCTGCGCCCCGTGCTCGACGGCTACCAGCGCGAGAACAAGCGCCACGCGACCATCGCGATCGGCTGCACGGGAGGCAAGCACCGCTCCGTCGCGGTCGCGGGCCGTGTCGCGGCCCGTCTGGCCGAGCTGCCGGGCGTCGCCGTCAACGTGGCGCACCGCGACCTCGGCCGAGAATGATCCCCGCGCGCTCAGCCGCGCACCCGACGTAAGGAAGACTCCGTGGCCCTCACCGCAGACGTCAAGGGCGAACTGGTCGCGATCGTCTCGCGCAAGAACACCGTCCGTGCCGCCGAACTGGCGACCATCCTCCGCTTCTCCGGAGGACTGCACATCATCTCCAACCGCCTCGCGGTCGAGGTCGAGCTCGACTCCGCCCCGCTCGCGACCCGCGTGCGCCGCGACCTCGCCGAGCTGTACGGCGTCCGCAGCGAGGGCAGCATCGTCTCGGCCGGCGGATCCCGGAGGACCACGAGCTGGCTGGTGCGCGTCGTCGAGGGCGGGGACACCCTCGCGCGGCAGACCGGCCTCCTCGACCAGCGGGGCCGGCCCGTCCGCGGCCTGCCCAACCGCCTGACGACCGGCTCCCGCGAGGAGCTCGCCGCCCTGTGGCGCGGCGCCTTCCTCGCCCAGGGCTCGCTGACCGACCCGGGCCGCTCCGCGGCGCTCGAGATCGTCTGCCCCGGCAACGAGGCGGCCATGGCGATCGTCGGAGCCGCCGGACGCCTGGGCGTCCAGGCCAAGTCCCGCGAGGTGCGCGGCGTCCACCGGGTCGTCATCCGCGACGGCGAGAGCATCAGCGCGATGCTCACCCTGATGGGCGCGACCGCGACCGTCGCGAGCTGGGAGGAGCTGCGCCAGCGCCGCGAGGTGCGGGCGACCGCGAACCGACTCGTCAACTTCGACGACGCGAACCTCCGCCGCTCCGCCCAGGCCGCCGTCGCGGCGTGCGCCCGCGTCGAGCGCGCGATGGAGATCCTGGGCGACGACATCCCCGAGCACCTCCGCTACGCCGGGCGCCTGCGCCTCGCGCACCGCGATGCGAGCCTCGACGAGCTCGGCCACCACGCCGATCCGCCGATGACGAAGGACGCCGTCGCCGGCCGCATCCGCCGCCTCCTCGCGATGGCCGACAAGCGCGCGTCCGACCTCGACATCCCGGGCACCGACGCGAACCTCCCGGCCGAGCTGCAGGACCTGTAGGCCCGGCCGCACGGCGCGCCCCGCCCGGCGAACGCTGAGTGTCTCGTGGTCGAACAACGCAAGCCCTCCGAACGCGGTGGGGCCCCCTCGCTAGACTGATCGGGTCGCTCAGGACACTCCCGGCCCTCCTCCTCCGCCTCGCGGAGGACGCCGAGACGCCGGCGGGTCGCACGGGAGCGACGACCACGAACAGGAGATCGCACATGGCTGACTACACGCTCGCCGAACTGCCCTACGACTACTCGGCCCTCGAGCCGAACATCAGTGGGCGGATCATGGAGCTCCACCACGACAAGCACCACGCGACGTACGTGGCCGGGGCGAACACCGCCCTCGCCTCGCTGCAGGAGGCTCGCGACAGCGAGAACCTCGCGAACGTGAACAAGCTCCAGAAGGACCTCGCCTTCAACCTCGCCGGTCACGTGAACCACACCGTGTTCTGGAACAACCTCTCGCCGGACGGCGGCGACAAGCCCGTCGGCGAGCTCGCCGCGGCCATCGACGACAACTTCGGGTCGTTCGACAAGTTCCGCGCCCACTTCACCGCCTCGGCCCTCGGCATCCAGGGCTCCGGCTGGTCGATCCTCGCCTGGGACTCGCTCGGCGAGAAGCTCATCATCGAGCAGCTCTACGACCACCAGGGCAACCTCGCCGCGGCGACCGTCCCGGTCCTCCTCCTCGACATGTGGGAGCACGCCTTCTACCTCGACTACGTCAACGTGAAGGCCGACTACGTCAAGGCGTTCTGGAACATCGTGAACTGGGCCGACGTCTCCGCGCGCTTCGAGAAGGCCCGCGAGAAGACTTCGGGCCTGCTGCTACTGTCGTAGCGATCTCGGCGTCCCGGGCCCCGCGTCCGGGACGCCCTGTCGTCGGCTTCCACCCCTCCACTGCACCGTCGAGGTGCCTTTCCTCACCAGGAGATATCTGTGTCCGTCAAGATCGGCATCAACGGCTTCGGCCGTATCGGCCGTAACTTCTTCCGTGCAGCCCTCGCCAAGGGCAGCGACCTCGAGATCGTCGCGGTCAACGACCTCACCGACAACAAGGCCCTCGCGCACCTCCTGAAGTACGACTCCATCACGGGACGCCTCGACGCGACCGTCGAGCTCGACGGCGACCGCATCGTCGTCAACGGCAAGCCGATCATCGTCCTCGAGGAGCGCGACCCCGCGAACCTCCCCTGGGGCGAGCTGGGAGTCGACGTCGTCATCGAGTCGACCGGCCGCTTCACCAAGTCGGAGGACGCGCGCAAGCACATCACCGCGGGTGCCAAGAAGGTCATCGTCTCCGCTCCCGCCACGGGCAGCGACGTCGCGACCCTGGTCCTCGGCGTGAACGAGAACACCTACGACCCCGCGACGCACGACATCATCTCGAACGCGTCCTGCACCACGAACTGCCTCGCGCCGCTCGCCAAGGTGCTGCTCGACAACTTCGGCATCGAGCGCGGCCTGATGACCACGGTCCACGCGTACACCGCCGACCAGAACCTCCAGGACGGCCCGCACAGCGACCTGCGTCGCGCCCGCGCTGCCGCCGTCAACATCATCCCGACCTCGACCGGTGCCGCCAAGGCGCTCGGCCTGGTCATCCCGGAGCTCGTCGGCAAGCTCGACGGCTACGCCCTCCGCGTCCCGGTCCCGACCGGCTCGATCACCGACCTCACCGTCGAGCTGACGAAGCCCGCCACCGTCGAGGAGATCAACGCGGCGTACAAGGCGGCCTCCGAGGGAGACCTCAAGGGCATCCTCAAGTACACCGAGGACCCGATCGTCTCGAGCGACATCGTGACCGACCCGCACTCGTCGATCTTCGACGCGGGCCTCACGAAGGTCATCGGCAGCCAGGTCAAGGTCGCCTCCTGGTACGACAACGAGTGGGGCTACTCCAACCGCCTCGTCGACGTCACCGAGTTCGTCGCCGGCAAGCTCTAAGGGCTGCGCGCAGTGACGCTCCGCACTCTGGACTCACTGGGCTCCCTCGCAGGCAAGCGCGTCGTCGTCCGCTGCGATCTGAACGTCCCCCTGAAGGACGGAACGATCACGGACGACGGCCGCGTGCGCGCGTCGGTGCCCACGCTCCAGCGTCTGGTCTCCGAGGGCGCCCGAGTCGTGGTCGTGAGCCACCTCGGGCGCCCCGAGGGGAAGCCCGAGGCGAAGTACAGCCTCGCTCCCGTCGCCGCCCGCCTCGGCGAGCTGCTCGACGCTCCGGTGGCCTTCGCCGAGGACACCGTCGGGGAGGCGGCCTCGGCCGCCGTCGACGCCCTCGAGGACGGCCAGGTCGTCGTCCTCGAGAACCTCCGGTTCAACGCCGGCGAGACGAGCAAGGACGAAGCCGAGCGCCGCACCTTCGCCGAGAAGCTGGCCGCCTACGGCGACGCCTTCGTCTCCGACGGGTTCGGCGTCGTGCACCGCAAGCAGGCGAGCGTCTACGAGCTCGCCGAGCTTCTCCCCAGCGCCGCCGGCACGCTGATCGCGGCCGAGCTCGAGGTGCTGGAGCGGCTCACCGAGAAGCCCGAGCGCCCCTACGCGGTCGTCCTCGGCGGCTCGAAGGTCTCGGACAAGCTCGGCGTGATCGAGCACCTGCTGCCGAAGGTCGACTCGATCCTCATCGGCGGCGGAATGCTGTTCACCTTCCTCAAGGCCCAGGGCCACGAGGTCGGCGCCAGCCTGCTGGAGGCGGACCAGGTCGACACCGTGCTCGGCTACCTCGCGAAGGCGAAGGAGCTGGGCGTGGAGATCGTCCTGCCGACGGACGTCGTCGTGGCGTCGGAGTTCGGCCCCGACGCCGAACACCAGGTCGCCTCGGCCGACGCGATCGAGGGCACGCCCTTCGGTGAGAAGGGCCTCGGCCTGGACATCGGACCGGACACCGCCGCGCACTTCGCCGAGATCATCGCGGCGTCCGAGACGGTGTTCTGGAACGGCCCCATGGGCGTCTTCGAGCTCGAGCCGTTCGCGGCGGGCACCAAGACCGTCGCGCAGGCGCTCACCGAGGTCGACGGCCTCAGCGTCGTCGGCGGAGGCGACTCCGCCGCGGCCGTCCGCGCCCTCGGGTTCCGCGACGACCAGTTCGGCCACATCTCGACGGGAGGCGGAGCGAGCCTCGAATTCCTCGAGGGCAAGCGCCTCCCCGGACTGGAGGTCCTCGGATGGTAGACACCGCCGCCCGCACCCCGCTCATCGCCGGCAACTGGAAGATGAACCTGGACCACCTCCAGGCCATCGCCTTCGTGCAGAAGCTGGCGTGGAGCCTCAAGGACGCCGACCACGACTTCGACGGTGTCGAGGTCGCGGTGTTCCCGCCCTTCACGGACCTCCGGCCCGTGCAGATCCTCGTCGACTCGGACAAGCTGCCGCTCAAGTACGGCGCGCAGGACGTCTCGAAGTTCGACAGCGGCGCCTACACCGGTGAGATCTCGGGCCAGTTCCTGAAGCAGCTCGACTGCGACTACGTGATCGTCGGCCACTCGGAGCGTCGCACGCTCCACGGCGAGACGGACGCGGACATCGCCGCCAAGTCGGCCGCGGCCGTCAATCACGGCGTCGCTCCGATCATCTGCGTCGGCGAGACCGCGGAGGACCTCGAGAAGCACGGCCCGTCGGCCGTGCCGGTCGCCCAGCTGAAGGAGGCCCTCACCGGCCTCCCCGCGGACGCCGACCTCGTCGTCGCCTACGAGCCGGTCTGGGCCATCGGCTCCGGACAGGCCGCGACGCCCGAGCAGGCCCAGCAGGTCTGCAAGGCGCTCCGCGGAGTCGTCGCCGACGTCCTCGGCGCCGACACCGCCGCGAAGACCCGCATCCTCTACGGCGGCTCCGTGAAGTCCGGAAACATCGCCGGCTTCATGCGCGAGCCCGACGTCGACGGAGCACTCGTCGGAGGCGCCAGCCTCCAGGTCGACGAGTTCGCGGCGATCGCACGATTCCGGAACCACGTCGGGGTCTGAGTTGCTGCGACGAGAGGGCGGGCCCATCGGGCCCGCCCTCTCGTCGTCCACGCCGCTCCCTGCGCGGCGTGGCGCGGTCGGCTTCGCGACGGGGCGCGGTTCCGAGAGCGGGATGCGTCCGGCTACGTCGATCCGCTGGAACGCGGATCACCGGTTCGCCTCGGAAGATCCCACACCGGCTTCGCGCGTTGGCCGGTGCGGTGCTGTCGGCTCGTCGCGGGGTGCTCTCCGAGAGAGTGGCGCGTTCGGCTCGATCGGTCCGCTGGTACGTGGATCACAGGCTCGCGGTCCGGCGACTGAAGAGGTTGTCGAGGGCACCGCGACGAGGCCACCCGCTCCGCCCCTCGACGGACACTCGTATACATCGCCCCGAACACGGGACGACGCATTCCTCGCGGATTCGCAGGCGCCGTTATACTCGTCGGGGCGCGCAACGCGCCAGAACTTCGAAAGGTACCGCGTGGACATCCTCCAGGTCGTGCTCCAGGTCATCCTGGGCATCACGAGCCTCCTGCTCACCATGCTGATCCTGCTCCACAAGGGGCGCGGCGGCGGTCTGTCCGACATGTTCGGGGGCGGAGTCACCTCCAACCTCGGCGCGTCGGGCGTCGCCGAGCGCAACCTCAACCGCATCACCGTGATCCTGGGCGTCGTCTGGCTGGCCTGCATCGTGGTGCTCGGACTCATCACCAAGTTCACCACCGGAGCATAGGGGTACTCGCAATGGCATCAGGCGGCAGTGCAATCCGCGGTTCGCGCGTCGGCGCAGGACCCATGGGCGAGCAGGACCGGGGCTTCCACGCGGAGCGCGTCGCGGTCTCCTACTGGGACGCTCTCGGCAATGAGACGGTGCGCCACTTCTCGGCGGCCCTCCCCGAGGACGAGATACCCGAGGTGATCGACTCCCCGCAGTCCGGTCTCCCCGCGGGCCGCGACCGGGCGAACCCGCCCCAGGTCGCGAAGACCGAGCCCTACAAGACGCACCTCGCCTACGTAAAGGAGCGCCGCACCGAGGCCGAGGCGGCTCAGCTCCTCGAGGAGGCGCTGCAGCAGCTGCGCGCCCGACGAGGCACCGCGACCCCGTCCTGATCCTCACCGCACGACGAACGACGGAAGGCCCGCCCCCTCTGGGGACGGGCCTTCCGTCGTTTCCGGACCGGCCTCAGTAGCTCGGAGCGATGAGCGACTCGGGGACCTCGGCCGCAGCCTCCTGGTCGACGAAGAACACCGTGCGCTTGCGACCGAACGCGCCCGACGCGGGCACCTCGTTCGTGCTGGCACCCGCGAGCGCGAGGCCCAGGGCCGAGGCCTTGTCGGCGCCGGCGAGCACCATCCAGATGCGGTCCGACTGGTTGATCAGCGGCAGCGTGAGGGTGAGGCGCTCCGGCGGCGGCTTCGGCGAGTTGCGTACGGCGAGGACGCCGGGAGTCGTGGAGCGGATCGCGGAGCGCTCGGGGAACAGCGACGCGATGTGCCCGTCCGGCCCGACACCGAGGAAGGTGATGTCGAAGCGCGGGTAGTCGCGCCCCTCGGAGGCGTGCTCGCGCAGCTCCGCGTCGTAGGCAGCGGCGGCGCCGTCGAGGTCCAGACCCTCGTCCGAGGCCGGGTAAGAGTGCACGTTCGCCGCCGGCACGTCGAGGACGCTGAAGAGGTCCCCCGCCTGGACGTCGTTGCGGTCCTCGTGGCCGCGGGGCACCCAGCGCTCATCGCCCCACCAGAAGTGCACGCGCGACCAGTCCACGTTGCCGGCGGCGGAGGAGGAGCCGATCTCCTTGAGCGTGGCGGCTCCCATCGTCCCTCCGGTGAGCACGACGTTCGCCGAACCCAGGTCGTCGAGGACGTCGATCGTCTTGGTGAGGAACCGGGCGGCGACCGAGCCGGCGAGGGTCTGCTTGTCGCGGTGGACCAGCACGCGGCGTTCGGTGGTCATCTCAGGGGACTCCTTCGGGTTCGGGTGCCGATCGGCGGGGTTCGGCTCCGTGTCGGAAAGCTCTGAGGCGTGGGCGCCCTGGACGGGCGCCCACGCCTCAGGAGGCGCTGCGGGCCTCGGCCTTCTCAGTGAGCATGTCGACCCCGCGCGAGATCACTTCACCGTACAGGTCATCCGGGTCGAGCCGGCGCAGCTCCTCCGCCAGGCAGTCCCGGAGGCTGCGGCGGGGGAGCGAGATGTCGTGGACCGGCTGATCGGGCTGCGTGAGCGTCGCGACGTTGGGCACCGAGCGCTCGAGCTCGATCACTCCGGAGTCGCGGATGAGCCGCACGCCGTGGATCCCGCTGGACCCGGTGGCGCTGATCGTGAGCTCGTGGTCGACGGGGATGTCGAGCTCGAGCTGCAGCCAGGCGGCGAGCAGGATCGTCGAGGGGGAGTCGGGCGCGCCCGAGACCTCGACGGCCGTGATCGGCTCGTAGGGCGGCTGGTCGAGCACGGCTGCGAGCTGCGCGCGCCAGAGGGTGAGGCGGGTCCAGGCGAAGTCGGTGTCGCCGGGGGCATAGGTGGAGGCGAGGTGGTGCAGCGCCTCCGCCGGGTTCGACTGGGCCGACGCGTCGGTGATCCGCCGGGTGGCGATCCGGCCGATCGGGGACGCGGAGGCGTTGTCCGGAGCGCTGTTCGGCCACCAGGCCACGACGGGGGCGTCGGGGAGGAGCAGGCCCGTGACCAGGCTCTCCTCGTCCTCGGCCGCGTCCCCGTAGGGACGGAGCACGACGACCTCGCTCGCGCCGGCGTCGCCTCCGACCCGGATCTGCGCGTCGACCCGCGCCGTCGCGTCGACCGGGACCGTGGTGGTGCCGTCGTCTTTCGAGACCACGATGACGCGCATCGGGTGCTCGCGGGACGCGTCGTTCGCGGCTTCGATGGCCTCCTCCTCGTGACCCCGGGAGGTCGCGATGATGAGGGTGAGGACGCGGCCGAGGGCGACGGCGCCGCCCTCCTCGCGGATCTTGACGAGGGTCTTCGAGACCTCGCTCGTCGTGGTGTCGGGCAGATCGACGATCATGGACGCCTCCAGGTGCGGCCGTCGCGGGCGAGGAGCTCGTCGGCGGAATCGGGGCCCCAGGTTCCGGGGCGGTACTGCTCGGGCTGGCCCTGCGTGGCCCAGAACTCCTCGATCGGGTCGAGGATCTTCCAGGACAGCTCGACCTCCTCGTGCCGGGGGAAGAGCGGCGGCTCGCCCAGGAGGACGTCGAGGATGAGACGCTCGTAGGCCTCGGGACTCGCCTCGGTGAACGCGTGGCCGTAGCCGAAGTCCATCGTCACGTCGCGCACCTGCATGCCGGCGCCGGGCACCTTCGAGCCGAAGCGCATGGTGACGCCCTCGTCGGGCTGGACCCGGATGACGAGCGCGTTCTGGCCCAGCGACGTGGTCTGGCTCTCGGCGAAGAGCTGCTTCGGTGCCCGCTTGAACACGACCGCGATCTCGGTGACGCGGCGGCCGAGGCGCTTGCCGGCCCGCAGGTAGAACGGCACGCCGGCCCAGCGTCGGGTGCCGATGTCCAGGCGCATGGCGGCGTAGGTCTCGGTGGTCGAGGTGGGGCTCATGCCGTCCTCCTCGAGGAAGCCGAGCACCTTCTCGCCGCCCTGCCAGCCGCCGGCGTACTGCCCGCGGGCGGTCGCGGTGGAGAGGTCGGCGGGGAGGCGGACGGCCGCGAGGACCTTCTCCTTCTCCGCACGGAGGTCGGCCGCGTCGAACGAGATCGGCTCCTCCATGGCGGTCAGGGCGAGCAGCTGCAGCAGGTGGTTCTGGATGACGTCGCGCGCCGCTCCGATGCCGTCGTAGTAGCCCGCGCGCCCGCCCACGCCGATGTCCTCGGCCATGGTGATCTGCACGTGGTCGACGTAGTTCGAGTTCCAGAGCGGCTCGTACATCATGTTGGCGAAGCGGAGGGCCAGGATGTTCTGGACCGTCTCCTTGCCGAGGTAGTGGTCGATCCGGAAGACGGAGTCGGGCGGGAAGACCGACTCGACGACGTCGTTCAGCTCGCGAGCCGTCTTCAGGTCGCTGCCGAACGGCTTCTCGATGACGACGCGGCGCCACTGGCCGTCCTTCTGCTCGGCGAGGCCGGAGCTGCGCAGCTGCTCGGTGACCTGCGGGAAGGACTTCGGGGGGATCGAGAGGTAGAAGGCGAAGTTGCCGTTCGTGCCGCGCTCGCGGTCGAGGTCGTCGACGGTCGTCTTCAGGCGGGCGAACGCCTCGGGGTCGTCGAACTCGCCCTGCACGAACCGGATGCCCTGCGCGAGCTGCGCCCAGACCTCCTCGTGGAACTCGGTGCGGGCGTGCTTCTTCACGGAGTCGTGGACGACCTGCTCGAAGTCCTGGTCGTCCCAGTCGCGCCGGGCGAATCCGACGAGGGCGAAGCCGGGAGGCAGGAGGCCGCGGTTGGCGAGATCGTAGACCGCGGGCATGAGCTTCTTGCGGGAGAGGTCGCCGGTCACGCCGAAGATGACGAGGCCGCTCGGCCCGGCGATCCGGTTCAACCGGCGGTCGAAGCTCAACCTCAGCGGATTGAACTCGGGGGTGATGTCCACAGACATGTGCAGTGTCCTTCTGTGTGCCGGTGGGACCGGCGCACTGCTATCGGTGAGGGAGGGGGAGGAGCGGGCGGGCCCGGCTGCTGCCCCGGGAAGTGGTCGCGGGACGACCGCGGGCACGCCGCCGCGCGCTCGAGAGCGCAGCGGCGGCGTGCCCGTCGGATCAGGTGTTGAGGGCCTCGAAGAGCGCCTCGAGGTCGGCCTCGGGGTCGGTCAGCGTGAGGGTCAGCACCGGCCGGCCGTGCTCGGCGAGCACGCTCGCGTCGCCGGCGGCCTGCGCCAGGATGAGCTGGCCGAAGGTGAACGGGCTGTCCGGGATCTCGAGGTCCACGTCGGAGCGCTCGGTGATCTGGAGGAACACGCCGGTCGGCGCCCCTCCCTTGTGGTACTGCCCGGTCGAGTGCAGGAAGCGCGGGCCCCACCCGAAGGTGACGGGGCGCTGGGCCTGCGCGGCGAGGAGGTCGCGCACGCCCTCGAGCTGCGGGAGCGCGAGGCGGTCGACGTACGCCTGGATCGAGACGTAGCCGCCGTCGCCCAGCTGCGCGAGGAGGCGGTCGACAGCGGCGGCGACGGTCGAGACGCCCTCGGTGACGCTGCTGCTGCCGGTGACCTCGATGCCCGCGTCGGTGAACGCGGGCGCCTCGGGCTCGGGGCGCTTCTCGAGCAGGGCCCGGGTCGCGACCTTCGCCGACTCGACGTCGGGCTGGTCGAACGGGTTGATGCCCAGGAGGCGACCCGCGACGGCGACGGCGTACTCCCACGTCAGCATCTGAGCGCCGAGCGAGCCGGAGAGGAGGATCTCGCCCTCGTGGCGGTCGCGCGGGAACAGGTGCAGCGCCGTGGCGTCCTCGACCAGGCGGACGACCTGCACGTCGGGCAGGTCCTCCGAGAGCTCGGGGGCCAGCGTGCCGAGGACGACGGGGAGGATGCCCGTGCCGTCCTTGCCGGTGGACTCGGCGATGAGCTGCTCCGCCCAGTCGGCGAAGCCGACGATGTCGGTCCCGTCGGCGACGATCGCGAGCTTGTCGCGGCGCGGGCTGGTCGCGGCGATCGCCGCTCCGAGGATCAGGCCCGGGTTCTCGGGGGAGTCCACGGCGAGCCCGAGGGAGGCCTCGGCCGCCTCGTCGAGGAGGGCCTCGATGTCGGCGCCGGCGAGCCCGGACGGCACGAGGCCGAACGCGGAGAGCGCCGAGAAGCGCCCGCCGATGTTCGGGTCGGCGTTGAACACGCGGTAGCCGGCCTCGCGGGAGGAGGTGTCCAGGGGCGAGCCCGGGTCGGTCACGATGACGATGCGGTCGAGCGGATCGATGCCCGCCTCCGTGAACGCCTTCTCGTAGGCCTTCTTCTGGCTCGCGGTCTCGACGGTCGAGCCGGACTTCGAGGAGATGACGACCGCGGTCGACGCGAGCCGGTCGTTCAGGGCCGCGAGCACCTGGCCGGGCGCCGTCGAGTCGAGCACGGTGAGCTCGACGCCGGCGGTGCGGGTGATGACCTCGGGCGCGAGCGAGGAGCCGCCCATGCCGCCGAGGACGATGTGGTCGACGCCCTTGGCCTGGAACTCCTCGCGCAGGGCGAGGATCTGGGGGATCAGGGGGCGGGAGACGGTGGTCGACTCGGTCCATCCGAGGCGCTTGGCCGCCTCCTCCTCCGCCGCGGCGCCCCACAGGGTGGGGACCTGGGCGGTGATGCCGGACGCGACCTCGTCGGCGACGAGCTCCGGGACGACGCGGTCGACGGCCTTCTCGGCGTCTCCGCTGACGTGGATCTGGATGGCCATGATCAGGCCTGCGCCTTCGCGCCCTCGAGCGCCGCGGTGACAGTGTCGAGCAGCTCGTTCCAGGAGACGATGAACTTCTCCACGCCCTCCTTCTCGAGCAGCTCGGTGACGTCGGCGTACGAGACGCCCTGCGCCGCGACGGCGTCGAGGACGGCGTTCGCGTCGGCGTACGAGCCGGTGACGGTGTCACCGGTGATGACGCCGTGGTCGAAGGTCGCCTCGAGGGTCTTCTCGGGCATCGTGTTGACCACGCCGGCCGCGACGAGCTCGGTCACGTAGAGGGTGTCGGGGAGGTCGGTCGACTTGACGCCGGTCGAGGCCCAGAGGGGGCGCTGGCGGTTGGCGCCGGACTCCTGGAGCAGCAGCGCGCGCTCGGTGGCGAACGCCTCGACGAAGACCTCGTAGGCCAGCTGCGCGTTGGCGACGCCGGACTTGCTCTTGAGGGCGCGGGCCTCGTCGGTGCCGACGGCCTCGAGGCGCTTGTCGATCTCGGTGTCGACGCGCGAGACGAAGAACGAGGCGACGGAGTGGATGGTCGACAGGTCGATGCCGGCGTCCTTGGCCTTCTCGAGGCCGGCCAGGTACGCGTTGATGACGGCGCGGTAGCGGGCGAGCGAGAAGATCAGGGTGACGTTCACCGAGATGCCGGAGCCGATGACCTCCGTGATGGCCTCGAGGCCCTCGACGGTCGCGGGGATCTTGATCATCGCGTTGGGGCGGTCGACCTTGGCCCAGAGGGCCTTGGCCTGCTCGATGGTGCCCTGGGCGTCGTGCGCCAGGCCGGGCTCGACCTCGATCGACACGCGGCCGTCGTAGCCGTTGGTCGCGTCGTAGATCGGGCGGAAGATGTCGGACGCCGCGGCGACGTCGTCGGTGGTGATCTCGAAGACGGCGTCGGTCACCGAGGTGCCGGCGGAGGCGAGCTCGCGCACCTGGGCGTCGTAGGACTCGCCGTTGGTCAGGGCCGCGGCGAAGATCGTGGGGTTCGTGGTGACTCCGACGACGTTCTTCTCCTCGATGAGCTTCTGCAGCCCTCCGGTGGAGATGCGCGAGCGGGAGAGGTCGTCGAGCCAGATGCTGACGCCGGCGGCGGAGAGCTCTGCGGTGGGGGTGTTCTCGGTCATGTCTCTTCTTCTTCTGCGTAGGTGGTGCGTGGTGTGAGGGGGAGCCGCTGCTCCGACGGCGAAGGCCGCGTCCGTGGTGGACGCGGCCTTCGGGTCAGGAGGCTGCGAGCGACTCCTTGGCGGCGGACAGTGCCGCCTCGGTGGTGATCCCGAACTCGCGGAACAGGGTCTTGTAGTCGGCCGAGGCGCCGAAGTGCTCGATCGAGACGGAGCGGCCGGCGTCGCCGACGTACTTCTGCCAGCCCAGGCTCAGGCCGGCCTCGATCGAGACGCGCGCCTTCACCGAGGAGGGCAGGACCTTCTCGCGGTACTCGGCGTCCTGCTCCTCGAACCACTCGAGGGACGGAGCCGAGACGACGCGGGCGTTGACGCCCTCGCTCCTCAGGGCCTCGCGCGCCTCGACGGCGATCTGGACCTCGGAGCCGGTCGCGATGAAGATCACGTCCGGGGTGCCGCCCGGCGCCTCGGCCAGGATGTAGGCACCGCGGGCGACGTTCGCGGCGGAGGCGAAGGTCTCGCCCTCCGCGTCGCCCTCGCCGCGCTCGAACACCGGGATGTTCTGACGGGTGAGCGCGAGGCCGGCGGGGCCCTCGCGGCGCTCGAGGATGGTCTTCCAGGCGTAGGCGACCTCGTTCGCGTCGCCGGGGCGGACGACGTCCAGGCCCGGGATCGCGCGGAGGGTCGACAGCTGCTCGACCGGCTGGTGCGTCGGGCCGTCCTCGCCGAGCGCCACGGAGTCGTGGGTCCAGACGTAGATGGCCGGCGCCTTCATGAGCGCGGCGAGACGGACCGCCGGGCGCATGTAGTCGGAGAAGATCAGGAAGGTGCCGCCGAAGGGGCGGGTGTTGCCGTGCAGGACGATCCCGTTGAGGATCGCGCCCATGGCGTGCTCGCGGATGCCGAAGTGCAGCACGCGGCCGCCCTTCTTCCCGGTCCACTCGTGGGTCGAGAACTCCGTCGGGACGAAGGAGCCGGCTCCCTCGATCGTCGTGTTGTTCGACTCGGCGAGGTCGGCGGAGCCGCCCCACAGCTCGGGGATCACGCCGGCGAGGGCGTTGATGACCTTGCCGGACGCGGCGCGGGTCGAGACCTCCTTGCCGGGCTCGAAGACGGGGAGCGCCTCCTGGACGCCCTCGGGCAGCTCGCCCGAGAGGACCCGGTCGAGCAGCTCCTTCTTCTCGGGGTTCGCGGACGCCCAGGCGGCGAGCTGCTCGTCCCACTCGGCGTGCTGGGCCTGGCCGCGCTCGACGGCCTTGCGGGTGTGCTCGATGACCTCGTCGGCGACGTCGAAGGTCTTCTCGGGGTCGAAGCCGAGCACCTCCTTGAGTCCGCGGAGCTCGTCGGCGCCCAGGGCGGAGCCGTGGATCTTGCCGGTGTTCTGCTTCTTCGGCGACGGCCAGCCGATGATGGTGCGCAGGATGATGAGCGACGGCTTGTCGGTCTCGCCCTTCGCGGCCTCGATCGCGGCGTGCAGCTCGGCGACGTCCTCGTGGTACTCGCCGGTCTTCTTCCAGTCGACGACCTGGACCTGCCAGTCGTAGGCCTCGTAGCGCGCCTTGACGTCCTCGGTGAAGGCGATGTTGGTGTCGTCCTCGATCGAGATCTGGTTGGAGTCGTAGATGACGACCAGGTTGCCGAGCTTCTGGTGGCCGGCCAGCGAGGAGGCCTCGCTGGTGACGCCCTCCTGCAGGTCGCCGTCGCCGGCGATCACATAGACGAAGTGGTCGAACGGGGAGGTGCCCGCGGCGGCCTCCGGGTCGAACAGCTCGCGCTCGAAGCGCGAGGCGTAGGCGAAGCCCACGGCGGAGGCGAGGCCCTGGCCGAGCGGCCCGGTGGTGATCTCGACGCCGTCGGTGTGGCCGTACTCCGGGTGGCCCGGGGTCTTCGAGCCCCAGGTGCGCAGCGCCTTGAGGTCGTCGAGCTCGAGTCCGTAGCCGCCCAGGTAGAACTGGACGTACTGGGTCAGCGAGGAGTGGCCGACCGACAGGATGAACCGGTCGCGGCCGATCCAGGTCGCGTCGGACGGATCGCGGCGCATGACCTTCTGGAACAGGAGGTAGGCGGCGGGCGCGAGGCTCATGGCGGTTCCGGGATGGCCGTTGCCGACCTTCTCGACCGCATCCGCGGCGAGAACCCTCGCCGTGTCGACTGCCTTCTCGTCAATGGATTCCCATTGCAGTTCTGACACTTGGTACTGACCCTTCTCGAGACGTGGGGCAGACGGGGACCGTCCGCCCTCTCGCATGGTGGAGCACGCCGCATGACGACTTCGACACGATGCTCCGGCGACGGCCCTCTCGGCCCCGTGCCGACGATCGTCGGGCGGGCTCGGGTGCGTGCCGGGCGCTCTGGCGAGCAGTCCCGAGTATACGGAGGGGGGTGCGCCGCTGACCGGGGGTTGCGTGGTCGCATATGTCTGCGTCCGATTGGACAAGCGTGCACGCCGGGCCCGGCTCCCGGACGGGCGCATTACACTCGTTCGGGATCATCGAATCGTTAGAGGAGCAATGGACGCAGTCGTGGAGACCACCGCCGTCGAGCGGGACGGGGCGTCGCCGACGACCCTCTCGCGCAAGGTGAAGGCCTTCGTCGCTCTGACGAAGCCGCGCGTGATCGAGCTGCTCCTCGTGGTGACTGCTCCGACGATGATCCTGGCGCAGGGCGGGATCCCCAATCTGCTGCTGGTCCTCAACGTCCTGATCGGCGGCGCCCTGAGCGCCGGGTCCGCGGGCGCGTTCAACTGCTACTTCGACCGCGACATCGACCGGATCATGAACCGGACGAAGAACCGGCCGCTCGTGACCGGGGAGATCTCGGACCGGGCCGCGCTCGTCTTCGCGACCACGATCGGCGTCCTGTCGATCGTCTGGCTCGGCCTCACGGCCAACTGGCTCTCCGCGGGCCTCTCGCTCGCCGCGATCCTGATCTACGTCGTGTTCTACACGCTCTTCCTCAAGCGCCGGACGCCGCAGAACATCGTGTGGGGCGGCATCGCGGGCTGCATGCCGGTGCTGATCGGCTGGGCGGCGGTCACCGGCTCGCTCGACTGGGCCCCCGTCATCCTCTTCTCCGTCATCTTCCTCTGGACGCCGCCGCACTACTGGCCGCTGTCGATGAAGTACCGGGACGACTACCAGGCCGCCGGCGTGCCGATGCTGGCCGTCGTGCGCGGGCGCACGATCGTCGGGCTCCAGGTCATCCTCTACGCCTGGGCCACCGTCGCCTGCTCGCTCCTGCTGATCCCCGTCGCCGGAATGGGGGTGCTCTACACGGTGGTCGCGCTCGGCAGCGGAGTCTGGTTCATCGCCGAGACGCACCGCCTCTACAGCCTCGCGATCCGTCACGAGCACGTCTCGCCGATGCGGGTGTTCCACGGGTCCATCGGATACCTCACCCTGCTCTTCCTCGCCGTCGGCATCGACCCGCTGCTCCCCTTCTGATGGTGACGCCGTTCTCCTTGCTCGCCGAGCGGGTGACCCTGGGTCCGCGCGCACTGCGCTGGGGGACCACCGCGGCGCTCGTCGCGAGCATCCTGATCATCTTCTTCGGGGGCGTCGTCCGGCTGACCGGCTCGGGCCTCGGCTGCCCCACCTGGCCGGCGTGCGAGCCGGGCTCGCTCACCTCGACCCCCGAGCTCGGGATCCACGGCTTCATCGAGTTCACGAACCGCGCGTTCACCGGCGTCCTCGTGGTCGCGGTGGGCTGGGCGATCACGGCCGCGCGCCTGCAGAAGCCGCGCGACCGCACCATGACCCGGCTCGCTTGGTCGCAGTTCTGGCTCGTCGTCGCGAACGCCCTCGCGGGCGGCGCGACCGTCCACTCGGGCCTCAACCCGTACATCGTGGCCGGGCACTTCGTTCTCGCCATCGCCCTCCTCACCACCACCGCACTGACGTGGCACCGCGCCCACCGCTCGCAGTCCGTGGCCTTCGAGCCTGACCGCCCGACGCGGGCGCTCAGCATCGGGCTCGTCGGCCTGACGCTCCTCGTGATCCTCGTGGGGACCCTCGTGACGGGGACCGGCCCGCACGCCGGCGACTCCGCGGAGGTGCCCCGCATGCAGTTCCACTGGGCGAGCGTGACCGTCGTCCACGGCGTGCTCGGCACGGCGGTGCTCGTCGTGGGCGCCGCGCTGCTCCTGCGCCTGTCGCGGGCGGCGGGCTCGGAGCTCGCCCGGCGGCGCGTGGTCGCCTTCCTCGTGGTCGTCGTGCTGCAGGCGCTGGTCGGGGTCGCGCAGTCGCTCACCGCGCTGCCCGAGACGCTCGTCGCGGTGCACCTGCTCGGCTCGGCGCTCATCTGGGTCGGCGCGGTCCGCGTGCTGCTCGACGTCAACCCGAGGCTGTTCACCGTGCGCGCCCAGCGCCGGGACGCCGCCCAGGAGCTCCAGCCCGCCGCCTGACCGCGGGCTCCGGCTCGGCGGAGAGCAGGTGCCGCCGGAGGCGCAGGAGCACGCGGGGGAGCGCCCGCAGCGGGAGGTCGGCCGCGATCGCGCGGGCGAGAGGGCCGAACGCCCGTGCGGGTCCGGTCGGCAGGCCGGCGCCCACCAGTGCGGTCACGAGTCGTGCGGGGATCGGGGTCGATGCGTCGTTCGTCATGGCGGAACCGAATCACGGACCACCGACACTGGTATGGCCATGCGCGTCTGGAGGCACGTCACCGGTGCCCGGCCGACACCCAGGTGCGGAGGTTCCGCTGAACGGCGGACGCCGGTAGAATGAGAAGCTGGTCACGGTTCGACGTACCCTGCGCACGTGATCCGCACACGGCCCGATGGAGCGCCGACGCACACCTCCGGAATCCAGGGACGCACATCATCCGCTCCGCGCATCAGATCGATCGCGCGACCGGCCGGAGAGCACCCGCGGGCCACCCCCGGGGGAATGACTCCGGGACCCGACCGGTTAGCAGTGGGTAGGAAACGAGGTACACATGTCAGACATCCTGATCGACCGCCCCGAGCTCGAGAGCCTGGGCGTCTACGAGTTCGGCTGGTCCGACTCGGACTCCGCCGGAGCCTCCGCGCGACGCGGCATCTCGCCCGAGGTCGTCTCCGACATCTCCGCGCTCAAGAACGAGCCCGCCTGGATGCGCGACCGCCGCATGAAGGCCCTGAAGCTCTTCGAGCGCAAGCCCATGCCGACGTGGGGCGCCGACCTGTCGGACATCGACTTCGACAACATCAAGTACTTCGTCCGCTCCACCGAGAAGCAGGCGCAGACCTGGGACGACCTCCCGGACGACATCAAGAACACGTACGAGAAGCTCGGCATCCCGGAGGCGGAGCGCCAGCGCCTCGTCGGCGGCGTCGCGGCCCAGTACGAGTCCGAGGTCGTCTACCACCAGATCCGCGAGGACCTGGAGGAGCAGGGCGTCATCTTCATGGACACCGACACGGCGCTGCGCGAGCACCCCGAGATCTTCGAGGAGTACTTCGGCACCGTCATCCCCGCGGGCGACAACAAGTTCGCGGCGCTGAACACCGCGGTCTGGTCCGGCGGCTCCTTCGTGTACGTCCCCAAGGGCGTCCACGTGGACATCCCGCTGCAGGCCTACTTCCGGATCAACACCGAGAACATGGGCCAGTTCGAGCGGACCCTGATCATCGCGGACGAGGACAGCTACGTCCACTACATCGAGGGCTGCACGGCTCCGATCTACAAGTCGGACTCGCTGCACTCGGCCGTGGTCGAGATCATCGTGAAGAAGAACGCCCGCGTGCGCTACACGACGATCCAGAACTGGTCGAACAACGTCTACAACCTCGTCACCAAGCGCGCGATCGCGCACGAGGGCGCGACGATGGAGTGGATCGACGGCAACATCGGCTCCAAGGTCACGATGAAGTACCCGTCGATCTTCCTGGTCGGCGAGCACGCCAAGGGCGAGACCCTCTCCGTCGCGTTCGCGGGCCCCGGCCAGCACCAGGACGCCGGCGCGAAGATGGTCCACATGGCGCCGTACACGCAGTCGTCGATCGTCTCGAAGTCGATCGCCCGCGGCGGCGGTCGCGCCGGATACCGAGGCGAGGTCCGGGTGGACGCGAACGCGCACCACTCGGCGAACACCGTGCGCTGCGACGCCCTCCTGGTCGACACCATCTCGCGCTCCGACACCTACCCGGCGATCGACATCCGTGTCGACGACGTGCAGCTCGGCCACGAGGCGACGGTGTCGAAGGTCAGCGAGGAGCAGCTCTTCTACCTGATGTCGCGCGGCCTGCCGGAGGACGAGGCGATGGCCATGATCGTCCGCGGCTTTATCGAGCCGATCGCGCGCGAGCTGCCCATGGAGTACGCCCTCGAGCTGAACAAGCTCATCGAGATGGGGATGGAGGGCAGCGTCGGTTGACGCCCGCCTCCCCCCTCGAAGGGGCGCCCGGACGGGGCGCCCCGCACCCATCGAAAGGAACCACCGCCAGATGACGGTCCCCACGAGCGCCGCGACCCCCGAGATCGACGGCGCGGCCGCCGCTGAGCGCCTGGGCATCAGCGCCCACTCCGACGGGGCGTTCACGCCCGTGCAGACGCGCTCCGAGCGCTTCGCGTCGGCCGACGTCGAGGCCTTCGAGGCCGTCACCGGCCGCGAGATCGCCTGGAAGCTGACGCCCGTCGCCCGCCTCGGCGATCTGATCGACGGCGCGCTAGACGGCTCGCCCGCCCCCCTCGAGCACGCGGCGGTGGACGGTGTCGACGTCTCGTGGGTCGGCCGCGACGACCAGCGGATCGGCACCGCCGGCCTCCCCGAGGACCGCGCCGCCGCGAACGCCTGGTCGAGCTTCGAGAAGGCCCTTGCCGTCCGCGTGACGGGCGAGGACGAGAAGGTCGCCACCCTCGTCCGCTCGAGCCTCGGCTCCGCACCCCGCGCCGCGCACACGATCATCGAGGCGGCGCCCTACGCCCGCGCCGTCGTCGTGCTGCAGAACGAGGGGGAGGCCTCCCTCGCGGAGAACGTGGAGATCCTCGTCGGCGAGGGCGCGCAGCTCACCGTCGTCACCGTGCAGGAGTGGGCGGACGACGCCCGGCACCTGGCCAACCACTTCGTGCGGGTCGGACGCGACGCGAAGGTGAAGCACATCGTGGTCACCCTCGGCGGCTCCATCGTCCGGGTGAACCCCTCGGCGCACCTCGTTGAGCGCGGAGCGGACGGCGAGCTCTTCGGTCTGTACTTCGCCGACGGCGGCCAGCACCTCGAGCAGCAGGTGTACGTCGACCACGACGCCCCCGACACCCGCAGCCGCGTGACCTACAAGGGCGCGCTGCAGGGCGAGGGCGCGCGCACCGTCTGGATCGGCGACGTCCTGATCCGCAACAGCGCCACCGGCACCGACAGCTACGAACAGAACCGCAACCTCGTCCTCTCGGACGGCACGCGCGCCGACTCCATCCCGAACCTCGAGATCGAGACCGGTGACATCGCCGGAGCGGGGCACGCCTCGGCGACCGGCCGCTTCGACGACGAGCAGCTCTTCTACCTGCAGTCCCGCGGGATCCGTGAGGACGAGGCGCGACGCCTGGTCGTGCGCGGGTTCCTCAGCGAGATCGTGCAGCAGATCAAGGTCGCCGAGCTCGAGGACCGCCTGCAGCTCGCGATCGAGGCGGAGCTCGCCGGCAGCGCCGGCCAGACCGGCTCCTCCCGCGGAGCGGCGGTCAGCGCATGAGCAACGCCGCGATGATCTGCTCGGTCTCCGAGCTGATCCCCAACCAGGCCATGCGGGTCGAGGTCGACGGAGTCGCGATCGCGGTCGTGCAGGACTCCGCCGGCGAGATCCACGCCATCGGCGACACCTGCACCCACGGCGAGATCTCGCTCTCCGAGGGCTTCGTCGAGGGCGACAGCCTCGAGTGCTGGGCGCACGGCTCACAGTTCTCCCTCCGCACCGGCACCCCCCTGAACCTCCCGGCCTACGAGCCGGTCCCCGTCTTCGTCGTCGAGATCATCGACGGCGACGTCTACATCGACCCGACCGTCACGAAGGAAGTCTGAATGTCCGTTCTCCAGATCAGCGATCTCCACGTCAGTGTCGAGACCGAGCAGGGGACCAAGCAGATCCTCCGCGGTGTCGATCTCACCATCAACCAGGGTGAGATCCACGCGATCATGGGCCCCAACGGGTCCGGCAAGTCCACCCTCGCGTACACGATCGCGGGACACCCCAAGTACCACGTCGACGGCGGCTCGATCACCCTCGACGGCGTCGAGGTCCTCGACATGTCCGTCGACGAGCGCGCCCGCGCGGGCCTCTTCCTCGCCATGCAGTACCCGGTCGAGATCCCCGGTGTGACCAACACCAACTTCCTCCGCACTGCCAAGACCGCGATCGCCGGAGAGGCGCCCGCGATCCGCACGTGGACGAAGGACGTCAAGTCGGCGATGGCGAACCTCCGCATGGACTCGTCCTTCGCGGCGCGCAACGTCAACGAGGGCTTCTCGGGCGGCGAGAAGAAGCGCAACGAGATCCTCCAGCTCGAGCTGCTCGCCCCGCAGTTCGCCGTCCTCGACGAGACCGACTCCGGCCTCGACGTCGACGCGCTCAAGATCGTGTCGGAGGGAGTCAACCGCGCCCACCAGAGCACCGGTCTCGGCGTGCTGCTGATCACGCACTACACGCGGATCCTGCGCTACATCCAGCCCGACTTCGTCCACGTCTTCGTCGCTGGCCGCGTCGCCGAGCAGGGCGGCAAGGAGCTCGCCACCCGGCTCGAGGACGAGGGCTACGACCGCTTCCTGACCTCGGCGACGGTCTGATCATGGCGGTCACCACTCTCGAGCCGAAGCTCTTCGACCAGGTCGAGGAGGCCCTCAAGGACGTCATGGACCCCGAGCTCGGGGTCAACGTGGTCGACCTGGGACTCATCTACGACCTGGGCTGGGACGACGAGAACGACGCCCTCGTCATCCACATGACCCTCACCTCGGCGGGCTGCCCGCTGACCGACGTGCTCGAGGAGCAGACCGCCGAGTCGCTCGACGGCATCGTCGAGGCGTTCCGGATCAACTGGGTCTGGATGCCGCCGTGGGGTCCCGACCGGATCACCGAGGACGGGCGCGACATGATGCGCGCACTCGGCTTCTCGATCTAGCCGCTGCACACCGACGCCGAAGGGCCGGGAGGAGTCGTCCTCCCGGCCCTTCGGCGTTCCTGTCGTCTTCAGCCTGTCGCAGTCCGTCGTGGAGTCGGAACGGCCGGGCGGGTCGACTCCGGCGTCGAGGGCCGTCGTCGTCCCCGCCGGTCGAGTCGGTGGAGGTGCCCACCGAGGTCGAGCAGGAGGACCGGGCGGCTCGACCTCTGCCGGACGCCGAAGGGCCGGGAGGAATCGTCCTCCCGGCCCTTCGGCGTCCGTGCGACCGCTCAGCGCGAGCGTCGCGAGAGCATCGCCCAGGTGGTGGGGAGCAGCGCGGCAGCGACCAGCGCCTTGAGCGCGTCGCCGACCAGGAAGGGCACGAGTCCCGCGGAGAGGACGGAGCCGAGGTCGGCTGGCAGCCCCAGCGAGGCGAGGGCGGCGGCCAGCCAGGGCAGGCCGACGAGGTAGATGGTGGCGGTGCCGGCGAGGAAGGTCACCAGCGTGCCGAGGACGCGACGGTCCCACTGCCGCTGGGCGAGCCACCCGGTGACGATCGACGCGAGGACGAAGCCGACGATGTAGCCGCCGGTGGGACCCGCGAGGACCGCCCAACCGTGCGAGCCCTCGGTGAAGACCGGGGCGCCGAGAGCGCCGACGAGCGCGTACACGAGCATGGACAGCGCGCCGCGGAGTGCGCCGAGCGTCGTGCCGACCAGGAGGACCGCGAAGGTCTGGCCCGTGAAGGGGACCGGCCACATCGGGATGAACAGCTGCGCCATCGCCGCGGTGAGACCTGCACCCGCGAGCACCAGCAGGGCGTCGGTCGCGACGGAGCGGGTGACGAGCCGGTCGGCGAGGACCGGGCGCGGGAGGGCGGAAGAGGAAGGGGACATGGGTGATCTCCGAGAGTCCTGGTCGCCCGAGAGCGAGGAGCGAGCGCGTCCGCGGTGAGCGGACGTGGATCCGCCCCGCGGCTCAGGAAATATACTAGGGGGCTGCCGCATCGCGGCCCCTTGCCCCACTCCTCCCGAACCGAACGCCATTTCTTGGCGGGAACGGACAGCACTGTGCTCAGCGTGCACGACCTCGAACTCCGAGTCGGCGCCCGACTCCTGATGGAGAACGTCTCCTTCCGGGTGGGCGACGGCGACAAGGTCGGCCTCGTCGGCCGCAACGGGGCGGGGAAGACGACGCTGACCAAGGTCCTCGCGGGCGACCTCATCGCCTCGAAGGGCACGGTCGACCGCGGCGGCGAGATCGGCTACCTCCCTCAGGACCCGCGCTCCGGCGACCCGGAGGAGCTCGCGCGCACCCGCATCCTCGACGCCCGCGGGCTGGGGCAGCTGGTGCTCGGCATGCAGGAGGCGACGGTCGCGATGTCGAGCAGCGACACCTCCGTGAGCGAGGCCGGCATGAAGAAGTACGGCAACCTCACGGATCGCTTCCTCTCCCTCGGCGGATACGCGGCTGAGGCGGAGGCCGCGTCGATCGCGAGCAACCTCAACCTCCCCGACCGGATCCTCGACCAGCCGCTCAAGACGCTCTCCGGTGGCCAGCGGCGCCGCATCGAGCTCGCGCGCATCCTCTTCTCCGACGCGAGCACGCTGATCCTCGACGAGCCGACGAACCACCTCGACGCCGACTCCGTCGTCTGGCTCCGCGAGTTCCTCAAGAACTACCGCGGCGGCTTCATCGTGATCAGCCACGACATCGAGCTGGTCGGCGAGACAGTGAACCGCGTCTTCTACCTCGACGCCAACCGCCAGGTCATCGACGTCTACAACATGAACTGGAAGAACTACCAGCGCCAGCGCGCCGCCGACGAGGAGCGCCGCAAGAAGGAGCGGGTCAACGTCGAGAAGAAGGCCGGCGCCCTCCAGCTGCAGGCCGCCAAGTTCGGCGCGAAGGCCTCGAAGGCCGCAGCGGCGCACCAGATGGTCGCGCGTGCCGAGCGCATGCTCAGCGGGCTCGAGGAGGTCCGTGCGGTCGACCGCGTCGCGAAGCTCCGGTTCCCGACCCCGTCCGCCTGCGGTCGCACCCCTCTGCAGGCTCAGAACCTGTCGAAGAGCTACGGCTCGCTCGAGATCTTCACCGCCGTCGACCTCGCGATCGACCGCGGCTCCAAGGTCGTCATCCTGGGGCTCAACGGAGCGGGCAAGACGACGCTCCTGCGCATCCTGGGCGGCGTGGACCAGCCCGACACCGGAGTGATCGAGGCCGGGCACGGCCTCCGGATCGGCTACTACGCGCAGGAGCACGAGACGATCGACGTCAAGCGCTCGGTGCTCGAGAACATGGTCTCCTCCAGCCCGAACCTCACCGAGACCGAGGCGCGCCGGGTCCTGGGCTCGTTCCTGTTCACCGGGGACGACTCGCACAAGCCGGCCGGGGTCCTCTCCGGCGGAGAGAAGACCCGTCTCGCCCTGGCGATGATCGTGGTCTCGGGCGCGAACGTGCTCCTGCTCGACGAGCCCACCAACAACCTCGACCCCGCGAGCCGCGAGGAGATCCTCGACGCGCTCGCGCACTACGAGGGCGCGGTCGTCCTGGTCAGCCACGACGAGGGAGCCGTCGAGGCGCTGAACCCCGAGCGCGTCCTGATCATGCCGGAGGGCACCGAGGACCACTGGGCGGCCGACTACCTCGACCTGATCACGCTCGCCTAGCGGGCGTCGAGCAGCTCGTCCTCGACCTCGGAGTCGCTGCGGCCGCGGCGTCGGCGGCGCTCCTCGCGCCGCTCCTCGGCCGCGACGACCTCGGGGTCGTCGGCGTTGCGGATGCGGTACTCGTGGCGGATCGCCCAGCCGAGCCCGCCGAAGCCCATGACGGCGAACAGCACCCACTGGACGGCGTAGCTGATGTGCAGGCCCTCGTCGGCGACCGGCTTGATCGCGGCCAGCGGGGGAGCGTCGACCGGCGCCGGCGCCTCGGCGACCAGCAGGCCGTACGCCGAGGTCCGCAGGGGCTCGTCCAGCTGCGTCGACAGGTCGTCGAGCTGGATCGTGGCGATCTGGCCGGCCGGTGCGGAGCGTCCGTCGATCCGTCCCTCCGCGGGCTTCAGGCGGGCGACGACGGTCACCTCCCCCTCGGGCGGCACGGGGATCGCGTCGGGGGAGTCCTGGGTCGAGCCGACGGGGACCCAGCCGCGGTCGACGACGAACACGCTGCCGTCGTCGAGCCGCAGCGGCGTCAGGATCTCGAAGCCGGGGTTGCCGTTGTAGGGCCGGTTGCGGACGAGGGTCTGCCCCTGCGTCTCGTAGACGCCGGTGACCTCGACCGGGCGGTACTCGAGCGCGTCGTCCCACGTGGAGTCGGCGGGGAGCAGCCCGTCGAGCGCCACCGGGTCGGCGGTCCAGTTCGCGGTGACCAGCCGGTTGGTCGAGGCGGCCTGGTCGAGCCGCGCGACCTGCCAGCGCGAGAGCAGCACGCAGGCGACGGCGAAGACGATCGCGAGAGCGAGGTAGCCGAACCAGCGTCGCGAGAAGACGAAGCGCCAGGAGGGACGGGGCGCGTCGCCGCTCATCGTTCCGCTCCGCGGTCGACCTTGTAGAGCGGCTTCACCTCGAGCGGGAAGCCGCGGGCGAGGAGGAACTCGCGCAGGAACTCCCGGTGCTCGCCGCAGGCCAGCCAGGTCTTCCGACGGTCCTCCGCGTGGATCCTCGGGTTCCTCCACTCGATCGCGAACGTCGCCGTCCGCGGGCAGCCCGCTCGGGAGCAGGCGTGCGCGTCGGGGACCCGGCCGAGCGGGATCACGGCCGGTCTCCGCGCGGGTCGCCGCCCTCGGGGCCGGTCGGCGCCTCGGAATCGGGGGCGGCGACCCGCGCGGAGAC
>NZ_PSVB01000016.1:0-77764 GCF_002932165.1 Rathayibacter sp. AY1F8
GGCTCATGGGGGACCGTTCTCGAGGGGGAGGACGGTGGGGGAGCCGTCGGTGCTGACGCTAGGGGAGCGGCGCCCCGGATGACCCCGAACGGGTGACCCCAGAACGGGCCGGATGTGCGCGACGGCAGCGGATCCGGTCGTCCGGCGGGCGGAACCGTCTGGAAGGCGAGCGTCCTCTCAGCCGCCCGCCACCGGCACGATCCGCAGCCGGCTCATCGCCCAGACCAGCGCCCCCGACGCGAGGAACGCGACCGCGATCCCGACGACGAACACCGACACCTGCCCGTACCCGGTCGCGGGATCCAGGAACGGATAGGGCACCCAGCCGTCCGTCGCTCCGCGGATCAGCACCACGACGAGCCAGACGATCGGGTAGACCACGACCAGCCAGAGCCTGCGCCACGGCAGCGGAGGGCGATCCGCGAGCAGCAGCCAGTCGAGCAGTCCGTAGACGGGGAACAGCACGTGCATGACGGTGTTGGCCCACGGCAGCGCCACTCCGCCCGCCACATCGGTGAGGAGGGTGTTGTACACGAGGCCGACGACGATGATGTACCCGGTGAAGGCACCCCGCACCAGTAGGAGCCCGCCGGGCGCGGGACGGCGGCGGAGCGCGAGCACGGCGGTGGCTCCGAGCACGACGGCCAGCACGATGTTGCTCTGGATGGTGAAGAAGCCGAAGAAGTTGAACGGGTTCAGCGGCGTCCGAGAGGCGGTGTCGACGGCCGTCGCGATCACGGCCACCAGAACGGCGGCGGCCACGAGGAGGCGGAGGAGCGCGACCGGCACGCGGGCCGACTCCGCCCGGGAGGAGGGAGCGGGCGGCGTCATCGCTCGAGCGTAGCGCCAGAGCGCCTACCCTGTCCCCGTGCTCACGATCGGTGTCGACCTCGCTGCGGAGCCGGTGCGCACCGCTCTCGCCGCCCTCGAGTTCTCCGGCGGCCGGGCCGTCGTCCGCTCGCTCGTACTCGGCGCCGAGGACGCGACGATCGTCGATGCGTCACGGGACGCGGCGGTCATCGGGATCGACTGCGCGTTCGGCTGGCCGGTGGAGTTCGCGGCGTTCGTCTCCGCGCACACGCGACGGGAGGTCTCGCCGCGGACGCTCGCGGGACGCGACTGGCGCCGCCGCCTCGCGTACCGCGAGACGGACCGGGTGGCGCGCGAGGTCACCGGCCGCTGGCCGCTCAGCGTCTCGACCGACCGGCTCGGGATGACCGCGATGCGCTGCGCGGAGCTGCTCGACGCCTTCGCCGCGAGCGGGGAGGACGTCGACCGCTCCGGGCGCGGACGGCTCGTCGAGGCGTACCCGGCGGCGGCGCTGCGGCTCTGGGGAGTGGACACCACGGGGTACAAGACGCGACCGGAGGCCGTGGCGCTCGCCGCGGAGTCGCTGCGACGGGCCGCACCCTGGCTCGATGCGCCGGCGCCCGCGCTCGCGCTGATGAGCCGCTCCGACGACGCGTTCGACGCCGTCGTCGCCGCTCTCAACGCCCGCGCCCACGCCCTGGGCGCGACCCTGCCGGTGCCTCCCGAACTGCAGGAGGCGGCGGAGGCCGAGGGGTGGATCGCGGTCCCGACCGGATCGCTCGCGGAGCTCGCGGGCTGATCCGGCCGTCTCGGCGGGTGTGCACTCAGGCCGGGATCTTCGCCCCCAGCAGGCCGGCGGCGACCTCGGCGGCCCGCTCGGCCTCCTCGACGGTCGAGAAGGGTCCGGTGGGGACGAGGGAGGGCGCGGTGGTCAGTCGGGCGTCGATCTCGAGTCGGAACCGGGGCAGCTCCGCCCCGGGGACGACGACGATCCTGACTCCGTTCCGGCTCCATCGCGCGGGTTGGATAGAAGAAATCTGTGTCATGGTGCTCTCCGCTTTCGCGATCATCCGCACGGGTGGCTGACGCCTCGACCGTGCACGCTTCACGCTACGTCCGGTGCCCGTCTCTCCGAACGGGCTTGACCTCTCAGGCTCGTCGGGCGTAGCGCCTCATTGCAGTCGGTCGAGGGTGTCGCTGATCCGCCGCAGGCACTCGATGAGGACCGACACCTGCGCGGCGTCCAGGTCGGCGAGCACCTCGCCCTCGGCGGCGACGAGATTGCGCATCGCCTCGTCGACCCGCTTCGTGCCCCGCGGGGTGAGCGAGACGATCTTGCTGCGCGAGTCGGCGGCGTTCTGCTCGCGGACCACGAGCCCGCGGGCCCCGAGGCGGTCGACGCGGCTGGCGAGGTTGCCGCTGGACAGCGCGAGGTGCGTGGCCAGGGCCGAGGGCGTCATCCCGCCCTCCCCGCGCTGCCGCAGCAGCGAGAGGAGCTCGAACTCCCACGGGGCGAGATCGCTGACGGCGAAGGACTGCCGCCGAACCTCCTGCACGCGCGGGCTGAGGCGGCGGAGGCGGGAGACGACGTCCAGAGGCGCGAAATCGAGGTCGGGCAGGGCCCCGGCCCACGCGTCGATCACCAGATCGACATCGTCGTCTTCGCGCATGCCCCGATTATCCCCGGACGGCGCGGGCGCCGACGACGGGTGGTCCGGGGAGGCCGGCGGGCCTAGCCTGTGCGGACGACGGGCGGACCGGTCAGGCGCGGGCGGCCCGGACGTAGGCGACGATCGCGTTGGCGTGGCCGTGGCCCAGGCCGTGCTCGGTCTTCAGCCAGGTGACGACCTGCATGTGCGGCTCGGAGCGCAGACGCTCGTCGGCGAGGTCCAGCCAGTCCTGGACGGGACGGTCGTAGGTCTTCTCGATGCTCGGGAAGTACGAGGCCGGTCCCTTCGGCTTCGCACCGTCGGCGGGCGGTTCGGGAGAGAGCACGCGGTCGGTCATGCGGTCACGATAGCGAGCCGCGGTCAGGTCGTGTAGGCCGAGGGGTCGAACCGGCCGAGCTCCTCGCGGAAGGCGAAGGCGAAGTCGGGCCAGAGCAGGGTGAGTCGCCGGTTGTCGTCCAGGTACCAGCTCTCGCAGCCGCCGTTGGTCCAGACGGTGTCGGCGCTGAGGGCGTCGAGGCGGGCGACGGAGGCGGCCTCGGCCTCGGCGGTGACCTCGAGCCGGTCGGCGCCGGAGACCGCGAGGTGGTCGAGCGCGCCGAGCACGTAGTCGATCTGCGTCTCGATCATGTGCACCGCGGAGTTGTGGCCGAGGCTCGCGTTGGGGCCGTTGACGACGAAGAGGCTCGGGAACCCGTGGACCGCGGTCGACTCGTACGCGACCATGCCGTCGGCCCAGCGGTCAGCGAGGAGGACGCCGCCGCGGCCGCGGATGCGCCGGGCGAAGGGCGGCCGCGTGGAGTGGAAGCCGGTCGCGACGACGAGCACGTCGACCCCGTGCGGGACGCCGTCGTCGCCGAGCGCGGCGCCCTCCTCGACGCGCCGGAGCGGACCGGGGACGACGCGGACGTGCGGCTGCGCGAGAGCGGGGTAGTAGTCGTCCGAGAGGAGCACGCGCTTGCAGCCGATCTCGTAGTCCGGAGTCAGCACGGCGCGGAGCGCGGGATCGATGATCTGCGCCTCGAGGTGGCCGAGCGCCTCCGCCCGCAGCCGGTCGATGGCCTCGGGCACGGCGACGCGGCCGGCGAAGCCGAGCTCGGCGCGCCAGAACAGCTCCTCGCGGAGCCTCGCCAGGGCCCCGGGCGCGCGGGAGAGGGTTCGGCGCTCCTCCGGCGGGTACGGGCGGTTCCGGCGGGGGACGACGTACGGGGCCGAGCGCTGGAAGAGCACCACCTCGGCGGCGCGCTCGGCGAGGTGCGGCACGATCTGCACGGCGGAGGCTCCCGAGCCGACGATGCCGACGCGCTTCCCGTCGAGATCGACGTCGTCCCGCCAGCGGGCGGAGTGGAAGGCAGGACCCGCGAACGAATCCAGGCCCGGTACGGCCGGGAGGCGTGGCTCGGAGAGGCGCCCCGCGCAGACGAGGAGGACCGCGGCAGAGTAGTCGCCCCGGGAGGTGCGCACCCGCCAGCGGTGCGCCTCCTCGTCGAAGACCGCCTCGAGCACCTCGGTCCCCAGCCGGAGCCGGGGCGCCAGGCCCTCCTTCTCGACGACGCGCTCGAGGTAGGCCTGGATCTCGGCCCCGGGGGCGTAGAACGCCGACCAGTCGGCCTCGGGGGCGAAGGAGTAGGAGTAGAGGTGCGAGGGGATGTCGCAGGAGACCCCGGGGTAGACGTTGTCCCGCCAGGTCCCGCCGATCCGCTCGGCGCGCTCCAGCACGACGAACGAGGTCCCGCCGCTGCGCTCCAGGCGGACCGCGGCTCCGAGGCCGGCGAACCCGGCGCCGATCACGACGACGTCGACGTCCATCAGACCGTCGTCCTCGCCAGGACGCTGCCCGCCGGGTCGCGGTGCGGATCGGCGAGGAAGTGCTCGAGGACGGCGAGGAGCTCGGCGGGCCGCTCGGCGAGCACCGCGTGACCGGCGTCGAGGACGGCGTAGCGGGCGTCGTCGATCGCGCCGAGCAGGGCCTCGGCGCCCTCGACTCCTGCGACGGCATCGGCGGAGCAGCCGACCACGAGGGCGGGAACCCGGCAGTCCATAGCGGCCGCAGCGACGTCGGCCCGGGCGGAGGCGGCGAGCATCCTGGCGGCGTCGGCGCCCCACGGGGAGGAGGTGGTGGCCGAGCGGACGGCGAGGAGCCGAGCGGCCTCCTCCTGCGCGTCGGGCGGCAGCATCGGCCAGAGGCGCGCCGTGCGGAGGAGGCGCTCCGTCGGGCGCAGCCATCCGGCCACGAGGGCGAGGGCGCGCACCCGCCGATCGCCCGCGGCGAGGGCCACGGCGGCTCCGAGCGAGTGGCCGATCAGGACGGCCTCCTCGGCGCCGAGCGCGTCCAGGGAGGCGCGGACCGCGGCGGGTCCGTCGAGCCAGGGGTCGCCGAGATCGGCGAGCTCGAGCGCGGCGACGCGGTGGCGCCGCGCCAGCATCGGCAGCAGCAGCCCGGTGTCGCTCCGCGCGCCCCGGCCGACGCCGGTCAGCAGCAGGACCGCGCGCGGGCTCCCGGCGCCCGCGGTCAGCAGCCGCACGGTGGCGCTGTCCGACTCGATCCGCTCCTCCCGGACCAGCTCGGCCTGGCGCCGCAGGTACTCGGAGCGGGTCATGACGCCCGGCGGGTCCCGCGGACCGGGAGGCGCATCCGCTGAGGACCCGCCGCTGCGACGGGCTCCGCCCGCAGCGCCCTCTCCGGCGCGACCACGCCGTACGTCGTGGTGCGCTGGCGCCAGCCGCGGCCGATCTCGCCGCTCAGCCGGGCGACGGTCGCGATGTCGAGCGAGCGGTAGGCCTCCGCTCCGGCCTCGGGCCGCAGGGCCCCGTCGAGCAGCAGGCCGCCGAGGTCGTCCGCCCCGCCGCGGAGGAGGACCTGCGCCGCATGCAGTCCGAGCTTGGTCCAGGCGGTCTGCACGTGGGCGATCCGGCCGTGGAGGATGAGCCGTGCGACGGCGTGCACGGCGCGGGTCTCGCGGAGGGTCGGCCCGCCCCGGCTCGCGCGCACCACGGAAGGAGGCGCCTCCGCCGGGACGAAGGGCATCGCGATGAACTCGGTGAAGCCGCCCGTCTCGTCCTGTATCGCCGCGAGCGTGCGCAGGTGCGCGAGCTGCTGCTCGGGGGTCTCGACGTGTCCGTAGACCATGGTCGAGGTGGAGCGGAGGCCGCTGCGGTGCGCGGCCGTGATCGCCTCCCGCCACTCGGCCACGGTCGGGTCCGTCCCCTCGCTCAGGACGGCGCGGACGTCGTCGTCGAGGATGCGGGCGGCGGTCCCCGGGACGGAGTCCACGCCGGCCTCGCGCAGAGCGTCGAGCATCTCGGGCAGGGTTCGGCCCGTACGCCGGGCGACCTCGAGGATCTCGCCGGGCCGGTAGGCGTGCAGGTGCAGCGAGGGCTGCCGCTGCTTCAGCGTGCGGACGATCAGCAGCAGATCGTCGCCCGGGTGCTCCGGTCCGATCGCGCCCTGGAGGCAGAGCTCGGTGGCGCCGAGCGCGACCGCCTCGTCGGCGAGCTCCTCCAGCCGCTCGACGGTCAGATCGCCGACTCCCCAGAGCGAGGTGTCGATGTTGCGGTTCACGACGACCGAGACCTCGTCGCCGGCGGCGTCGTGCCGCAGGTCGTCCGCCAGAGCGGAGAGGGCGTCGAGGTCGTCGCCGTCGGCTGCGAGCAGGGCGAGGTAGTCGGCGTCCTCGAGACCGGCGGGGTCCGTCTCCGCCCGGGCGAGCACGGCGCCGAGGGCGGGCGCGACCGGTCGGGGCAGGGGGTCGAGCGAGTCGCGGTAGGGCCGGGGGAGGACCGCCGCCGCCTCGTCGGCGAGCCAGGTCCCGCGGTCGGCGAGTGCCTCGACGTAGGGAGCGACGCGCGGATCGATCCAGGTGGCCGAGTCGCGGAGGTACTGCGGGTGGGCGGTCAGCCGCTCGTGCAGCCGGTAGCCGGCCGCCGCGGTGAGCCGCGCGAGGTCGTCGATGTTCGGCCAGGGGCGCTCCGGATTCACGTGATCCGCCGTGAGCGGGCTGACACCGCCCCAGTCGTCGACCCCGGCGCGCAGCAGCAGCCCGAGCTCCTGCTCGTCGGTGAGGTTCGGCGGCGCTTGGATCGTCGCCTCGGCGCCCAGCACGAGGCGCGCGACCGCGACGTTGGCCACGTACTCCTGCAGCTCGAGGTCGACCTCGTTCTGCATGGCCGTCCGCGGCTTCGCGCGGAAGTTCTGGACGATGCACTCCTGCACGTGGCCCCACCGCTCGTGGGACTCGCGGATCGCGAAGAGGGCGTCCGCCCGCTCCGCCGCGTTCTCGCCGATGCCCAGCAGCACGCCGGTGGTGAAGGGGATGCGGCTGCGGCCCGCGTCCTCGAGCACGCGCAGGCGCAGCGCCGGGTCCTTGTCCGGGGAGCCGTAGTGCACGCCGCCCTTCTCGGACCAGAGGCGCTCGGCGGTCGTCTCGAGCATCATGCCCATCGAGGGCGCGACCGGGCGGAGCCGCTGCAGCTCGGCCCACGACATCACGCCGGGGTTCAGGTGCGTGACCATGCCCGTCTCGCTCATCACCAGGACGGCCATGGCGCGCACGTACTCGAGCGTCGAGGCGTAGCCGTGCTCGGCGAGCCAGGCGCGGGCGACCGGCCACCGGTCTTCCGGACGGTCGCCGAGCGTGAACAGGGCCTCCTTGCAGCCGAGCGCGGCACCGGCGCGGGCGACCTCGAGGATCTCCTCCGGCTCCATGAAGGTCGACTCGCGCTTGGCCGCGAGCCCGCCCGGTGTCTCCACGAAGACGCAGTAGTGGCACCGGTCGCGGCAGAGCTTGGTCAGCGGGACGAAGACCTTCCGCGAGTAGGTGACGACGCCGGGCCGTCCGCGGCGGGCGAGTCCGTCGTCGCGCAGGCGGCCGGCGGCCTCCAGCAGCAGGTCGAGGTCGTCGCCGCGCGCGCCGAGGAGCTCCTCGGCGGTCACGCGCGTCAACGCCTCGCCGCGGTCGAGCCGGGCGAGCAGGGTGGCCGTGGTCATGCGGGAGCGGCCCTTCCGAAGGGGGTCGTGGCGGAGGCGGGAGGTCAGAGCGCGCGCAGCCGCGGCGCGAGGTCGCGCTCGAAGGCGTCGAAGAAGCGCTGCTGGTCGTCGCCCGGGGCGTGGAAGACCAGGTGGGTGAAGCCCGCGTCGACGTAGGGCTTGATCTGCGCGACCGTCTCCTCGGGGTCGGAGCCGACGATCCAGCGCTTCGCGACCTGCTCGATCGGCAGCTCGTCGGCGGCGCGCTCCATGTCGACCGGATCGGTCAGCGAGTGCTTCTGCTCGGGCGACAGCGAGAGCGGCGCCCAGAAGCGCGTGTTCTCGAGCGCGAGCGCCGGATCGGGATCGTAGGAGAGCTTGATCTCGATCATGCGGTCGATGGTCGAGGAGTGGCGATCGGCCGCCGCGGCGCCCGCCTCGACGGCGGGGAGCAGCTTCTCGGTGTAGAGCTCCATGCCCTTGCCCGACGTGCAAATGAAGCCGTCGCCCGCCCGGCCGGCGTACTTGGCGACGACGGGGCCGCCCGCCGCGATGTAGACCGGCACGCCGCTCTCGGGCTTGTCGTAGATCGACGCCTCGTGCGTGGAGTAGTACTCGCCGTCGAAGGTGACGCGGTCGCCCGCCCACAGCGCGCGCATCAGCCGCACGGCCTCGCGCAGGCGGGCGAAGCGCTCCTTGAAGTCGGGCCAGGTCTGCTCGCCCGCGCCCTGATAGCCGGTGGCGACCTCGTTCAGCGCCTCGCCGGTGCCGACGCCGAGCATGATCCGCTCGGGGTAGAGCACGCCGAGCGTGCCGAACGCCTGGGCGATGACGGCGGGGTTGTAGCGGTAGTGCGGGGTCATGACGGAGGTGCCGAGGGTGATGGTGGAGGTGCGCTCACCGGCCGCGGCGAGCCAGGCGAGGGAGAACGGCGCGTGCCCGCCCGTGTGCCGCCACGGCTGGAAGTGGTCCGAGACGACCGCGGTCTCGAAGCCGTGCCGCTCGGCGCCGACCGCGAGCTCGACGAGCTCCCGGGCGCCGAACTGCTCCGCCGATGCCTTGTACCCGAGCGTGATCGTCATCTGCAGCCTTCGTGAGAGGTGGGACGGCCCCCGGAGCGGGAGCGGCCCCTCCATTCTGCGCCCGCCGCGGCGTCCGGCGGGACGGGTGGACGCACCCGGGGGGAGGCGTACCCCGATCCCGTGCTGGGGAGGAGCGTCAGGCCGGCGGAGCGGCGATGTTCACCATCCAGCCGACGCCGTAGCGGTCGACCAGCATCCCGAAGCGGTCGCCCCAGGGCGAGGCGACCAGCGGCTCGACGACCGTGCCGCCCTCGGCCAGGCCGTCCCAGTAGCCGCTCAGCTCGGCGTCGTCGTCGCCGAAGAGCGCGATCGTGATGCGGGCGCCGCTCTCGGCCGGGCTCGAGGAGGGGGAGTCGGAGCCCATCAGGATCATCCCGCTCGGCGTGACGAGCTGGGCGTGCATGATCCGGTCCTGGTCGGCCGGATCCGCGCTCATCCCGAAGTCGCCGAAGCGGCTGGAGCTGAGCTCGCCGCCGAGGACGTCCCGGTAGAACTCCATCGCCTCCTGCGCGGAGCCGTCGAAGCCGATGTAGGGGCTCAGTGAAGTGGGCACGGCACGCCTTTCCGTCGAGGTGCGCCCAGTATCTCCGCGTCCCGACGCGAGCACCAGGGGCGTCCTGCAGAAGGCCCGCCCCCGGCCCTCAGAGCTCGTCGCGGGTGGGCGGGTTCGCGCCGGAGCGGGAGGTCGTGATGCCGGCGACGTGCGCGGCGTGACGGCCGATCGCGTGAAGGGCGGGGCCGTCGAGGAGCATCCCGTTCGCGGCGCCGAGGCCCTGGCGGAACGCCTCGTCGAGGATCGCGCCCATCGCGGAGTCGCCGGCGCCGATCGTGTCCGCCACCACGATCCGGGCGGCGGGCACGGTCACCCGCGTGACGGCCGAGGCCAGCAGAAGTCCCTCCGCGCCGCGTGTGACGACCGCGAGCTGCGACCCGAGGGAGAGCAGCCGGCTGAGGACCTCGTCGAGCTGCATCGTCGGGTAGAGCCACTCCGCGTCCTCGTCGCTGAGCTTCACGACCTCGCACGCGGCGGCGATCCGCTCGAAGCGCGCGAGCGCCTCGGCGTGCGCGCCGACCAGAGCCGGGCGGATGTTCGCGTCGACGCTCGCCGTCACTCCGGCGGGCAGAGCCTCGAGGAGCTCGAGCACGGCGGATCCGCCCGGCTCGAGGAAGATCGCGATGGAACCGGTGTGGACGTGGGAGGCGCCCTCCGGGTCCGCCGCCGGCGGGTTCCAGGAGAGGTCGAAGACGTAGCGGGCCGACCCGTCCGCGGCGAGGACCGCCCGAGCGGTGCTGGTGCGCTCCGAGTCGCCGTGCCGGACCTCCACGCCGGAGGCCTCGAGGTGGGCGCTGATGCGGCGGCCGCGCTCGTCGTCGGCGATGTCGGTGACGAGGGTCGCGGGTCGCCCGAGTCGGGCGAGCGTGAGGGCGACGTTGGCCGGGGAGCCGCCGACGTGCTCCGTGGCGCTGCCGTCGCGCTCGACGATGTCGATCAGCGCCTCGCCGATGACCAGGGTGCGGGAAGCCGGGCTGACGCGCTCGTCGGTGGAGGACATGCCGACATCATGCCGGGTGACGGGGTCGCCCCGCGACGCGCGGGGCCGACTGGCGCAAGCGGCTCGCGTCCCGACCGCGGTCTCAGCCCCGGGCGCGCAGGTCCGCCAGCACCGCGTCCACGGTCGTGATCTCGATCAGCGGCGCGTACAGGGACATGGCGTCGAGCGCGCGCTGGTGGTCGGCCTCGGAGGCGCCCGCGCAGGCGTCCGCGGCGACCCTGACCCGCACTCCGGCGTCCGCGGCCGCCAGCGCCGTCGAGAGCACGCAGCAGTCGGTCGAGACGCCGGTGAGCACGAGCTCGCGGGAGTCGTCGAGCTCGGCCTCGAGCTCGGGCCCCCACTTGCCGAAGGTCGTGGCGGTGATCGTGCGGTGGCCCTCGAACCCGGCCACGAGCTCGTAGAGCCGGTCGCTCTCGGGGACGAGCGCGAACGGCCATTCGCGGTAGTAGGGGATCCACGCGCCGGCGGGCCGCTCCGGGGCGACGAAGCGGGTGGTCACGACCCGCTCGCCGAACGCCGGGAGGAGCCGGCGGGTCCCCTCGGCCGCGCGCTCGAATCCGCCGGATCCCCACGGCGACTCGGCGTCGGCGAAGACGTGCTGCAGGTCGATCGCGACGAGCAGGCTCACGCCGAGGCCTCCTGGCGGCGGACGGCCCCGCGCGAGAGGGCGAGCGTTCCCGCGAAGCCGATCACGAGCGCCACGAGGACGCCGAGGTTGGCGCCGGCCCAGTCGCCGTCGCGGCCGCCGAGCGGGCCGAGGAGGTAGCCCTCCCACTCGAACCCGGGGGAGTAGTTGACCACCAGGCCCCAGCCGACGACGGCGCCGATCAGCACGAGGGCCACGGGGACCGCCGAGACGCTGCCGTAGCGGCCGCGGGAGTCGTACAGGGCTTCCTGGTCGTAGTCGCGCCGGCGGAGGAGGAGATCGGCGAGGAACACGCCGAGCCATACCGCGATCGGCACGCCGAGGGTGATCAGGAAGCCCTGGAACGGGCCGAGGAAGTCGCCCGCGACGAACACGACGTAGACCGCTCCGAGGACCATCAGCACGCCGTCGATCCCTGCGGCCACTGGCCGCGAGACCTTGAGCCCCGTGCTGAGCAGTGCCAGGCCCGAGGAGTAGATGTCCATCACGGCCCCGCCGATCAGGCCGAGCAGCGCGACGACGATGAAGGGGAGCAGGAACCAGGTCGGCAGGATCCCGGCGAGCGCTCCGATCGGGTCCGCGGCGATCGCGTCCGAGAGCTCCTGCGAGGAGCCGGCCAGCAGCAGGCCGACGACCACCAGCACGACGGGCGCGACCGCTCCGCCGATCGTCGTCCACGCGATCACTCCGCTCGTGCGGGCACCGCGGGGGAGGTAGCGGGAGTAGTCGGCCGCGGCGTTCACCCAGCCCAGCCCGAAGCCGGTCATCATGAACACGAGCCCGCCGATGACCGCGGCGGCCGAGCCCGCGGGCAGGGCGCCGACGGCGGCGAGGTCGATCCGGTCGAGGACGAGCACGACGTAGACCACGGTCAGCACGGCGGTCGCGACGGTGATCGCGAGCTGGAGCCGCATGATCAGGCGGAAGCCCGCGATCCCGGCGATCACGATGAGCGCGGCGACCACGATCAGCGCGACCACCTTGGTGAGCACGCCCCCGTCCCAGCCGAACTCCTCGAACACCGTCGCCGTCGCGAGCACCGCGAGGGAGGCCAGCACCGTCTCCCAGCCCACCGTGAGCAGCCAGGAGATCACCGAGACGAGGCGGTTGCCGTCGACCCCGAAGGCCGCCCGGCTGAGCACCATCGTGGGGGCGGAGCCGCGCTTGCCGGCGACGGCGACCAGACCGCAGAAGAGGAACGAGACGACGATCCCGATCACGCTGACGAGCGTCGCCTGCCCGAAGGAGAGGCCGAAGCCGAGGAGGAAGGAGCCGTAGCTCAGCCCGAGCACGGACACGTTCGCGGCGAACCACGGCCAGAACAGGTCGCGGGGGCGGCCGTGCCGCTCCGACTCCTGGATCGTGTCGAGGCCGTTGAGCTCGATGCCGCTTGCGGGGCGGGTGCTCGGACGATCGGGGGAGGTCATCGCGTCCTCGTTCTCACGGGTGCCGGCCCTGCGCCGGAGCTGTGACGAACCTACAGCGCCCCGCGCTCGAACAGCAGCCGGAGCGATTCGAGGTCGTCCGCGACCCGCGCGCAGTCCTCGTCCCAGTCGTCGAGGCTCATCCCGGGGCGCCGCCGCACGGTGAAGGCCACCTCGGCGCCGTCCCCGTTCACGAGCACCCGGAGCGGATTGTCCACCACCGTCCCGTCGGGGAGCGTGACCTCGTGGTCCGCGACGCCGAACGGGTTCTGCGGGGCGAAGCGCACCTCGACCCGGCCCATCGGCGAGTCGGCGAACCAGCGTCCGTCGACCTGCTCGAGCGCGGAGGAGGCGAGGCCCGCGGCCCACCGCGGGAGGTTCGCCGGGTCGGAGACGAAGGCGTACACCTCCGCGGCCGGAGCCTCGATCACGACGCCCACGGGGCGCGATTCGTACAGGGTCATCCGCTCGTCCTTCCTCTGCAGCCGGTCAGTGCTCGTCGCCGAAGCTGGCGACCAGCAGCGCGGCGAGCGCCGTCCGCTCCAGCATGCCCTCGATGCCGATCGCCTCGCTGCGCGCGTGCGCACCCTCGCCCGGGGCGCCGAGCCCGTCGAGGACCGGCAGGCCCAGCGCGGCGACGAGGTTGCCGTCGCTCGCCCCGCCGACCGCGATCTCGCGGAGGGGGACGTCGATCCGCTTCGCGACCCGCTCGGCCCTGCGGTAGAGCGCGGCGACGGAGGCGGTCCGCTCGAAGACGGGCCGCTCCCAGGAGCCGCGCACCTCCAGCCGGATGCGCGGGTCGGCGGCGGCGAGCGCGTCGAGCTCGGCCTCGACGCGGGCGGCCTCGGCGGATCCGCGGATCCGCGCCTCCAGCTCCAGGCGCACGCGGGCCGTCGTCACGTTGACCCGCGAGCCGCCGGAGACCACTCCGATGTTGACCGAGGTGCCCTTCTCCTCCCGCGCGATCGCCAGCACCCGCGGGATCAGCGAGCCGAGCTCGTGGATCGCGCTCGCCCCCTTCTCCGGCTCGACCCCGGCGTGCGCCTCGACCCCGACCACGTCGATCACGAAGCGCCCGATGCCCTTGCGCGCCGTCTTGACCGCGTCGCCGATCGCGCCCTCGAACACCAGGACCGCGTCGGCGCCCACGCACTGCCGCTCCAGGAACGGGCGGGAGGCGGCGCTGCCGATCTCCTCGTCCCCGCTCATCACCAGGCGGACGGCCGGATGCGGGACGCCGGCGTGGCGGAGCGCGGCCACCAGCCACACCATCTGCACCAGCCCGGCCTTCATGTCGTAGCTGCCCGGTCCGCTCAGGCGGTCGCCGTCGACGGCGAAGGGCCAGGAGCGGGTCGTGCCCAGGGGCCACACCGTGTCGTAGTGGCCGAGCAGCGCCACGAACGGACGCGTGCCCCGGTGCGGTCTCGCGCCGCCGCTCGCCGGGACGGTCCAGCTGGTCGCGGTCGGCGCGTCCTGCGCACGCCGGTGCTGCACGTCGGCGTCGTGCCCGAGCCGCTCTCCCACCCAGTGCACCAGGAAGGCGTGCAGCTCGCCGAGCGCCTCGAGGGAGTCGCTGGGGCTCTCGATCATCACGAGGTGCCGGACGTCGTCGAGCATCCGCGAGCGGTTGTCGCGGAGGAAGGAGCGCACGCGGGCGGCGTCGTCGGCATCGGGGAAGGTCATCGACTCCGGAGTACCAGAGTGGGGCCGCTCGCGCGAACCGGCTGAACCGTTCGGGCCCCCGTTACGTTGGTGCAGGAAGAGGTGGAGATGTCCGAGGATCAGGCCCAGATGCTGCGTGCGCTGCACGACGAGCACGCCAGCGCGCTCTGGCGGTTCGTGCTGCGCCTGACCGGCGACCGCCAGATGGCGGAGGACGTCGTTCAGGAGGCGCTGCTGCGCGCCTGGAAGCACCCCGAGATCCTCGCCCAGGGCGAGGCCGCCGCCCGCTCCTGGCTCTACACCGTGGCCCGGAACCTCGTCATCGACGACCGCCGCAGCGCCCGCTACGCCCGGGAGCTGGGCACGGACGAGGTCCCCGAGCGCCCGACCGCCGACCGCACCGACCAGGTGCTCGACGCCTGGCTGCTCTCGGACGCGCTCAGCGGACTGAGCCACGACCACCGCGCCGTCATCGTGCACGCCTACTACGGCGGCCGCACGGTCACCGAGATCGCCGCGCTGCTGGGGATCGCCCCGGGCACCGTCAAGTCTCGGATGCACTACGGGATGCGGGCCCTCAAGCTCGCACTGCAGGAGCGGGGGGTGACGGAGCTGTGAACCGCGACCCCTCCTCCGACGACCGGCACGACGACCCCTTCCGCGACTGGGACGCCGCGTACCTCCTCGGATCCCTGACCGCCGCCGACCGCCGCGAGTACGAGCTGCACCTGCGCGCCTGCCCCGGCTGCCGCGACTCCCTCGCCGAGTTCGTCCCGCTGCCGGGCCTGCTGGCCCACCTGCCCCAGGACGAGGCGGTGCGCCTGGTCGAGGAGCCGGAGGCGGCCGGCGATCCGGCTCCGGCGGCACTGCTGACCCGCCTCGCCGCGGCCACCGACTCCGTCCGCCGCCGGACGCGGCTGCGCATCGCGGGCCTGGTGCTCGCCGCCGCGGGCGTCTCGGCCGCCGCCGCCGTCGCCCTGCCGCTCGCGATCGGCCCGTCCCTCGCCCCCGTCGAGACCGTCGGCTCGACCGTCTCGCTCGCCGCGGCTCCGGGCGTCCCCGTCGAGGCCTCCGTGCGGTTCGTGCCGCAGCAGTGGGGCACGCGGATCGACATGGACTGCAGCTGGGCCGACACGGCCGAGCAGTACGCGGGCTCGGCCGGCTACGTCCTCTACGTCACGGACACCTCGGGCGGCACCGAGGCCGTCGGATCGTGGACGAGCGCGCCGGGGACGACGATGGAGCCCAGCCTCGCCACCGGGCTCCCGCTGTCCGAGATCGCCTCGGTCGAGGTGCGGCTGCAGGGATCGGACACCGTCGTGCTCACCGGCCGCCCCTGAGCGGGCCGCCGGATTCCCAGGTGCGCGCGCGGCGGACTGAGTAGCTTCTCAGTCATGACGATCGCGACCCTCGCCCTCGCCCCCGCCTCCGTGGCGACCGCCTCCTCCTCCGACAGCATCGACGAGCTCTCCGGACTCGTCGGCGTCGCCGCGCGGGTGATCGCCGCGCTCGGAGAGGCGGGCGTCGGCCTGCTGACGCTGATCGAGACGGTGTTCCCGCCGATCCCGAGCGAGCTCGTGCTGCCGCTGGCCGGCTTCCTCGCCCAGCAGGGCCGGATGAACCTGGTGCTGGTCGTGATCACGGCGACCCTCGGCGCCTACCTCGGCGGCCTGATCCTCTACGCGCTCGGCCACCGCATCGGCACGGAGCGCTCGATCCGCCTGCTCTCCAAGCTCCCGCTGGTCGACCGCGAGGACTTCGAGAAGGCGGTCGGCTGGTTCCGCCGGCACGGCACCTGGGCGGTCCTCTTCGGTCGCCTCATCCCGGGCGTGCGCAGCCTCATCTCGCTCCCCGCGGGGGCCGAGCGGATGAACCTGCTGCTGTTCTCGGGACTGACGATCCTCGGCTCCGGCATCTGGAACGGCCTGCTGATCGGCCTCGGCGCGGCCCTCGGCACGCAGTACGAGCTCGTCGACCAGTATGCGGGCGTGCTCGACGCGATCATCTACAGCGCGTTCGGCGTGCTGCTGCTCGCGCTCGTGGTGCGCCGCGTGCGGCGGCACCGTGCCGCGGCGCGCTCCGGATCGCGCCACTGACCTGCGTCCTCGGGCGGGCGGGCGCAAGGCCCCGCGCCACCCCGCCCGGGTGCCCTAACGTTCGAGGGGTCCGCACTCCCCGACGCGAAGGAACGCCATGTCCGAGACCGCCGCGCCCACGATGTCCCGCACCTCCGTCGAGCGCTGGTGGATCATCGCCGTCTCGCTGATCGCGATCGTGCTCGGCGTCATCGCCGTCCTGATCCCCGGTCCGACGCTGCTGACCGTCGCCATCGTCTTCGGCATCCACCTGATCGCCGCGGGCGTCTTCCGCCTGCTGCTGGCCTTCACCGCCTCGCGGCTCGATGCCCGGGTGCGCTGGCTCGCGGGCCTGCTCGGCGCCCTGATCCTGGTCGCGGGCATCCTGTGCCTGTCGAACCCGTTCGAGTCGCTGAGCGTCCTGGGCCTCGTGATCGGCGCGGGCTGGATCCTCGACGGCGTCTCGAGCATCACCAGCGGCCGCACCGTCGCCGGCCCCGCGTGGCTGCCGATCGCGGCAGGGATCGCCTCGGTCATCGCGGGCGTCCTGACGATCATCATGCCCGTGCTGGCGCTGGCCTCCTTCGTCACGGTCGCGGCCATCCTGCTGATCGTCGTGGGCGTCTCGGGCCTGCTCCTGCTCCCGGGCCGCACGAAGCGCCCCGAGGGCGCCGAGGCGTAGACCGCGCGGATGGCCGATCCCGATCTCGTCCCCGAGCTGCTCGTCGCCGACCTCGCCGGAGCCTGGGATTCTGGTGCGGTCCCTGCGGGTCCCGGATCCACTACGCCCGGCCTGAGGAGGGCTTCGCGTACCTGGTCCTCGGCTCCGCGCACGTGATGCTCGAAGAGGCGGGGCGGGGCCGCAACTGGATCGCGGCACCGCTGGAGCGCCCGTTCGGCCGGGGGATGAACCTGCAGCTGCACGTCGACGACGCGGACCGGACGGCGGCGGCGCTCGCCGAGGGCGGGACGCCGCTGTTCTCGCCGCTCGAGACCCGCTGGTACCGGGTCGGAGCGGAGGAGGCGGGCGTCCGTCAGCTGGTGGTGGCCGATCCCGACGGGTACCTGCTGCGGTTCCAGTCGTCGCTCGGACGCCGACCGGCTCGAGCGGACGTCCCCGTCGCTCCCTGACCGGCCGATCGCGCCACCATCCGCTCGGCTCAGGACGTCATGCCAGCGAGTGACGACCGTGACACCGCGCGGCTGGTTCCCTCGAGACATGACGCAGCACCCCGCCACCGCGACCCTCCCGCAGGTCCCGGCCGCCGCCCTCTCCGAGCCCGCGATCGAGCAGGCCGCCTCGGCGGAGCACGAGCCCCTCGTCCGTCCGGCAGACCTGGTGTCGGCGCTCACGGGCGTCGCGCTCTGCTTCTTCTCCCTCTTCGTCTACGCCATCGCGCACTGGCAGTACTTCGGCACGGACGTCGACGAGATGAGCGTCCTCGGCTGGCTCGCGCCGCTGATCGCCGGCGTCGCCTGCCTGCTGTCGGCCGTCGTGTCCGTCGGGGTCCGCGCCTCCGGGCGCCGCGCCGAGCGGACCGCGGCATGATCCCCGTCCTCGCCGGGCCCGGCCTCGAGGCCGCGGAGCAGCTCCTCGTCCGCGCCGGATGCCTCCGCCCCGAGCACCCGTGGGCGGCCGGTGCCGCCACGGAGGCCGCGCCGCGGATCGACTTCGCCGTCCTCGCCGAGCAGGCGTGCCTCCTCGACCTCTCGGAGGAGGCGGTCGCCCGCATCGCCGTGTCGCTCGCCACCGGCCGTCCCGTCGATCTGCGGAGCGCCTTCGGGCATCTCGCGCGCGACCACGCTCAGCTCGTCATGACCGCGGTCGCCGCTGCCGCCGGGCACGACCGCGTGAGCAGCCGGATCCGCGTGGTCGGCGACGAGCGCCGGGTCGAGACGGCGCCGCCCCTGGCCGTCTGGCCCTCCTGAGCCCCCCGCCCGCCCCGATCGGGCGGGCGCGCTCGCCGATCCGACCCTGGGCTCCGCGTTCCTCCGATGCTCCGGCCCGGTGAGCCGTACGGAGGTGCCGTGCCGCCGACCCGCGTCGCTACGGCCTTTCGGAGGTGCCCGGTTTAGGGTGTCCGTGTGCAACGAGTCGACGATTTCCCAGGAGCCGGACCGGTGGCGACCTCACCCGAATCCGGTGACCAGGGGGAGGCGTCCGCGCATCGGCTCTCCCCGACGGCGACCTCTCCCGTGCAGGTGACGAGCGGCGAGGCCGGCTACCAGGGCGGCAACGTGGCCGATCCGGTGTGGCAGTCGTGGCGCGACGAGCTCGCCAAGGTCGGCGGTCCGTCGCCCCTGCTCCACTTCGTGGACTCGCCCCGGACGCGCATCGAGCTCTCGACCACGCACCCCGGCGGGCTGCCCCCGTTCATCTCGGGCAAGACGACGCTCCTCTCCTCGCTCATCCGCGACGAGCTCGCCCTGCGCACCGCGAAGAACGCCGCGGGCGCGATCACCGACAAGGGGATCGAGCTGCGCTCGGTCCGCGGCATCGAGGGCGTCCACCTCGCCATCGGCCTCGCCCAGTGGCGCGCCGGCGACACGGAGTTCACCGCTCCCGTGCTCCTCCGCCCGCTCGCCATCCGCCGCTACGGCCGCGACTTCGAGCTCAAGCTCAAGGGCCAGCCCTACTTCAACCCGCAGCTCGCGCGCGCCCTCAAGCAGCAGTTCGGCATCACGATCGACCCCGAGCAGTTCGTCGAGCTGGCCGTGCAGAACGGCGTCTTCAAGCCGCAGCCGGTCATCGACCAGCTGCGCGGCCTGACCTCGCACCTGCCGTGGTTCGCCGTGCACCCGCGCCTCGTGGTCTCGAGCTTCGCCGACGTGGCGGGCGACATGCTCCGCGACGCCCGGATGCTCGAGCACCCCGTCCTCGACGCCGTCGCCGGGAACCCGGCCGCCAAGCGGGCGCTGCAGCAGTCGCAGAAGGTGGCGTCGATCATCCCGCAGGACGAGCGTCCTCCGGCGACCGACAACCTCCTCCTCGACGCGGACGCCGAGCAGGAGCAGGTGATCGCGAACATCGCGGCCGGCAACTCGCTCGTCGTGAAGACCCTCCCCGGCACGGGCGGCACCCAGACCATCGTCAACGCGATCGGCGCCCTGGCCGCCCAGCACAAGCGCGTGCTGGTCGTCAGCGCCCGCCGGTCGAGCCTCGACAGCATCCACCAGCGCCTGCTCTCGGCGGGCCTGGGCGGCATCGCGGTCGGGCCCCGCACGCTCCGCCGCGACCTCATCCAGTCGATCGGCCGCAATGAGAAGGCGGCGCGCCCCTCCGTCAGCGAGATCGACGACGCCCTGCTCCGGCTGCGGAAGGTGCTGCTCGACTACCGCGGCGCGCTCTCCCGGCGCGACGAGAGCTTCGGCGTCTCGGCGCTGCAGGCCCTCGAGGAGCTCGCCCGCCTCTCGCAGCTGCGGACGCCCCCGTCGACCGCCGCCCGCCTCGACCGCCGCTCCGTCACCGCTCTCGCGCACAGCCGCCCCGAGGCGACCCGGATGCTGATCGAGTCGGCACGCCTGGGCGAGTTCCGCTACGGCCCGGGCGACTCGCCCTGGTACGGGGCCCAGTTCGACTCCACCGCCGACGCCGAGATCGCCCACGAGCTGGCCAAGCGACTGCACCTGCGCGACCTGCCGCGCCTGCTCGACCGCGCCCAGGACGTCATCGGCCAGACGCGGATGCGCCCGTTCGAGTCGGTCGCCGAGCTCGGCATCTACCTGCGTCTGCTGCAGGACGTCCGCGAGACGCTGGACAAGTTCCAGCCGGCCGTCTTCGACCGCTCGATCCAGGACCTCATCGTCGCCACCTCGCCGCGCCGCGAGGCAGCCGAGATGTCGTCCACCAACCGCCGGCGCCTGAAGAAGCTCGCCCGCGAGTACCTGCGTCCCGGCGCGCACGTCACCGACTTGAACGCGGCGCTCCGCCGGGTGCAGCAGCAGCGGACGCTGTGGCAGCGCTACGCGGTCGCCGGCACGATCCCCGAGGTCCCGGTCGGCGTCGCCGACGTGCAGGTGGCCTACCAGCAGGTGACCGACCAGCTGAGCCGCCTCGACGAGCCGCTCGGCCGCCGCGGGACGAACCTGCAGCTCGCCTCGCTCCCTCTCGCGGAGCTGGCCTCGATGGTGTCCGGCCTCGCCGAGGACAGCGAGGTGCTGGCCAACCTCCAGGAGCGGACGACCCTCCTCGCCACCCTGCGCGACTGGGGCCTGGACCCGCTGCTCACCGACCTCTCGCGCCGCCACGTGCCGGCCGAGCTGGTCGCGGGCGAGCTGGACCTGGCCTGGTGGCGCTCGGCGCTCGAGATCATGCTGACCGACGAGCGTGCGCTGCTCGGCGGCAACACGAGCGTGCTCGACCGGCTCGAGGCCGACTTCAAGCTCGTCGACGAGGCGCACGCCGCCTCGAGCGCCGAGCTGCTGGCCTGGAAGCTCTCCGAGACCTGGAAGATCGGGCTCGTCGACTGGCCGCAGGAGCGCGACGCGCTGCGCGCGCTGCTGCGCACCGAGGCGGCGACGACCCCTCAGGAGCTGCAGAAGGCCGCTCCGCACCTCTCGCGCGTGCTCGCTCCGGCCTGGCTCGCCTCGCCGTACGAGGTGCACCGCATCGGCACCGAGACGACCTTCGACGCGGTGTTCCTCGTCGACGCCGGGGCGACCACGCTGGCCGAGAACGTCGGAGCGATCCGCCGGGCCAAGCAGGTCGTCGCGTTCGGCGACCCGGTCACGCAGACCCCCACTCCCTTCGGCCTGCGCGTCGACGAGACGCCGGAGTTCGGCTCCACCGCCTCGCGGACCGACGTGGAGGCGCTGCACGCCCAGTCGGCGCTCGCCCGACTCGGCGAGCTGCTCAACACCGTCACGCTCACCCGCAGCTACCGCGCGGGCGGCGAGGACCTGGCCGAGCTGGTCAACCGCCGCTTCTACGGCGGCCGCATCGACTCCCTGCCCTGGGCCGGCTCCTTCCTCGGACACGACTCGCTCCGCTTCCACTACATCGCGAGCGGGCACGGCATGCCCGAGAACGACTCCGGAGCCGTCGAGTCCGTCGACGCCGAGGTCGCGAAGGTGGTCGAGCTGGTGCTCGAGCACGCGGTGATCCGTCCGCGCGAGTCGCTGATGGTCATCACCGCGAGCCCTCGCCACGCCGTGCGGGTGCAGCAGGCGGTGCTGACGGCCTTCGCCAAGCGCACCGACCTGAGCGACTTCATCCTCGGCGACCGGCCCGAGCCCTTCGCCGTCGTGACGCTGGAGCAGTCGGTCGCGCAGAGCCGTGACCGCGTCATCTTCTCGATCGGCTACGGCCGGACGCCCCACGGCCGCCTGCTGTCGAACTTCGGCGCTCTCGCGGAGCCGGGTGGAGAGCGCCTGCTGGCGGTCGGGATGACCCGTGCCCGCCGCTCGATGGACATCGTCTCGTGCTTCCGCCCGGGCGACATCGACGAGTCGCGCATGCGCTACGGCATGGTCGCGCTCGCGCAGGTGCTGCAGGAGGCGGAGGACCGCGTCCAGCCGAGCGACCGCGACGACTACTCGGAGCCGATGCTGGTGGATCTCGCCGCGCGCCTCGAGCGCCGCGGACTCCGGGTCAACATCGGGCACAAGGGCAAGCTGGCCCTCGTCGCCGCGCACGGGACCCGTGCCGTGGTGGTCGAGACCGACCGCGACGTGAGCACGCAGAGCCTGCGCGTGTCGCTGCGCCTGCGTCCGGAGCTGCTGCGCCGGCTGGGCTGGCACTACCTGCGGGTGCACAACTTCGAGCTGTTCGCCGACCCCGAGGCCGTGGCCGCGCGGGTGGCCGGGCTGATCGGTGCGACCGCGGGGGAGGAGCAGACCGCTGCTCCCGCCGCCGGCGAGGCTCCTGCTGCTCCCGCCGCTCCTGCCGCCGCCGCCGCTCCGGCATCGGGGGAGACGCAGCCCGTCGAGCCGCTGCCGCGCGACTGATCGTGGCGCCGGATCCCGACGCCCCCGCGGGTGCCGACCGCCCGTTGCGGCGCACCCGCGGCGGTCGGCGGGCGACGCTCCCCGCGAAGCCCGGCACCGATCCGTCCCCGCACGACGCTCCGGTCGCCGACCCCTCCGCGCCGCCCGCGCGCCCCGACACCGGCCCGAACGACGCGCGCCTGCGCCAGGACGTCCCCCCGCACTACTGACGTCAGCCGGACCGGTCGGTGATCCGCGAGTCGGCGCTCGACCCGTCGACGACCTCGGACCTCACCCCGCCGCGCCCCGCCTCGACGAGCGAACGCGTCACGCCGCTGTCCGGCGACCGCTCACGTCGGACCCGGCGACGGTGACCGGCTGCTTCCCGTCCGGTGCCTGCGGACGATCGCGTCCGTCCGGTGCCTAGCTGATCGACCGCTTTCCGCCTCATGCCCGGCGATGTCCGATGAAGGCGTGGACACAGGAACGATCAGTCCCCGCCGGAGACGCTGAAGGCCCCGATAGGCGACCTACCGAGGGTGCAGGTGTCGTCCGAAACGCGTGCCAGCGTTTCGAACGCACTGTTCGCACACCGCTCCACGGAACGCTCTCCATCGGGAAGCCGACCGCGGTCTTCTTCCGCCTCCGGCGGAAGAAGACAGAGCGACTCAGTCGACGTGCTTGCCGGAGTTCGCGGTGGTTGCGGTGCCGTTGTTGGCGAGCAGATCGCGGATGTCGGCGAGGAGCTCGAGCTCGGTGGGGGCCTTGTCCTCCGCGGCGGGGGCGTCGGCGGCCTTCTTGGCGAACGCGGCGTTCTTGAGGTGGTTGATCGGCAGGACGAACGCGAAGTAGAGGACGAAGGCGACGATCACGAACTGGATCAGGGCCGAGACGACCGAGCCGTAGGCGATGACGGTCGGGTCCTCGCCGTTCTCTCCCGGTCGGATGGGCCAGACCAGGGCCTCGAGGGAGGAGGCGTCGAAGATCACGCCGATGAGCGGGTTGAAGATCCCCGTCACGATCGCGTTGACGATGGTCGTGAAAGCGGCGCCGATGACCACGGCGACAGCCAGGTCGATGACGTTGCCGCGGAGGATGAACTCCTTGAAGCCGTTGATCATGATTGTTCCGTTTCTGCCGTGAGCGGTGGGTGGCGGGTCAGCTCCCGGAGGAGGAACCCGAGGAGGAGGACCCGGAGGAGCCCGAGGACGACGAGGAGGAGGACGATCCGGAGCCCGAGGACCCCGAGCCGGACGAGGAGCCGCCCGAGCCCGATGAACCCGAGGATCCGGAGGAGGAGCCGCCCGATCCCGAGGAGCCCGACGACGAGTCGGATGAGCCGGAGCCGGATGCGCCCGAGCCGGACGAGCCGGCACCCGAGGAGGAGGAGCCGCCCTCGCTCGACTTCCCGCCGGAGCGGGAGTCGGTGCGGTAGAAGCCCGAGCCGTTGAAGGTCACGCCGACCGCGCTGAACACCTTGCGCAGCGCCCCCTGGCAGCTCGGGCACTCGGTGAGCGTGTCGTCGGTGAACTTCTGCTGGATGTCGAAGGCGTTGCCGCACTGCGTGCAGCGGTAGGAGTAGGTGGGCACAGGGGGCTCCTCGGAGGCGGGTGGGGGAGAAGGAGGACGGGGTCAGTGGCGCAGGTCGACGATGCCGGAGGGAGTGACGACTCCGTCGACGGCCTGGTCGTGGACCTCGCTGGGCACCCGGTCGACGAGCTCGCTGTCGAAGACGACGGCGTAGACCGGCGGGCACTTCTCCATCGAGCCGAGGGTCTTGTCGAAGTAGCCGCGCCCCCAGCCCATCCGCATCCCCTGCCGGTCGACGGTGGCGGCCGGGACGACGATGAGGTCGACGTCGTTGATCGCGATGGGGCCGAGCAGCTGCCCGACGGGCTCGGGCATGCCGAACAGGCCCTGGGTCTCGGTGTGGCCGTCGCCGACCGCCCAGTCGAGCAGGCCGTCCTGGCGCGAGACGGGGAAGAGGACGCGGATGCCGTGGCTCTCGGCCCAGCCCAGGAACGGCCGGGTGCTCGGCTCGTCCGGAGCGGAGAGGTAGCACGCGAGGGAGCGGGCCCCCACGCGGGTGGCGAGCTCGATCAGGTGGGCGGTGATCTGCTCCGCGGCCTGGTCGCGAGCGGTCGAGGTCTGCGTGCGGCGGCGCTCGCGCAGCTCGGCGCGCAGCGCCCGCTTCTCGTGCGTGATGTCGGCTGGCATGCGCTCAGTCTAGAACCGGGCCCCGCGCCGGCCTCCGCGCGGACGACCCTGAGGGACGCTCGTCCCGGACCGCCCCGGAACGGGGTCCGGCGCCTTCCGTCGCCGGTCCTGGCGCGAAACTCCCGCGACTTCCCCCGCCGCTAGGATGGCGCCCCATGGGCACTCGAATCCGCAAAGCAGTCATCCCCGCCGCAGGTCTCGGCACCCGCTTCCTGCCGGCGACGAAGGCCATCCCCAAGGAGATGCTGCCGGTCGTCGACAAGCCGGCGATCCAGTACGTGGTCGAGGAGGCGGCGGACGCCGGCCTCCAGGACGTGCTCGTGATCATCGGGCGCAACAAGAACGCGCTCGCCAACCACTTCGACTCGGTGCCCGAGCTCGAGCAGAACCTGTCCCAGAAGAAGGACGACAAGAAGCTCGAGCACGTCAAGTACGCCAGCGACCTCGCCGACGTGCACTTCGTCCGTCAGGGCGAGCCGAAGGGCCTCGGCCACGCGGTCTCCCGTGCGCAGCGCCACGTCGGTGACGAGCCCTTCGCCGTGCTCCTCGGCGACGACCTGATCGACGCCCGCGACCCGCTGCTCTCCCGCATGATCGACGTCGCCGAGCAGCGCGACACCACGGTCGTCGCGCTGCTCGAGGTCGACCCCGACCAGATCCACCTCTACGGCTGCGCGGCGGTCGAGGCGACCGACGAGGACGACGTGGTGCGGATCACCGGGCTGGTCGAGAAGCCCTCCAAGGAGGACGCCCCCTCGAACCTCGCGATCATCGGCCGCTACGTGCTGAAGCCCGACGTGTTCGGCGTGCTCGAGCACACCGCTCCGGGCAAGGGCGGCGAGATCCAGCTGACCGACGCGCTGGAGCGCATGGCGCAGGACCCGGCCGAGTTCGGCGGCGTCTACGGCGTCGTGTTCCGCGGCCGCCGCTACGACACCGGCGACAAGCTCGACTACATCAAGGCCATCGTGCAGCTCGCCTCCGACCGCGACGACCTCGGCAAGGACCTCAAGCCCTGGCTGAAGGACTTCGTCGCCGGCCTCTGAGCCCCGGCGAGCGCTCCTCCGGAACGGACGGGACCCCCTGCTGCGGCACGGGATCCCGTCCGTTCGTCCGTTCCCCGAGAGCACGGAACGCCGCGGAGTCCAGTCCCCCTCCCGCAGTGCGGCGGAGCAGTAGGGTCGCATCATGCCGCTCCCGATCCCGACGCTCACCGAGGGTCGTGTCACCGTCCGCCCCATCCGCGTGCGCGACGCCCGCCCTCTCGAGCGGGAGCTGATCGCGAACCGGTCGTGGCTGCGCCAGTGGGAGGCGTCCGACCCCCGGGGAGGCGCCGCATTCGACGTGCGCGCCAGCATCCGCTCGCTGCAGCAGAACGCGCGGGCCGGCGGGGGAGTGCCGTTCCTCATCGACTGGGACGGCGAGCTCGCCGGGCAGCTCAACATCTCGAACATCGGGTACGGCTCGCTCTCCTCCGGGTCGATCGGCTACTGGGTGTCCGAGCGCTACGCCGGGCGGGGGATCACTCCGATCGCCGTGGCCCTCGCGGCCGACCACGCCTTCCTCGACCTGGGGCTGCACCGGATCGAGATCTGCATCCGCCCGGAGAACCGGCCGAGCCTGCGCGTGGTCGAGAAGCTCGGCTTCCGCTACGAGGGCCTGCGGCGACGCTTCATCCACATCAACGGCGACTGGCGCGACCACTTCTGCTTCGCCCTCGTGGCGGAGGAGGTGCCCCGCGGCGTGCTCCGCCGCTACCTCGACGGGCAGGTCCCGTCGGAGGTCGGCGTGCCGACCGACGCGGATCTCCGCGCCTCGCGCCGCTCGGGTCTCTCCGGACCCTCCGACGGCGCCGGTGTCCCTCCGACGGGGCCCCGACTGATCCGCGATCCGCACGGACACACCTACCCGTAATGACGGACGGGAGTGCCCGGTGCTCCTAGCGTTGTCCGCATGAGTAGCGACTGGCTGGGCGGGGGCGTCGTCTGGGCGCTCGCCGCCGTTCTGTGGGTCGCCTACCTGATCCCCACGTGGATGCGCAGGCGGTCGTACAACGCGACCGAGCGCAACGCGGTGAGGCTGCAGCAGACGCTGCGGATCCTCGCCGAGACCGCGGAAGTGCCCGAGCACGTGCGTGCGGAGGCGACAGCCCGCGAGGTGGCGCTGCAGCAGCGCCGGCTCCGGGTGACCGAGACACGACGACGAGCCGAAGAGAAGGCACAGGCGATGGAGCTGGCACAGGCGGAGAAGGCGGCGCGCGACGCGCTGCGACGGGCGACCGCGAGCGCACGGCGGAGCACGCGGTCAGGGCCCTCGGTCCTGCGCTGGCGCCAGGGCGCCGCGCTGGCCGTGCTGGTCGGGGCGGTCGCCGCGCTGGTCGGGCTCGTGATGCTGCCCTTCGGCGGCACGGGTGCGGTGCCGCTCGTCGGCCTGCTCCTCGCCGTCGCGGGGCTCGGCACGCTGATCCTGCTGGCTCCGGGTCGCCGGCGCGCGGCCGCTCCGGCCGCAACAGCGACGACGGCCGCCGCGACCGAGCGCCGGCGCGCCGAGGTCTTCGAGGCCGAGCTCGCCGAGGAGGCGGCGGACGACGCCTCCGAGGAGCTCGCCGAGGACCGTGCGAGCTGGACGCCGCAGCCGCTCCCCAAGCCGCTCTACCTCTCCCGGGGCACGGTCGCCGCCTCCGCGATGGCGTCGATCGACGCCGTGGAGCGCCTGCGCACCGCCGCGGCGGAAGCGGAGCTCGCCCAGCGCGCCGCCGCGACCGCTCCCGAGGTGGCGCCGCTGCGCGTCCCGCGTGCTGCCGCTCCCGCTCCCGAGGCGCCGCGTCCCTCCTCCCGCTTCGCCGCGATGGGCGTCGTGGACGGCGTCGACGCGATCGACCTCGACCAGGCGCTGCAGCGCCGCCGCGGGGCCTGACCCGAGTGCGAGGCGCCTGCTCGTCCGTGCTAGTGTGGACGAGTTGTTCGGGCCGGTGACGGCTCGGAAGGCACGGGTCCGTGGCGCAGTTGGTAGCGCGCTTCGTTCGCAATGAAGAGGTCAGGGGTTCGAATCCCCTCGGATCCACCACCACGGAAGGCCCGCTCGAGAGAGCGGGCCTTCTGTGTTCTCCCGGCGGCCGGATCGGGAACCTCGCCTGTTCGGCGGGTCGACCGCCTCGCGGCCTCGACGCGCTCGTCGGCGGAGGAGTGGTCCGTTGGATCGGCTTCGGTACTAGGCGTCTCCGCCGATCCTGGCTCGACCGCCGAGGACGGCGACTCCCGTCGAGACTCCGGCGACTGCGACCATCGCGACGATGCCCAGTGCCCGGAGCACGAACGCCTTGTGCTCCGAATCCTTGAGTGCTTCGTCGTCGATCGCTTCTTTGAACAGCCGAAGGACCGAGTAGCGGTCCGCCGCGCTCAGGGTGTCACGATCCAGTTCGCGGTTCAGGACGGCGCGGTACTCGGCGAAGGCCCTGTGAACCTTCTTCTGACTCTTCCAGTTGGCTCGAACGGCTGAACTCGCCTGATCTCGCACTTCACTGAACGAGTCGAGGACGAGATTCTTGAAATCCGGGAACTGCTCGACGACCTTCAGGGCGAGCTCCTCGCTCATGTTCGGCAGCTCGGATGCGAACGCTATGAACTTCTCTTTCGACAGATTCCTCCAAGAGTCGATACCGATCCTCTGCTTGAGATCGTCCTCGTTCGAGTAGTCCATGCTGATCCCTCTTCCCTCCACGGCGACGGCCGATCATCGCTTCAGAGTATCGAGGAGTAGCCGTCGGTCCACGTGCTCTCCGGGCGGGAGAGCGCGCGGGTCGGTCGTGCAGGTCCTGACGATCGGGCGCCCGAAGCTGTGGGCCGCTCGCCTCCGTGCGTCCTCCGTGTCCCCCATCCGGGCCGCGCCTGACGGGAGCCGCCCTCCTCCGGTCCGTCGGGGGAGCCGCGGCGACGTACGCTCGCCCCTCGTGCTCTCGCAGCACGCGAGGCACTCGAACGATGGACGACCAGGGGACGGGACGACATGGGGACCACAGCACACAGGGCACGGCGGAGAGCAGCAGGGGTCGGCGCGGGGGCGATCGCGCTCCTGGCGGGGCTCCTGGCGGCACCGCCGGCGCAGGCGTCCGGGACGCAGACGCTGCTCGCGCTCGGCGACTCGATCACGCGCGCGGCCACGACCTGCGGGGTGAACCGCGACTGCGTCGAGAACTCCTGGGCGACGGGATCGGCGCCCGCGGTCGACTCGATCGCGAACCGGATGGCGGCGGCGGATCCGCGGACGGCGGTCCGCGCGGTGAACTACGCGAAGTCGGGCGCGGTCATCAGCGGAGTCGAGTCGCGGATCGACGCCGCGGTCGCGGCCGGGGAGGAGCCGGACGTGGTTACGCTGCTGATCGGCGGCAACGACCTCTGCTCGCTGAGCCTCTCGCCCGACTCCCGCGACGGCTACGCGATGACGCCCGCGGCCTCCTTCGCCGCGTCGGCGACCCGGATCCTGCGCTCGATCGGCGAGGAGTGGCCGGAGGCGACGGTGCTCGTCGGCTCGGTCCCGGACATCGAGTCGGAGTGGGAGGCCGTGAAGCCGACGCCGGGCGCCGCGATCTGGGCCTGGGGCGGGGTCTGCCGGACCCAGCGCGGAGTCGACGCCACGACCGGAGCCTCTCTGATCGGCTCGGCCTACACCGCCTCGCTCGCGGCGGCGGAGGACCGGGAGGCCGCCTTCAACGAGGCACTGGAATCGGCCTGCGCGTCCGCCGCGAACGACTGCGTCTGGGACGGCGGCGCCCTCACGGCGGCTCCGATCTCGCTCGACCAGCTCTCGACGGACGTCGACTACTTCCACCCGAACGTCGCCGGCCAGGCGATGATCGCGGAGGAGCTGTGGACGGCCTGGGGCCTCGGCGACGAACCGGCTCCGACCCCGACCCCGACTCCCACGTCGGCGCCCACCGCGGCTCCTGCTCCGGCACCCACGGGCTCGCCCGCGCCGTCGCGCGACACGACGGCTCCGAAGACCGTCATCACCGCGCCGACGAGCGGATCGACGGTGCGCGGCTCGGTCACCCTGGTCGCCACCGCCAAGGACGACGTCGGCACGACAAAGCTGAGCTTCTGGAGCGGAGCCACGCGGCTGGGCGACGCGACGAGGGCGTCGGACGGCACGTGGCGCCTGACCGTCTCGGCCTCCTCCTACCCGGCCGGGCGGTACGCGATCGTCGCGCACGCCTCCGACGCCGCGGGAAACCTCGGGCGGAGAGCTTCGATCACCCTCAAGCGCTGAGCGGCTGAGGGGGCCGCCACCGGCCCCCTCAGCCCCGCGCGACGAGCAGCACGTCGGGACGATCCCAGTTCTCGACGGTCTGCAGCACCCAGAAGATCCCGAAGAGGGCGAGCGCGACGGCCTCGCCGAGCAGGAGCCACTGCTCGCCGAGAAGTTCCGCTCCCCGCCCCGTGAGAAGCAGGAGCACCAGCGCCGCATCGACCGCGGCGATCAGCACCGCGAGAACGGCGTAGCAGCGGGAGTAGAAGCGCGGCGTCCCCGGCCCGCTCGCTCCCTCCTCGCGCACCGCGACGGCGTGCAGACCCGCGGTGACGGCGATGAGGAGGAAGAAGACGCCGGCGGCGGCGTAGTGGCCGAGCCGCAGGAACGACGGAAGCGTGCTCCAGGCCGCCAGAGCGATCAGGAGGGCGGCGGCGATCGCGGTGCGGACGAGCGCCCAGCGGTCGAGGACCCGGTCGAGGGCGAGCAGGATCACGGAGGCGACGAGGACGGCCGCGGCCGTGACCAGGTAGGCGGGCAGGGAGGCGGCGACCTCACCCGCGGCCGTCGTGGGAAGGCACGACGCCCCTCCCGCCGGGCACACCGCTCCCTGGAGGCGCTGCAGCTCCTCCGAGGCGAGGGGCACCGGCACGATCGCGATGACCGGCGCCGTCATGCCCGCCAGCAGCAGGAGGAAGCGCCGCACGCTCCTCCCGGCGAGGACGACCAGCGCGACGCCGACCGCGAAGAGCGCCCCGGTGAAGAGGGAGCGGACCGGGGTGTAGTACGAGGCGCTGATCGAGCGCAGCGGGCCTCCGACGACGAGCTGGTGGACGAGGCCGGCCGTGAGGAGCACCACGGCCGCCACCAGGGAGAGGCGGACGTAGCGGTAGGTGCGGAGGGAGGAGACGGCACCGCCCCCGCCCAGCGCGTCGCCGCGGGCCACCCGGCTACTCCGCGCGCAGGCCGGAGGAGGCGAGGGCGAAGTCGACGTCGATGCGGATAGCGACGCGGAGGGGGTTCGGGCGCGGGGTGCGGTAGCGCTGGGAGTAGAGCTCGACGGCGTGCTGCACGGCGTCCGGCTCCTCCTCGATCGTCGCCGGACCGCCCAGGCTCAGCCACCGGATGCCGTCGACCTGCCCGACCGTCGCGGTGCCGCCCCGCCGGACGTTGAGCACCTTCTGGCTCTCGCGGGAGGTGATGACGCGGACGACGCCGTCCTCGTAGGTGAAGCCCACGGCGACCACGTGCAGGCGGCCCTGGCGGCCGGGGGTGGAGAGGGTGGCCAGGTGGCGCTCGGTGACGAAGGCGAGGCCGTCGGCGCTCAGGATGCTCATCCCGCGAGCGTAGCCGGAGGCGCCGACGCGCTCCTGGGGGCGGACCGCCGGTCAGCCCTCGAGGATCAGCGCCTCGCCCTGGCCGCCTCCGCCGCAGAGCGCGGCGACGCCGAGCCCGCCGCCTCGGCGACGGAGGGCCAGCGCCAGGTGCAGGGCCAGCCGTGCTCCGGAGGCGCCCACCGGGTGGCCGAGCGCGATCGCCCCGCCGTCGAGGTTGACCTCCTCGGGCTCGACGCCGAGATCGTCCGCCGACTGGAGGACGACGGAGGCGAACGCCTCGTTGATCTCGATCAGGTCCAGGTCGGACACCGCTGCACCGCGGCGGCCGAGCGCCCGGAGGATCGCCGCCGACGGCTGTGAATGCAGGGAGTTGTCCGGTCCGGCGACCTGCCCGTGCTCGGCGACGGTCGCGAGCCAGGGCAGTCCGCGCTCGCGGGCCCAGCCGCGGGACACGACGACCAGCGCGGCGGCGCCGTCCGTGATCGGGGACGAGCTGCCCGCGGTGATCGTGCCCTCGGGCGAGAACGCGGGGGCCAGCCGGGCGAGCGTCTCGACCGTGCTGTCCTCCCGGATCCCGTCGTCGGCGGACACGACGAGGTCCGGTCCGCGCCGCTGCGGCACCGCGACCGGCACGATCTCCTCGGCGAGCACGCCGGTGGACCGTGCCGCGGCGGCCCGCTGGTGCGAGAGCGCGGCGAAGGCGTCCTGGCGCTCGCGGCGGATGCCCCGTGCGGCGTTGCCGTCGTCGGTCACCCTCCCCATCAGGCGGCGGTCGAACGGATCGAGCAGGCCGTCGTGGAGGAGTGCGTCCTCGAGCGGACGCGGACCGACACCCAGGCCCGAGCGGGATCCGAGCAGGAGGTGCGGCGCGTTGGTCATCGACTCCTGCCCTCCGGCGACGACCACCTGCGCCTCGCCGAGCCGGATCATCCGCGCCGCGTCGATCACCGCGGTGAGACCCGACAGGCAGAGCTTGTTGATCGTGACCGCCGGGACGTCCCAGCCCAGGCCCGCGAGGACCGCGGCCTGCCGGGCGGGGCCCTGACCGGCTCCGGCCTGGATCACCTGGCCGAGCACGGCCGCGTCGACGTCGGCCGCGGAGGCGCCTGAGCGCTCGAGAGCCCCTCGGATGGCAGCGGCGCCGAGCTCGACGCCCGAGAGCGGCGCGAAGGCTCCGGAGAAGCGGGCGAACGGGGTGCGGGCGCCCCCCAGGATCACGGGGGTGGTGTCGTCAGTGGACACGGGGACTCCTTCTCGACGGTGAGAGCGGGGGAAGCGGTGGGGAGACGGATGCCGGATGCCGGCCCGGGTCAGGGAACGAGCAGGATCTTCCCGCGGACGTGGCCGTCCTCGCTGAGCCGATGCGCCTCGGCGGCCTGCTCGAGCGGGAGGCGCGGACCGGTCGCGACCGCGAAGCGCCCCTCGCTCGCCAGCCGGGCGGCGAGCGGCACGCCCTCGCGGCGGAGGCGCTGCTCCTCCTCGGTCAGCGGCACGGGACTGCCGCCGCTCCAGGCCCGGATGCCCAGCTCTGCCGCACGAGGGCCGGCGACCACTGTTCCGACGTGCTGCGGATCCGCCACCAGCGCGAGCGAGGCGGCGAGCGCCTCGTCCGTCCCGGCCGCGTCGAGCACGCGGTCGACGCCCTTGGGCGCTACGGCGCGCAGCCGCTCGAGCAGCCCGGGCCCGTAGGCGACCGGCACCGCTCCGAGCGCGCGCAGCGCCTCCTGGTTCGCCGGGCTCGCCGTGGCGATCACCCGGGCTCCGCGGTCGACGGCGAACTGGATCGCCGCCCGTCCTACCGCGCCGGCGCCCGCGTGGACCACGAACGTCGATCCCTCCGCGACGCCGAGCGAGACCACCGCCTGGTAGGCGGTGGAGACCGGGATGCCGAGCGCGGCCGCCTCCTCGAAGCCGAGTCCGTCGGGGAGCGGATCGAGGGAGTCGGGGGAGACCGCGACGGCGGTCGCGTAGGTGCCGGTGGCGCCGCTGACGATGACCCGGTCGCCGACGCTCCAACCGGTCACTCCCGGACCGACGGCGGAGACCACGCCGGAGCCGTCCGACCCGAGCCTCCGCGGACCGTCGAACGGCGGGCTCGGGCGCAGGCCGGAGCGCACCTTCCACTCGATCGGGTTCACGCCGGCCGCGCGGACGGCGACCACCACGGTGCCGGGCCCCGCCTCGGGCTCCGGCGCCTCGACGGTCTCGAGCACCTCGGGCCCGCCGATCCGCTCGTACTGCACGATCCTCGCCATGTCGTCCTCCTCCTCGCGGGCCACCGCCCGCTCCGGTCGCCTCAGTCCAGCAGACTCTCGCGCACCTGGCGGCGCAGCACCTTGCCGATCAGCGAGGTCGGCAGCTCGTCCACCGGGACGATCCGCCTGGGCACCTTGTAGGGCGTCAGGTGCAGCCGGCAGAAGTCGCGCAGCGCCTCCGGATCCACGGCCGTCCCGGCCCGCAGGACCACGGCCGCCGCGACGCTCTCGCCGCCGTCCTCGCGGGGGAGCCCGACGACGGCCGCGCGCGTCACGTCCGGGTGCGACTCCAGCACTCCCTCGACCTCGGAGGGGGAGACGTTGAAGCCGCCGGTGATGATGAGCTCCTTGGCCCGGTCGACGATCGTCACGAAGCCGTCGGCCGAGACGGTCGCGATGTCGCCCGTGCGCAGCCAGCCGCCGGGGAGGAGGGCCTCGGCCGTCTCCTCCGGCCGCTTCCAGTACCCCTGGAACACCTGCGGCCCCCGGAGCAGGAGCTCGCCGGACTCGCCCGGGCCGCGGTCGACCGACGGATCGGCGGGGTCGACGAGGCGGATCGTCGTGCTGGGGAACGGCACGCCCACGGTGCCGGGCCGGCGGGTCGGGCCGACCGGGTTCCCGAGGGCGACCGGCGAGCTCTCGGTCATGCCGTAGCCCTCCACCAGGAGTCCCCGGCTCGCGCGCTCCCACCGGTCCACCGTCGCGACCGGCAGGCTCATCGCTCCCGAGATCGCGAAGCGGATGCCGCGCAGGTCGAGCTCGTGGCGCTCGGAAGCGCGGGCCAGCGCGTCGTACACGGGCGGCACCGCGGGGAGGAAGGTGGGCGGCGACGACTTCGCGGCCGCCTTCACGAGGCCGACGTCGAAGGTCGGGAACAGCACGACCTTCGCGCCGATGCTGATCGCGAAGGTCAGGCACAGCGTCAGCCCGTAGGCGTGGAACAGGGGGAGCACCGCGTAGAACGTCTCGTCGCCCTCGCGCAGGCCCGGCACCCAGGCGCGGCCCTGCAGGGCGTTCGCACGGAGGTTCGCGTGCGAGAGGATCGCGCCCTTGGGCGTCCCGGTGGTGCCGCTCGTGTACTGCAGCAGGGCCGTGTCGCCGAGGACCGGGCGGGGGTGCGAGCGCGCGATGCGGCGGTTCTTCAGCAGCGACGCGAAGGGCACCAGGGAGCGGCTGCGGGGGGTCGCGGTGAGCTTCTCGCGTGACCGGCGCACCGACGGCAGGGGGAGCCGCAGCGCCAGGCGCTTGCCGAGCGGGAAGGAGCGGGTGAGGTCGACGGAGACGACGCGCTCGATGCCCAGGTCGGCGGGCATGGTCGCGACGACGTCGGCGATCTTGTCCCAGACGACCGCGAACCGGGCGCCGTGGTCCTCGAACTGCCGCCGCAGCTCGCGCGGCGTGTAGAGCGGGTTGTGCTCGACCACGATCGCCCCGAGGCGGAGAGCGGCGTAGAACGCCACCACGTGCTCCGGGCAGTTCGGGAGCACCAGCGCGACGCGGTCGCCGGCGCGCACGCCGAGGCGCCGCAGGCCCTCCGCCGCGCGCGCGACCTGCTCGCCGAGCTCGGCGTAGCTGGTCTCGGCGCCGAAGAACTCGAGGGCGGTGCCGCGGCGGTACCGCGCGACCGAGTCCTCGAGCAGGTCGACGAGGGTCTGGGTGGGAGGGTCGATCTCGGCGGGCACGCCCTCCGCGTAGGAGGTCAGCCACGGCTTCGTCGCCAGGTTCGAGGATCCGGAGGTCACGGGCCGAGTATCGGGCACCCGCCTCCGCACTTCCTCCGAGGCGCGCGGAGGGGGTGCCGCGCCGGGCGCGGGAGCGGCAGGCTGGCGGCATGAGCGCAGCCATCGACCTCCTCCGCGACGCCTTCGGCCGGGTGCACGAGAACGTGCACGCCGTCCTCGACGACAGCACCCCCGATCAGCTCGCGTTCCGCGCGGACGCCCGCTCGAACTCGCCCGCCTGGCTCGTCTGGCATCTCGTCCGGGTGCAGGACGACCACCTCGCCCCGCTCGCCGGCCACGAGCAGGTGTGGACGGCCGACGGCTTCCACGGCCGGTCCGGCCTGCCCTTCGGGCCCGACGAGACCGGCTACGGGCAGGAGCCGGCCGAGGTGGCGGCGCTCGCCGCGGTGCCCGCCGCGCTGCTCGCGGAGTACGCCGACGCCGTGCACCGGCAGACGCTCGCCCTCCTCGACACGCTCGGCGACGAGGACCTCGCGCGCGTCGTCGACGAGCAGTGGGATCCGCCGGTGACCCTCGGGGTGCGGCTGGTCTCGGTGATCGACGACGACACGCAGCACGTCGGCCAGGCCGCGTACGCGAAGGGTCTCGCCGAGCGCTCGGCGCGCTGAGCCCGGCCTCTACGCTGGCGGGATGCGCGCGCTCCGGACCCTGCCCGCGAGCGCGGTCCTCGCCCTCGCCACCGCGCTGACCCTCGTCGGCTCCTGGATCCCCTCCTACTGGAACGACGAGACCGCGACCCTCCGCCTGGCGCGGCTCCCGGTGGGGGAGCTCCTCGCCTTCGTGCAGGAGAAGGACGCGGTGCACCTGGTCTACGGCCTGCTGATGCACGGCTGGATCGCGATCGCCGGGGAGTCGGAGCTCTCGGTGCGCGCGCCGTCCGCTCTCGCCACGGGAGCGGCGGCGGCGGGCGTCGTCGTCCTGCTGCGATCGTTCGACCGGCCCCGGGCAGCACTCCTCGCCGCCGCGGTGCTCGTGCTGCTCCCGCGGTCCTCGTTCTCGGGGACCGAGGCGCGATCCTCCGCTCTGGCCACCGCGCTCGTGGTGGGAGCGGCGGTCCTCGTCGTGCGGGCGGCCCGCTCCGGAGGCGCCCTGCGCTGGACCGCGTTCGCGGCCGTCGCAGGTCTGGCGAACGCCGTGTTCCTCTACTCCGTGCTGGTGCTGCCGGCTCTCGTCGCTCTCGCCGCGGCCGCGGCGCCCCGGGGTGCCGTGCGGGCTCTCCCGGCGAGCGCCCTCTCGGCACTGGGCGCCGTGCCGGTGCTGCTCCTCGCCGCAGGGCAGAGCGGCCAGGTCGGCTGGCTCCGCTTGCAGCCCGTGACCGCGTTCACCGTCCTGGTCGAGCCGTTCTTCGGATCCGCGTGGTGGCTGGCCGGGATCGCCGTCGCGCTCCTCGCGGTCGCCGCGGTGCGGGGCGGCCTGCGCGGGCCGCTCCTGCCGGCCCTCGTCCTCTGGATCGTGCTGCCGACGGCGGTGCTGGTGCTCGGGACCCTCCTCGTCGAGCCGATGTTCACTCCGCGCTACCTCGCGTCGAGCACGCCCGCCCTCGCGGTCCTCCTCGGCCTCGCGCTCGACTCGTTCAGGGCCCGGACGGGCGTCGCCCTCCTCGCCCTGATCGCGGTGGCCGCCCTGCCGGTCCTGGTGCAGATGCGCACGGTCACCGGGAAGCCGGCCGGGCAGGATCTCCGCGGTCTGGCGGCCGCCGTCGAGGAGCGGGCCCGTCCGGGCGACGCCGTCCTCCTCGGCTCCTCCGGGACGGTCTCGCTCCGGCCCCGGCTGGCGCTCGCCGCCTACCCGGAGGCGTTCGCGGGCGTGGACGACGTCGCCCTCGCCGCTCCGTACGGGACGACGGGGACGTACTCCGACGTGCTCCTGGAGGGCGAGGCCCTGCTCGCCGCGCTCGCCGGGGAGGACCGGGTCTGGCAGGCGCTGCCGGAGGGCGAGGCGGACACGGTGCTCGCTGAGGCGGGGTTCGTCGCGCGCGAGCGGATCCGGGTGCCGACAACGGTGCTGACGCTGTGGGAGCGCCCGGAGGGCCGATGATCCGGAGCGCTCGGGGCGTCGCAGCCCCGGAGTGGAGAGACGCCGGAGTGCCCGGAGCCCCGCCGACGGGGAGCCGCTACCCTTGTCCCCGGCGCCGTCGCAGAGCGGTGGCGTCCGCGGAGCGAGGACCGCGCCACCGAGAGGACCCGAACGTGACGTTGCCCGAGACCACCACCACCGCCATCGCGAAGCGGAAGGGGCGCGACGTCGCCCCCGAGATCGCGCGCTCCTGGCTGCTGGTGAACGCCACCCGCACCGAGACGTTCGACGCCGCGCACGCGTCCCGCGCCGACCAGATCGTCCTCGACATCGAGGACGCGGTCGACCCCAAGGCGAAGCCCGACGCGCGGACCGACGTCGCGGAGTGGCTGACCGGCGAGAAGCGCGCCTGGGTCCGCATCAACGACCACTCCACCCCGTTCTGGTCCGACGACGTCGACGCGCTGAAGGGCCTGCCCGGCCTCGCCGGCGTCATGCTCGCCAAGACCGAGGCCGCTGAGCACGTCACCGAGACCTTCGATCGCCTCGGCGGCTCCACCCCGGTGCTCGCCCTGGTCGAGTCCGCCCTCGGCATCGAGGAGGCGGTCTCGATCGCCCGCGCCCGCGGCACCTTCCGCCTCGCGTTCGGCAGTGGCGACTACCGCCGCGACACGGGCACCAGCGCCGACGACCTCGCGATGGCCTACCCGCGCTCGCGCCTGGTCGTCGCCTCGCGCATCGGCGACCTGCCCGGCCCGATCGACGGCCCGACCGTCTCGAACAGCCACCCCGTGCTGCGCGAGCAGTCCGCGCTCACGGTCTCGCTCGGCCTCACCGGGAAGCTCTGCCTCGACACCGAGCAGCTCGCCGTGATCAACGAGGTCATCAGCCCGACGCCGTCCGACGTCGCCTGGGCCCGCGACTTCCTCGATGACTTCGAGGCCCGCGGCCGCGTCATCCGCGACGGCAGCGACCTGCCCCGGCTGGGCCGCGCAAAGAAGATCGACAAGCTGGCCACGGCGTTCGGCGTCAACCCGCTGTGATCCGTCGCGGGGAGGGCGCCACCGCGGCACACTGAGGGAGCCGCGGAGACCCTCCCGCGCAGGACGGAGACTCCGATGGGCGCGGTCAGCACCTTCCTCTGGTTCGACGACGGCGCGGGGGAGGCGGCGCGCTTCTACACGGAGCTGGTGCCGAACTCGCGAATCACCGGAAGCCAGGTGCTGCCGGAGGGCTCCCCGTCGCCCGGCGAGGTGCTGTCGGTGACGTTCGAGCTCGACGGGCAGCGGTTCCAGGCGATCAACGCCGGGCCGCGGTTCCCGTTCACCGAGGCCGTCTCGATCGTCGTGACCGTCGGCGACCAGTCCGAGCTCGACCGGCTGTGGGACGCCCTGATCGCGGACGGCGGCGAGGAGAGCCGGTGCGGCTGGCTCCGCGACCGCTGGGGGCTGTCCTGGCAGATCGTGCCGGAGGTCCTCCCGCGTCTGCTCGGAGGCGCCGACCCCGAGGCGTCCGCGCGCGCTCTGCAGGCGATGCTCGCGATGAGCCGCCTCGACATCGCGGAGCTGGAGCGGGCCCATGCCGGCGCGTGACTCCGCCCGCCCGCGCCGCTCGACCTCGCTGCGGCGCGCGTACCTCCGCGACTACCGCTACGCCTACGGCTCGCGCTTCGTGCACCTGCGGGAGGGCTGGGACGTGTCGCGGTATGCGTCCGGCGACGGCGCTCCGGTGCTGCTCATCCCCGGGATCTACGAGACGTGGCAGTTCCTCCGGCCCATCGCCGAGAGGCTGCACGCGGCGGGCCATCCGATCCACGTGCTGCCCGCGCTCGGCTACAACACGCGGCCGATCGTCGCGTCGGCCGGACTCGGCCAGGACTACCTGCGCGAGCACGATCTGCGCGGAGTCGTCGTCGTCGCGCACAGCAAGGGCGGCCTGATCGGCAAGCACATGATGGTCGTCGACGACCGCGAGGACGGGCGGATCGAGCGGATGATCGCCGTCTCGACCCCGTTCAACGGCTCGTCGCTCGCACGGATCGCCCCGGCGCGGGCGCTCCGGGAGTTCGCGCCCCACCGCCCGCTGATCCGCACCCTGCTGGCCGAGCGCGAGGCCGACGCGCGCATCACGTCGATCTACGGGATGCGCGACCAGTACATCCCCGGAGGGAGCCGCCTCGCCGGGGCGCGCGAGAACATCGCGGTCTCGGTGGTCGGCCACTTCGCGCTGCTCTCGAGCCCGAAGGTGCTCGACCTCATCGCGGCCCGGGTCTGAGGCCGGACGGGATCCGCTGGGCTCGCCGCCCACGTGAGGCGCCTGCCGTGCGGCGCGACCGCGACCGGAGGACGGCCGCCTCAGCGACGGGCCGAGCCGCCCGCCGCGCTCAGGACCAGGGAGTGAGCAGCACGAGCGGGATCTGACGCTCGGTCTTCGTCTGGTACTCGGCGTAGTCCGGCCACGCGGCGACCGCGCGCTCCCACCAGGCCGCGCGCAGATCGCCCTCGAGCACGCTCGCGGCGTAGTCCTTCTTCACTGGCCCGTCCTGCAGCTCGACGTGCGGCTCCTTGAGCATGTTGCCGTACCAGACGGGGTGCTCGGGCGCGCCGCCCTTGGACGCGACGACCACGTACTCGCCCTCGTGCTCGACGCGCATCAGCGCGGTCTTGCGGAGCTTCCCGCTCTTCGAGCCGACGGTGGTCAGGACGATGATGGGGCGGCCGCGGAGGAGGTTCCCCTCGGCTCCGCCGGTCCGCTCGTAGAGCTCCGCCTGCTCGCGGGCCCACTCGGACGTGCTGGGTTCGTACTCTCCGGTCAGCGGCATGCCTCCGATCGTACGGCCGCGGCGGCCCCGGTGGCCGACCCGTGTGCAGGAGGATGGAGCGGTGTTCTCCGCAGACCCGTTCGACCGAGCCCGTATCGCCCTCCTGCGCGACGATCTGATCCGCGCCCGCTACGGCGTGGACGCCGTGCGGGGGCTCTGGGGCGACGAAGCGGCCGAGGCGCTGCACCGCGGCGACCGGGTCCCCGCCCGCCGCGCCCTCGAGCGCAGCGGCGACCACGACGCGCTGGCCACCCTCGCCCGCCTGTTCCTCCTGGCCGATCCCGTCTCGGCGGACGACGCGGACGAGGCGTTCGGCGCTCTCGCGCTGGAGGGGGCGGTGGAGCTCGGCCTGGTGCGCGTCGAGGCCGGAGCCGTCGTCACCGCGGCCCTCGACCTGCGCCCCTACGACGTGGTCGACCAGCGCGGCGCGGCCTCCTGGTGGATCGCCTCCGACCTCGGGGAGCTCGCCCTCGGCCGCGCGCTCGACGAGGACCACGTGCTCGGCGTCGGCGGCGCGAGCCTCACGCTGACCGGCCTGATGATCCAGCGGCCCGTCGGCCGCGTGCTCGACCTGGGGACCGGCTGCGGGATCCAGGCGCTGCACGCCTCCCGCCACGCCGAGCAGGTGGTCGCCACCGACATCTCCGAGCGCGCGCTCGCGCTCGCCTCCTTCACCGCGGCGCTCAACGGGATCGAGAACATCGAGTTCCGCCGCGGCAGCCTCTACGAGCCGGTCGCGGGGGAGCGCTTCGACCACATCGTCACGAACCCGCCGTTCGTCATCACGCCGCGAGCCGAGGGCGTCCCCTCCTACGAGTACCGCGACGGCGGGCTGGAGGGCGACGAGATCGTGCGCCGCGTCATCCTCGGAGCCGCCGAGCACCTGGTGCCCGGCGGTGTCGCGCAGCTCCTGGGGAACTGGGAGTACCGGGAGGGCGCGGACGCCTTCGACCGGATCGCGGACTGGCTCGCCGACGCCCGCAGCCCGCTGGAGCAGGCGCTCGAGGCGGGGCCCGAGGGGCTCGACGCCTGGATGGGCGGGACCGCCTCTCCTCTGGACGTCTGGGTCGTGGAGCGCGAGCGTCAGGATCCGGCGGTCTACGCCGAGACCTGGATCCGGGACGGCGGCACGACTCGCGGCCCCGCGTTCGACGCGCTGGTCGACGCCTGGCTGACCGACTTCGAGCGGCGCGGGGTGACCGGCGTCGGCTTCGGCTACGTCACGCTCCGCCAGCCCGAGCAGCCCCGCCCGCCGATCCGCCGCCTCGAGCGGATCACCACGCCGGTCGCGACCGCGGGCCTGGGCGGCCACCTCGCCGCCTGCCTCGACGCGGCCGAGGCCCTCGCGTCGCTCGACGATCGCGCTCTGGCGGGTCTCGCCCTGGTCGTCGCCGGAGACGTCACGGAGGAACGGCACTACTGGCCGGGCAACGACGATCCGACGGTGCTGCGGCTGCGCCAGGGCGGCGGGTTCGCCCGGGTCGAGGAGGTCGACACGGCGCTCGCCGCCGTGGTCGGCGCCTGCGACGGCGAGCTCTCGGTGGCGGCGATCGCGGCGGCGGTCGCCTCGCTCCTCCAGGTCGAGGAGGAGGCGGTGTCCGACTCGGTGCTGCCGCGGGTGCGCGAGCTGGTGGCGACGGGGCTGCTGCGGCTGCCCAAGGGGGAACGCGGCTAGAAGAGGGTGGCGGAGTCCTCGACGGGGGCCGCGGCGGGCGCGGCGGCGGCCGTCGGCCATCCGGGTCCGGCGTCGACGGGCTGCCGGCGCTGGTAGGCGGTCGCGGCGCTCCGGGCACGGACATCGGCGGCCTCGTTCATCCGGTGGTTGGCGTGCCCCTTCACCCACTCGAAGGTGACCGCCCGGCCCTGCAGCTCCTCGTCGAGCGCCTTGATGATCTCGACGTTCATCACCGGCTTGCCGTCGGCCTTGCGCCAGCCCTTCCGCTTCCAGCCCGGCAGCCACTCGGTGCAGGCCTTGATGGCGTACTGGCTGTCGCAGAGGATGTGCAGCGGCTCCTCCTCCTGCGCGGTCGCGCGCAGCAGCTCGAGCACCGCGGTGAGCTCGCCGATGTTGTTCGTGCCGTGCGACCAGCCGCCCGCGGCCCAGCGCTCGTCGTCGACGTACCAGGCCCAGCCGGCGGGGCCGGGGTTGCCCAGTGCGGACCCGTCTGCGGCGGCGATGATGCTCACGTGCGTCTCTCCTCGTGCTCTCGGTGCTCACGCCGGTGCGGCGCCCTCCGAGGGTAGTCGGCGGGCGGGGCGGTCCGCGGCGCGCGGCGCGGAGTCAGGCGGAGGAGGAGCGGCGCGCGATCGTCACGCGCGTCGAGTACGGCATCGCGACGGTCCCGCTCCCGCCCGACTCCTCGTCCACCACGGCGTCGACCGCCGCGAGGACCGCGGCGCGCTCCTCCTCGGGCATCGCGATGACGGAGCTGCGGGACGCGAACATGTCCCGCACCCCGGCTCGGTCCAGCTCGAAGGACCACTCGAAGGCCGCGAACGCCACCCGCTCGAGAGCGGAGCCGAGCGGCGGCCGGAGCGTCTCGAAGCGCTCGGCGGTGGAGGCTCCGGCGACCTCGCCGAGCCGGCGCACCCAGGGGACCGACTCGTCGCGGATGTTCCACACCAGCGCGAGCACGCCCTCCGGCACCAGGACGCGGGCGACTTCGGCTCCCGCGCGCTCGGCGTCGACCCAGTGCCACGACTGCGCGGCGGTGACGAGCTCCGCGGAGGCGTCCGCGGCGGGGATCGCCTCGGCCGTCCCCTCCTCGGGGCGGACCCCCGGCAGATTCGAGGCGAGCCGCGCGAGCATCTCCGCGTCGGGCTCGACCGCGGTCACGGCGAGGCCGCGGGACGCGAGCGACGCGGTGAACTTGCCCGTTCCCGCGCCGAGGTCCACGGCGCGCAGCCGATCGGAGGCGTCGGCTCCCGCCGCGCGGGCCCGCTCCGGGATGAAGGCGCCCGCCACCCGCGCGGGGGCGTGCCCCACGATCCAGTCGACGGCGTCGTCGGGGTAGCCGGGCCGCCCGCGGTCGTAGGCGTCGACCGCGCTGCCGAAGGAGCGTCCGAGGCCGCTCATCGCTTCTCCGCCGCTCGCGCGAGCACGTCCACCGCGTAGCCGTAGCCGGCGATGCCCGCGCCGACGATCACGGCGATCGCGACGTCCGAGAGGTAGGAGTGCTGCCGGAACGGCTCACGCCGGTGCACGTTGCTCACGTGCACCTCGACCATCGGCAGCTCGGTCGCGAGGACGGCGTCGCGGATCGCGATCGACGTGTGCGTGAACGCCCCGGCGTTGAGCACCACTCCCGAGACGGAGCCGCGAGCCGCGTGCAGCCGGTCGACGATCGCGCCCTCCGAGCTGCTCTGGAAGGTCTCGACCGTGAAGCCGTGCCGCTCGGCCGCCTCCGCCGCCAGCGCCTCGGCGTCGGCGAGGGTGTCCGAGCCGTAGAGCTCGGGCTCGCGGGTGCCGAGCAGGTTCAGGTTCGGGCCGTTGAGGACGAGGATCGGCAGCTTCACGCTCCGACCCTAGCGCCGGCCGTCCCCGCGAGCGGGAGCGGCGGCAGCGCCGCGCGCAGGAGGATCAGCTCGCGCGCATGGGCGTCCAGATGCCGGTCCTCCTCGGTCCGCAGCTCGAGAGGCGGGACCGGCTCGGCCGCCCCGTCGGCGCCCCGCACCACGAAGACGCTCCGGCACTGCGTGGTCAGCTCCAGCTCGCCGGTCCGCGGGTCCCCGGAGCGCACGTGCACCGCCAGGTGCATGCTCCGGGCGCTCGTGTGGATGAGGCGCGCCTCCACCTCGACGAGATGCCCGATGCGCACCGGACGGTAGAAGTGGATCCCCCCGGAGTAGACGGCCACAGAGTCGCGGCCGGTCCAGCGCTGCGCGACCGCGTCGGCCGCCTCGTCGATCCAGCGCATCACGATCCCGCCGTGGGCGTTGCCGCCCCAGTTGACGTCTCCCGGTGCCGCGAGGAAGCGGAACACGATCCGCGGACCGGTGCCCTCCTCGGTGTACTCCTGGGCGCGCATCACGTCGTGCAGCCTCCGGCGGCCCTCGATGCGCGCGGCGGCGCCCTCGGCGAGGGACAGGTCCTCGATCGAGCGGGGCCGCCACTCCGGGACCGACCGCGGCCTCTTCTCGTCGTCGACGGCCACGAACACGAGGAGGCAGTGCGTGGCGTCCTCGTAGAGGCCGGTCCGCGGATCCGCCTGCGCGACCTGCACCAGCACGTGCATGCTCGTGCGCCCGGTGTGGATGACGCGGGCGGTCGCCTCGATCAGGTTGCCGACCGAGATGGGCCGGGTGAAGTGGACGTTGCCGACGTACGCCGTCACGCAGTAGCCGCCGCTCCAGCCCACGGCGCAGGCGTAGCCGGCCTTGTCGATCCACTCGAGGACGCGGCCGGCCTGGGCACTGCGGCCGTCGGCGGTGGCGTCCTGCGGGGCGGCGAGGAAGCGGAGCGTGATGCGGTCGGTCATGGTGCCCGTCGTCGTGGGAGCGGAAGGGGGGAGTGGACCCGCGGGGGTGCGAGGAAAGGGGGATGATCCGCCCGCGGGCCACAGGGGTGTCCGGCAGGAGCCGGCTCGGTCAGGGGGATCAGGCCGCCAGCGGCAGCTTCTCGGCGAGGAGCCGGAGCCGCAGGGCCTGGAGCTCGGCGGACAGCTCGGGCGGCAGCCGATCGCCGAACCGCGTGAAGAACTCCTCCGTGAGCGCGCACTCCTCCAGCCACGCCTCCACCGGGACGGAGAACAGCTCCTCCTTCTGGGCCGCGGAGAGCAGGAGCCCGTGCGTGTTGATCGCGACCGGCAGGTCGCCGAGGGGGCTCCGCCGCGCCTCCGCCAGCCCCTCCAGGCGGCGGACGAGCCACTGCAGCACCCGCGCGTTCTCGCCGAAGCCGGGCCAGAGGAACTCGCCGTCCGCGTCCTTCCGGAACCAGTTGACCTGGAACACGGCCGGCGCCGCATCGCCGAGCTCGGCGCCGATCGCGAGCCAGTGCGCGAAGTAGTCGGCCATGTTGTAGCCGCAGAAGGGGAGCATCGCGAATGGATCGCGGCGCAGCTCCCCGACCGTGCCCTCCGCGGCCGCGGTCTTCTCGGAGGCGACGGTCGCACCCAGGAAGACGCCGTGCTGCCACGAGGTGGCCTGCGTGACCAGCGGGACGTTGCTCGCCCGTCGGCCCCCGAAGACGATCGCGTCCAGCGGCACGCCCTCGTGGGCGTCCCAGTCGGCGGAGAGCGACGGGCACTGCGCGGCCGGCGCGGTGAAGCGGGAGTTGGGGTGCGCGGCAGGCGTGCCGGACGCCGGCGTCCACGGGTGCCCGCGCCAGTCGGTCAGCCGCTCCGGGACCTCGTCGGTCAGGCCCTCCCACCACACGTCGCCGTCCTCGCGGAGCGCGACGTTGGTGAAGATCGTGTTGCCCCAGAGCGTCTGCACGGCGTTCGGGTTCGAGGTCTCCCCGGTGCCGGGAGCGACGCCGAAGAAGCCCGTCTCGGGGTTCATCGCCCAGAGGCGTCCATCCTCCCCGCGGCGCATCCAGGTGATGTCGTCGCCCAGCGTCTCGACCCGCCAGCCGGGGATCGCGGGCTGCATCATCGCGAGGTTGGTCTTGCCGCACGCGCTCGGGAAGGCGGCGGCGACGTGGTAGCGCCGTCCCTCGGGCGAGACGATGCGGATCAGCAGCATGTGCTCGGCGAGCCAGCTCTCCTCGCGCCCCATCGCCGAGGCGATGCGCAGGGCGAAGCACTTCTTCGCCAGCAGGGCGTTGCCGCCGTAGCCGGAGCCGTACGAGACGATCTCGCGCGTCTCCGGGAACTGAGTGATGTACTTCACGGGGCTGCACGGCCAGGCGACGTCCTCGCGGGAGACGCCGTCCGCGTCGCGGAGGGGCAGCCCCACGGTGTGCACGCCGCGGACGAACGGGGTCTCCTCGGTGAAGGCGGCGAGCGGCTCGGAGCCCACGCGCGCCATGATCCGCAGGTTCAGCACCGCGTAGGCCGAGTCGGTGACCTGGACGCCCAGCTGCGAGAGCGGACCGCCGACGGGCCCCATCGAGAACGGGACGACGTACATCGTCCGTCCGCGCATCGCTCCGTCGAGGAGGGGAGCGAGCTCGGCCCTCATCGCGGCGGGCTCGCGCCAGTTGTTGGTCGGTCCCGCGTCGGCCTCGTCGGTCGTGCAGATGAAGGTGCGGTCCTCGACCCGGGCGACGTCGTCCGGGTCGGTGCGGGCCAGGAACGAGCCGGGCCGCCACTCCGGATTGAGCGGGAGGAGCGTGCCGGAGGCGACGAGCCGCTCGGTCAGGCGGTACCACTCCGCGGGGGAGCCGTCGCTCCACTCGATCGCGTCGGGCTTGAGGATCGCGGCGGTCTCGCGCACCCAGCGGCGGAGGGCGAGGGGCGCCGGCGGCACGACGGGCGCGGGGACGGACGTCGGCGCGGTCATGGTGCTCGGCTCGAGTCGGACGGTGTTGCTGTAGATGCTCATGCTGGCTCCGCTTTCGGTGGTCGTCGTCGACGGGGGTGGGGAGTCGCCGGCCGCAGCCGGGAAGAGGCCGGCCGGGCCGGGAGGGGCGCTCAGTGGCGCCTGAAGCCAGGATGGAGGAGGATCGGGAGGTATTCCCGGCGCTCAGGCGGTCAAGAAACCACCTTTTTGCGCTTTCGTCACAACCGATCGCTGGAGCTCGCCGTGACCGATCCCTCGACGCCCGCCCCGGGCTCCGACGCCGTGCTGCTCGGGCAGCGCCTGCGCCACTTCCGCACCCGGCGCGGACTGACCCTCGGGCAGCTCGCCGAGCGCGTCGACGTGTCGGGGAGCCAGCTCTCGCTGATCGAGACGGGGCGCCGCGAGCCGCGCCTCTCCCTCCTGCAGCGCCTCGCGGCCGCGCTCGGCGTCGAGCTGGCGGCGCTGCTCTCGGACGAGCCGCCGAGCGAGCGGGCCGCGCTCGAGATCGAGCTGGCGCGCGTGCAGAAGGGGTCGCTGTACCGCTCGCTCGGCCTGCCCGAGTTCAAGGTCAACAAGGGGCTGAGCACGCCCGTGCTGGAGGCGTTCCTCGGCGTCTACCGCGAGCTCGCCCGTCGCCGGAGCGAGGCGAGTGCCACACCGGAGGAGGCGCGCCGGGCCAACACCGCCCAGCGGCTCCAGCTGCGCGAGCGCAGCTCCTACCTGCCCGAGATCGAGGAGGTGGCGGGCGAGATGCTCCGGACCGTCGGGCACCGCGGAGGAGCACTGACCCACAGCTCCGTCTCGAAGATGGCCCGGCACCTCGGCTTCGAGATCATCCACGTCGGCGACCTGCCGCACTCCGCCCGCTCGGTGATCGACCTCGCGAACGGCAGGATCTACCTCCCGCCCGCCTCGATCCCCGGGGGGCACGGCCTGCGGGCGCTGGCGCTGCAGGCGATGGCGCACCGCCTCCTCGGGCACGAGCGGCCGGTGACCTACGCCGACTTCCTCCGCCAGCGCCTCGAGATCAACTACTTCGCCGCCGCGTGCCTGATGCCGCTGGAGCCGGCGGTCGCGTTCCTCCAGGAGGCGAAGCGCGAGCGGGACATCTCGGTGGAGGACTTCCGCGACGGCTTCGGCGTCACCCACGAGGCCGCCGCCCTGCGCTTCACGAACCTGCTCACCTCGCACCTCGACATCCGGATGCACTTCCTGCGGGTGCTGGGAGACGGCTCGATCCAGAAGGCCTACGAGAACGACGGGCTGCCGCTGCCGACCGACGTCACCGGGGCCGTCGAGGGCCAGGTCGTCTGCCGCTACTGGTCGGCGCGCTCCGCGTTCACCCGGACCAACCGGACGACGGAGTACTACCAGTACGTCGACACTCCGGCGGGCACCTTCTGGTCGGCGTCGCAGACCGGCACGACCGCCACCGAGGAGTTCTCGATCACCGTGGGCGTCCCGTTCGCCGAGGCCCGCTTCTTCCGAGGCCGCGACACCGACCGCCGCGAGCTCTCCCGCTGCCCCGACGAGTCCTGCTGCCGACGCGCCCCGTCGGAGCTCGCCGCGCGCTGGGACGGCAACGCCTGGCCGAGCGCGCGCCTGCACGCGCACGTGCTCGCGCCGCTGCCGTCGGGGACCTTCCCCGGCATCGACGACGCCGAGGTCTACGAGTTCCTCGACGCGCACGCTCGCGAGTCCTGACCGCTCCCGCGAGACGCCGCTCCGGTGCGCCTGGGTCGGCGTGCCGCGTACCCGAGCGCGTCCCGCGGAAGGGCGGGAGTCGTCAGTCCGAGATGAGGGCGCGGGCCGTTCCCTCGTCGAGGATGAGGTCGGTGATGAGGCCGGCCGCCAGGGCGCCGCGCAGGCCCGGCAGCTTCGAGGCGCCCGACACGACGCAGATCCGGCGCGACGCGCGGCGCACCGTGGAGAGGTCCGGACCGCTTGCACGTTCGTTCATGGGGATGTCGTCCCAGCTGCCGTCGGACCGGTAGAACACCGTCGCGACGTCGCCGACGACCCCGGAGCCGCTGAGCGAGGTGAAGTCGCTCGGCTCCAGGTAGCCGCCGATGTAGACCTTCGAGGGGACCGCCGCGAACGGCGACCCGAGCCCGAACAGCGCCACGTCCATCCGCTGCTGCAGCTCCAGGACCCGTCGGGTGGAGCGCTCGCGCCACACCGCCTGCTTGGTGGTCGGGTCGTCGAAGAACGCCGGCACCGGGAACTGCTGGACCTTCGCCGCGTAGGCGTCACCGAAGCGGCGGAGGATCTCGCTCGAGTAGTTGATGCCCGTGGTCTCGGTGTTGCCGGCGCCGTTCAGCTGCACGATCTGCGTGTTGTGCGTCTCCTTGGCGATCAGGTGGCGGCTGATCGCGCTCATCGTGGAGCCCCAGGCGATGCCGACGATCATGTTCGAGTCGATGAACTGCCCGAGGATCCTCGCTGCGGACAGGGCGACCCGCTCGAGCCGGTCGATCTCGCTGGTGTGGTCCGGCACCGGCACGATGTGCGCCGTGATGTCGAAGTGGGACCGCACCTCGGCCGAGAGGGCGCTCGCCCGGTCGAGGGGGGAGCGGATCTGGATGTCGACCAGGCCGGTCGCGCGGGCGTGCGAGAGCAGGCGCGAGACGGAGGAGCGCGACGTGTGCAGCTCGTGCGCGATCGCGTCCATCGTCAGATCCTGCATGTAGTACAGCTGGGCCGCACGCAGCGCGTCCCGCGTCTTGTCGGGATGGGTCGCGTGGGTCGTCTCGTCGAGTTCGACGACCGGTCTCACCGGGGTCATAGCGCTCCCTGCACGGATTTCCACCCGTCTTGACCGGATGTGTTGTCGGGTCAAGGATGGCTGTATTCCTCCGCGAAATCAATCGGTCATCTCCCCGGTGCACGCTGGTGCGGAGGCCTCGACGACACCCCTACGACACGAAGGCGAGTACGAAGTGGCACAGTCCGACGGAACTCCCGGAAACTCCGCTCTGCGCGAGAGCGTCGCTGCTCTCCGCGACAACCCCCGCGCCACGGTCCTGGTCATCGGCGGTGGCATCAACGGCATCGGGACCTTCCGCGAGCTCGCGCTCAACGGCGTCGACGTCGCCCTCGTCGAGCGCGGCGACTACGTCTCCGGTGCCTCGAGCGCCTCGAGCCACATGATCCACGGCGGCATCCGCTACCTCGAGAACGGCGAGTTCCGACTCGTCAACGAGGGCGTGCACGAGCGCAACGGCCTGCTGAAGATCGCTCCCCATTACGTGAAGCCGCTGCAGACGACGATCCCGATCTACTCGACGTTCTCGGGCATCCTCGCGGCTCCGCTGCGCTTCCTGACCCACAAGTCGGGCAAGCCGCAGGAGCGCGGTGCGCTGCTGATCAAGGTCGGCCTCACGATGTACGACTTCTTCTCCCGCGACGGCGGCACGGTCCCGCGCCACCAGTTCCACGGGCGCAAGCGCTCGCTGAACGAGCTCCCCAAGCTCGACCCGAAGATCAAGTACACCGCCACCTACTTCGACGCCTCCGTGCACGAGCCCGAGCGCCTCGCGCTCGACGTGCTCCACGACGCGCTGATCGGCGGCAGGAAGGCCCGCGCGGCCAACTACGTCGAGGCCGTCGGCGCCGACGAGAAGGGCGTCGTCCTCCGCGACCGCGAGTCCGGCGAGGAGTTCACCTTCGCGGCGGACGTCGTCGTCAACGTCTCCGGACCGTGGACCGACTTCACCAACACGGCCCTCGGCACGTCCACGAAATTCATGGGCGGCACCAAGGGCTCGCACATCGTGCTCGACAACCCCGAGCTGGTCGAGGCCTGCGAGGGTCGCGAGATGTTCTTCGAGCACAGCGACGGACGCATCGTCCTCATCTACCCGCTCAAGGGCCGCGTGATGGTCGGCACGACCGACATCGACGCCGACCCCACGAAGCCGGCGGTGTGCACGGAGGAGGAGATCGACTACTTCTTCGAGCTCGTCAACCACGTCTTCCCGGCCATCCGCGTGGACCGTTCGCAGATCGTCTTCAAGTTCTCCGGCATCCGCCCGCTGCCCCGCCACGACGACGAGGCCCCGGGCTTCGTCTCCCGCGACTACCGCATCGAGCCCTCGACGCTCCCCGGCAACGGCTCGCCCGTGCTCAGCCTGGTCGGCGGCAAGTGGACGACGTTCCGCGCCCTGTCGGAGCACCTCTCGAACGAGGTCTTCAAGCGGATCGGCGTGACCCGTCGCGTCTCCACCGTGAAGACCCCCATCGGAGGCGGCAAGGGCTTCCCGCGCACCGACGCGTCCCGCGCGCAGTGGATCAGCCAGCACCGCTCCGGGCTCTCCTCGGCCCGCACGGGCCAGCTGCTCGAGCGCTACGGCACCCGCGCGCAGGAGGTCATCGAGGCCCTGGCCGACGGACACGACGAGGCGCTCGACTTCGACAAGGACTTCACCACCGGTGAGATCCGCTACCTCGCCCAGCGCGAGAGCGTGGTGCACCTCATCGACCTGGTGATGCGCCGCACCAACCACGCCTTCACGGGCGGCCTGAGCCGCGAGCTCCTCGAGGAGCTCGCCGAGCACACGGGCGCCGTGCTGGGCTGGGACGACGCCGCCCGCGCGTCGGAGGTCGACGCGACCATCGCGCACCTCAAGGAGTACAACGGCGTCGACGTCGGGGGCACCTCGGTGCAGACCCCGACGGCCGTGCCCGCCTCCTGATCGGCGATCAGGCGCGGATCGACGGAAGCCCCGGACCGAGGACCACCTCGACCGGGGCTTCTGTCGTGACAACGCACAAACGTGCACGCGCCGTTCCTTGTCGCTAGGACAGGGCGCCGATAACTTCACACCGTCGGGCATCGAAGCCCGCCGCGGACGCCTGTGCGCGTCCGTCTTACGAAAAGGAAAAGGTCAACGTGGACAATCTCGGAGTGGTCTTCCTCGCCGAAGTCGTGGGAACGGCCATGCTCGTGCTCCTCGGCTGCGGTGTCGTCGCCAACGTCGCGCTCGTGAAGAGCAAGGGTCTCAACGGCGGAACCCTCATGGTCAACATCGGCTGGGGCTTCGCGGTCTTCGCCGGTGTGATCGTCTCGTACAACTCGGGGGCGCACCTCAACCCCGCGGTCACCCTGGGCCTCGTCGCGAGCGGAGCGACCGAGTTCGGATCCGGCGTGCCCGTCAACATCGTCTCGATCCTCGTCTACATCCTCGCCCAGATGATCGGTGCGATCCTCGGTGCCGTCTTCTGCTGGCTCGCCTACAAGCAGCACTTCGACGAGGAGCCCGACGCGGCCAACAAGCTCGGCGTCTTCTCGACCGGCCCGGCGATCCGCTCGTACGGCTGGAACTTCGTCACCGAGGTCATCGGCACCTTCGTCCTCGTCTTCGTCGTCATCGGCTTCGGCGGCGGACGTCAGGGCGACGGCGGTCTGGCCGCGCTCGGCGCGCTGCCCGTCGCCATCCTGGTGATCGCGATCGGCGCCTCCCTCGGCGGCCCGACCGGCTACGCCATCAACCCCGCCCGCGACCTCGGCCCCCGCATCGCGCACGCTCTCCTGCCGATCAAGGGCAAGGGCTCGAGCGACTGGAGCTACGCCTGGGTGCCCGTCGCCGGCCCGATCGTCGGTGGAGTGCTCGCGGGCCTCGCCTCGCTCGTGCTGCTCCCGGTCCTCTAGACCGCCGCGCTTCCTTTCACCCCCGTTACGAAGGAGTAATCATTCATGGCTGACTACGTCATCGCTATCGACCAGGGGACCACGTCGTCCCGCGCGATCATCTTCGACAAGAAGGGATCGATCGTCTCCACCGGCCAGAAGGAGCACGAGCAGATCTTCCCGCGCGCCGGCTGGGTCGAGCACGACCCGATCGAGATCTGGAACAACGTCCGCGAGGTGATCGGCCAGGCTCTCTCCCGCGCCGACCTGACCCGCCACGACATCGCCTCCGTCGGCATCACCAACCAGCGCGAGACCGCTGTCGTCTGGGACAGGACGACCGGCAAGCCCGTCTACAACGCCATCGTCTGGCAGGACACCCGCACCCAGTCGATCGTCGACCGCCTCGCCGGCGACGAGAGCGCGGACCGCTTCAAGTCGATCGTGGGCCTCCCGCTCGCGACCTACTTCTCCGGCACCAAGATCGTCTGGATCCTCGAGAACGTCGAGGGTGCTCGCGAGAAGGCCGAGGCGGGCGACCTGATCTTCGGCACGACGGACACCTGGGTCCTCTGGAACCTGACCGGCGGCATCGACGGCGGCGTCCACAAGACCGACGTCACCAACGCCTCCCGCACCCTGTTCCTCGACCTCGAGACCCTCGAGTGGCGCGACGACATCCTCGAGGCCTTCGGGGTCCCGAAGTCGATGCTCCCCGAGGTCTGCTCCTCCTCCGAGGTCTACGGCCACGTCGAGTCCTCGTCGCTGCTGCGCGAGGTCCCGATCGCCGGCATCCTCGGCGACCAGCAGGCCGCGACCTTCGGCCAGGCGGCGTTCGACCCGGGCGAGGCGAAGAACACCTACGGCACCGGCAACTTCCTGATCTTCAACACGGGCACCGAGATCGTCCACTCGAAGAACGGTCTGCTCACCACCATCGGCTACAAGCTCGGCGACGGCGAGGTGCACTACGCGCTCGAGGGCTCGATCGCGGTCTCCGGCTCGCTGATCCAGTGGCTGCGCGACAACCTGGGCCTCATCGGCTCGGCCCCCGAGGTCGAGGCGCTGGCCGCCACGGTCGAGGACAACGGAGGCGCGTACTTCGTGCCCGCCTTCTCGGGTCTGTTCGCCCCCTACTGGCGCTCCGACGCACGCGGAGCCCTCGTCGGCCTCACCCGCTACGTCAACAAGGGCCACATCGCCCGCGCCGCGCTCGAGGCGACCGCCTTCCAGACCCGCGAGGTCCTGGACGCGGTCAACGCCGACTCCGGCGTCCCCCTGCAGGAGCTCAAGGTCGACGGCGGCATGATCGCCAACAACCTGCTCATGCAGTTCCAGGCCGACATCCTCGGCGTCCCGGTCGTCCGACCGGTCGTCGCGGAGACCACCGCGCTCGGAGCGGCCTACGCGGCCGGTCTCGCGGTCGGCTTCTGGGAGAACCTCGACGACCTGCGCCAGAACTGGCAGGAGGACTCGCGCTGGACCCCGCAGATGGACCAGGACGAGGCCGCCCGCCAGTACCGCCTCTGGAAGAAGGCCGTCACCAAGACCTTCGACTGGATCGACGAGGACGTGCAGTAGTTCCTTCCGCGGCAGTCCCTGCCTGCCGCGGCGCGGTCGGCTCATCGAGGTGGTCGCGTCTCGGGGAGCGGGTTCCGTCCGGCTAGGGGACGACGCTGACACGCGTCCTCCCCGTTCGCCTTGCGCAACGAGCGGATGGCGTGAGTCCGTTCACGTGAAGCGCCCTGTCCGACCCCCGGGTCGGGTGGGGCGCTTCGTCGTTCCGACGACGGCGCAACGGGTATCGCAACGGGGTGGTTCGGGGACACCCATGCTGGTCGAGTGGTCGCCGTTGACGGCTCATCGAGACCCGGCAATTCGGACCTGCATGCTGGTCGCGTAGTCGCTGCAGGCGGTTTATCGAGACCCGGACCGGGTGAGGCCTCAGCCCGCCGACAGCCCGAGCTGCGCGTCCAGCTCGTCCAGGGAAGCGATCCGGCGCACGCCCAGCTCGACCGCCTCGGGCGGCAGCACGCGGCCGTGCTCGGGACCGCCGACGCGGTCGAGCCAGACGCCGCGCAGGCCCGCAGCGGCCGCTCCGACGGCGTCGGTGCCGAGCCGGTCGCCGACGTAGAGGGCCTCCTCCGGAGAGACCCCGAACCGCTCGCAGGCGATCGCGAAGATCCGCGCGTCCGGCTTGGTGACGCCGACGTCGCCGGAGGCGACCACGTGCTCGAAGCGACCGGAGAGGCCCGTGCCCTCGATCTTCCCCCGCTGGAAGTCGAGCACGCCGTTGGTGATGACGCCGAGGCGGACTCCGGCGGCGTCGAGCCGGTCGAGGACGGGCAGCGCGTCGTCGTGGAGGGTCCAGGCGGCGACGTAGTGCTCGAGGTACCCGCGGAACCACGAGCTCGCCTCCTCGGGAGTCAGCCCGACTCCGGCCTCCGCGGCGAAGTCCGTGGCGCGCGCCCGGCGCTGGCCCTCGTAGTCGAGCTCGCCCGCGAGGTAGCGGTGGTAGTGCTCCTCCTCGAGCAGGTGCCAGCGGCGCTGCACGTCGGCCGGCTCGCCGGCGTAGGCGGCGCCGAGCGAGGCGGCGTACGCGACGATCCCCTCCCGCACAGCGCGGGCATGGGCGAAGAGGGTGTCGTCGAGGTCGAAGAGCGCGAGCCGCAGCACGGCCGCCTCAGCGGACGCGGCGGAGGAGGCCGACGGAGTCGTAGACGGCGGCGAGCGTGCGCTCCGCGGTCTCGGACGCGCGGTCGGCGGCGAGGGAGAGGACCCGGTCGAGCTCGGCCGGGTCGGCGAGCAGCTCCGCGGTCCGCGCTCGGATCGGGTCGAAGGTGGCGGCGACCACCTCGACGAGGCCCTTCTTGAGGTCCCCGTAGCCGCGGCCCGCGTACTCCTGCTCCAGCGACTCGACGGAGCGGTCGGCGAGGACCGAGTAGATCGTCAGCAGGTTCGAGACGCCGGGCTTCGCCGCCCGGTCGAAGCGCACCTCCGACTCGGTGTCCGTCACGGCGCGCATGATCTTCTTCGCGGTCGCCTTCGGCTCGTCGAGCACGCTGAGCAGGCCCGCATCCGACTCCGCCGACTTCGACATCTTGGCGCCCGGGTTCTGCAGGTCGAAGATCTTCGCGGTCTCGCGCACGATGTGGGGCTCCGGCACGGCGAAGGTCTCGCCGAAGCGCGAGTTGAAGCGCGCGGCGAGATCGCGGGTGAGCTCCAGGTGCTGGCGCTGGTCCTCGCCGACCGGCACCGCGTCCGTCTGGTACAGCAGGATGTCGGCCGCCATCAGGATCGGGTAGGTGAACAGGCCCACCGAGGCGGCCTCAGCGCCCTGCTTCGCCGACTTGTCCTTGAACTGCGTCATCCGGCTGGCCTCGCCGAAGCCGGTCAGGGTGTTGAGGACCCAGGCGAGCTCGGCGTGAGCGGGTACGTGGGACTGGATGAAGAGGGTCGAGCGCGTGGGGTCGATGCCCGCGGCGATGTACTGCGCGGCGGTCGCGCGGGTGCGCTCGCGGAGCTGCTGCGGGTCCTGCGGGACCGTGATCGCGTGCAGGTCGACGACGCAGAAGTAGGCGTCGAAGTCCTCCTGCATCGCGACCCACTGGGTCAGCGCGCCGATGTAGTTGCCGAGGTGCAGCGACCCGGAGGAGGGCTGCATGCCGGAGAAGATGACGGGCTTGGCGCCCGGGGTGCTGGGAGTCATGGGTGGCCTCGAGGGGTCGGTTCGCGGGGGAGAGGGTCAGAGCTCGTAGTCGACGACCACGGGGGAGTGGTCGGACCAGCGGGTGTCGTAGGAGGCGGCGCGGTCGACCTCGTAGCTGCGGGCGAGGTCGGCGAGCGCGGGCGTGGCGAGCTGGTAGTCGAGGCGCCAGCCGGTGTCGGTGTCGAAGGCCTGGCCGCGCTGCGACCACCACGTGTACGGTCCGGGCACCTCGCCCGCGAACCGGCGGCCGAGGTCGACCCAGCCCAGTCCGGCACCGGCGTTGTAGTCCGGGTCGCCCTCGGCGCCGACGAAGCGGTCGACGTAGGCGCGCTCCTCCGGGAGGAAGCCTGCCTTCTTGACGTTGCCCTTCCAGTTCTTGATGTCGAGCGTGCGGTGGCCGACGTTGAGGTCGCCCATCACCACGGCGAGCTCGCTGTGCGCCCGGATCTCGGGCAGGCGCGCTTCCATCGCGTCGAGGAAGCGGTACTTCTCGACCTGCTTGGGGGTGCCGACCTCGCCGGAGTGGACGTAGGTGGAGACGACGGTGAGCGAGCGGCCGCCGACCTCGTAGTCGGCCTCGAGCCAGCGTCCGGCCGAGTCGAAGTCGTCGGCGCCGAAGGTCACGCGGTGGATCGTGGCGCGCCTGCGCGAGGCGAGAGCGACTCCGGCGCGCCCCTTGGCGGTCGCCTCGTCGTGCAGCACGTCCCACTCGTCCCCGAGGAGCCCCGTGAGGTCGTCCGTGGAGGCGCGGACCTCCTGCAGGGCCAGGACGTCGACGTCGCGCGCGGCGAGCCAGTCGCCCATCCCCTTGCGGTAGGCGGCGCGGACGCCGTTCACGTTGACGGAGGCGATGCGGAGGGTGCTGCGAGTCACCGGAGCAGTCTATTCGGAGCCGCGGAGCGGGCCGCCCGGCCGCGCTCGCACCCCGGAACGCGGAAGCCGGCGGCCGCCTCGCGCGACTCCCTCGGAGAGGGGGAGGAGCGCGGAGGCGACCGCCGGCGGGACCGCTCAGGACGGTCGGTCGGAGGGGATCAGGCGGGGACGGCTTGCGCGGTGGCGGGCTCGGGCACCTCGGCGACCACTGGGGCGCGCTTGATGCTCTTCGCGATGATCACGCAGACGGCCGTGACGACCATGCCCACCAGGATGGCGACCAGGTAGAGGATCGGCTGCCCGACGAGCCCGGTGACCCAGACGCCGCCGTGCGGGGCGCGGAGGGTGGAGCCGAAGAGCGCGACGAGCGCACCCGTGACGGCCGAGCCGACCATGGCGGACGGGATCACGCGCAGCGGGTCGACCGCGGCGAACGGGATGGCCCCCTCCGAGATGAAGGACGCGCCCAGCAGGTAGGCGGCCTTGCCGTTCTGGCGCTCGGCGTCGGTGAACAGGCGCTTGCGGAGAGTCGTGGCCAGGGCCAGACCCAGCGGCGGGGTCATGCCGGCGGCCATGACGATCGCCATCACCTTGAACTGCACGGAGTTCGGGTCGCCGTCGGCGGGGACGGAGGCGAGGCCGGTGGTCGCGAAGGCGTAGGCCACCTTGTTGACCGGACCGCCCATGTCGAACGCCATCATGAGGCCGAGGATGATCCCCAGGATGATCAGGTTGCCGCCCGAGAGGCCCGAGAGCCAGGACGACAGGCCCTCGCTCAGTGCGCGGAGCGGCGCTCCGAGCACCACGAACATCAGGAAGCCGGTGATGAAGGTGGCGATCAGGGGGATGATCACGACGGGCATCAGCGACTTGAACGCCGCGGGGAGCTTGATCCGCGAGATGTAGAGGGCCGCGTAGCCGGCGATGAAGCCGGAGGCGAGGCCGCCCAGGAAGCCCGCGCCGACGGTGACCGCGACCGCGCCGCCGAGGAAGCCCGGCGCGATGCCGGGACGGTCGGCGATGCCGAAGGCGATGAAGCCCGAGAGCACCGGCACCAGGAACGCGAAGGTCGCGCTTCCGATGAGGAACATCACTCCGGCCCAGTCGGTGATGTTCGCGACGTTGAAGCCGTCGTCGATGATCTGCTGGGCCGTGAAGTCGACGATCCGGTAGCCGCCGAACAGGAACGACAGCGCGATCAGCAGACCGCCCGCCGCGACGAACGGGATCATGTAGGAGACGCCGGTCATCAGGTTCTGGCGGATGCGCGTGCCGACGCCGACCTTCTTCGGCGCGGCGGGGGCCGCGGCCGGAGTCGAGCGGGCGGGGGCGGACGCGGCGGAGCCGGAGCCGCGGAGGGCCAGAGCGCGGTCGAGGACCTCGTCCGGCTTGGACAGGGCCTCGGCGACGCCCACCTGGAGGATCGGCTTGCCGGCGAAGCGGTCCTTGCCGCGGACCTCGAGGTCGGCGGCGAGGATGACGACGTCCGCGGCGGCGATGTCGGCCGCGGTCATCTCGTCCGAGCCGGCCGCGCCCTGGGTCTCGACGTGGATCGGGTAGCCGCGCTTCTTCGCGGCCTGCTCGAGCGCCTCCGCCGCCATGTACGTGTGGGCGATGCCCGCGATGCAGCTGGTCACGGCGACGAAGCGCGGGCCGGAGGCGGGGCTCGCGGCGGGCGCGTCCTGCACCTTCGCGACGGCGCGGTCGATGACGTCGGCCGCCTTCGCGAGCGCCTCCGACGTGCCCACCTCGAGGGTGGGCTTCCCGGCGAAGCGCTCCTTGCCGCGGACCTCGAGGTCGGCGGCGAGGATCACGACGTCGGCGTCGGCGATGGTCCGGTCCGACATGGGATCGGACCCCGCGGCGCCCTGGGTCTCGACCTGGATCTCGTACCCCTTCTTCTTCGCGGCCTGCTCGAGGGCCTCGGCCGCCATGTAGGTGTGCGCGATGCCGGCGATGCAGCTCGTGACGGCGACGATCCTCATGAGACGACGACCTCTCGGGCGATGATGTCCGCGACCTCCTGGCCGCTGGCGGCGGCGCGGAGGGAACCGGTGAAGGACTCGTGGATCAGCTTGCGGGCGAGCTGGGCGAGGATCTTGAGGTGCGCCTGGTCGGCGCCGTCCGGAGCCGCGATCAGGAAGATCAGGTCGGCCGGGCCGTCGGGGGCGCCGAAGTCGACGCCCTGCTTCGCGATGCCGACCGCCACGCTGGGCGAGACGACGTGGGAGGAGCGGGCGTGGGGGATCCCGATGCCGCCGGGCATGCCGGTCGCCATCTGCGACTCGCGGTCGCGGACGTCGGCGAGGAAGCCGTCGAGGTCGGTGACGCGGCCGGCGTCGGCGAGCGTCTTCGCGAGCTGCGCGGTGGCCTCGTCCTTCGTGGCGGCGGTGAGGTCGACGATGACCGTCGACGCCTCGGTGAGAGCAGTCATGCGCTCAGTTCTCCAATCGGGAGGGTGGGGTCGGGGTTCTCGACGACGGAGACGTCGTCGAGGCGGAGGGAGTCGGGACCCGGGGCTTCGCTGCCCGGGAGCTGGACGGCGGCGGTACCCCACGCGACTGCTGTCGCGAGGCGCTCCGCCTCCGTGGCGTCGACGGCCGAGAGGTAGCCGGCGAGCGTGCTGTCGCCGGCGCCGACGGTGCTGAGGGGCACGACGGCGGGGGCGCCCGCCCACCACGACGCGTGCGCCGTGACGAGGAGGGCGCCGTGCTCTCCGAGGCTGACGAGCGCTCGCGCGTCGGGCAGCTGCAGGAGTTCACGGGCTCCGGCGACGACGTCTCCGACCGTCGTCAGGGAGCGGCCGAGGAGCTCCTCGAGCTCCTCGAGGTTGGGCTTCACCAGGGTGGCGGTGCCGGCCGCGATGATCGCGGTCAGGGGGGCTCCCGAGGTGTCGACGGCGAGGGGGACGCCGAAGTGCAGGGCGAGGCGGCCGAGGGCGGGGTAGAAGTCCGCTCCCAATCCCGGGGGGACGCTGCCGCAGGCGACGAGCCAGCGGGGCGAGGCCGAGACGTGCTCGCCGATCAGCTCGGAGAGGGCGTGAGCCTCCTCCTCCGTGACGGCGGGGCCGGGCTCGTTGATCTTGGTGGTGCGGCCCGTCCGGTCGTCGACCACGGTGATGTTGGTGCGGATCGGGTGGGCGATCGCCGCACTGGCCGAGCGGACTCCGGCGGCCCGGAGCATCGTGGACAGGTCGACGCCGGTGGAGGCGTCGGCCGGGTAGACCGCGGTCGCCTCGACGCCGTTGCGCGCGAGGGCACGGGCGACGTTGACGCCCTTGCCGGCCGGGTCGCGCCGCACGTCGTGCGCGCGGTTGACCTCGCCGACGGCGAAGCCGCTCGTGGAGAGGGTGACGTCGATGCTCGGGTTGGCGGTGACGGTGACGATCATGCGCGGACGACCTCCGGGCCGGCCGACTCGATGTCGTCGGCGAGCTCGTCGTCGACATCGGCGTCGGTGATGACGGTGTCGACCGCGGACAGCGGAGCGACGTGCCCGAAGTCCTGCCGGCCGAACTTCGAGTGGTCGGCGAGGACCACGACCCGGCGCGCGGAGGCGATGATCGCGGACTTGACGACGGCCTCGTCGAGATCGGGGGTGGTGAGCCCGCGCTCGAGGCTGAGGCCGTTCGTGCCGATGAAGGCGACGTCCACCGAGACCGTGGAGAGGGCCTGGGCGGCCCACGGCCCGACGGCGGCCTGCGTGACTCCGCGCAGGTGCCCGCCGATGAGGTGGAGGTCGATGTTGGGCCGGCCGACGAGCGCCATCGCGACGGGGAGGGAGTGGGTGACGACCGTCAGCCGGCGGTCCAGGGGGAGCAGCTCCGCCAGCCGCACCGTGGTGGTGCCGGCGTCGATGGCGATCGAGCCGCCGTCGGGCACCTCGGCGAGGGCCGCGGTGGCGATGCGGTCCTTCTCGCCGGCGAGGTGTCCCTCGCGGGCGGCGACCTCGGGCTCGATGCCCAGCCGCTCGACGGGGATGGCGCCGCCGTGCGCACGGCGCAGCAGGCCCCGCTTCTCGAGGCTGGTGAGATCGCGGCGGATCGTCTCCGGCGTCACGGCGAGGGAGAGGGCGAGGTCGCGGACCTCGACGCGCCCGTCGGTGCGGGCGCGGTCCAGGATCGCCTGGTGCCGCTCCGGTGCGTACATGTGGACTCCGTCGTCTCGCCGTGGGTGGTGCGCCGGATCCGCGGTGTCGTTTCCGACCTCGGATCTGCGTTTACCTCTTTTTAGACCCGTTCAGGAGGGAAGTCAACAGAAACGGACAGAATCGGCAGGCGGAATCGGGCGCGGCGACGCCGGGAAGACCGGGAAGCGGACCGCCGGGTCAGGCGGCGAGCTGCTCGAGCTCCTCCTCGAGCTGCGCGAGCTGGCGCTCCAGGCGCCGTCGTTTGAGGAGGGACGCCTCCGGCAGCGCGGCGCGAAGCCGCTCGCGCTCGGCCTCGGCGAGGGTGCGGCGGGCGGTGCGCAGCTGCTCCTCCCGCTCCTTCTCGCGCTCCTCCGGCGTGAGCTTGCGCGCCGAGATCCCGGCGTCGCTCATCCCGACGGAGATCCACGACGCGGCGATCAGGATCACCTGGCAGACGAGGTTGAACCAGATCAGCAGACCGATGAGGACCGCGAACGAGGCGAGCAGCGGATTGCGGGAGGCGCCGCCCAGCAGCTGCGTCCCGAGGACCTTGAGCGCGCCGAGAGCGATCCCGCCGAGCAGCGAGCCCGCCCAGAGGTTCTTCCAGGGGATCGAGATGCCCGAGAGGATGCGGAAGGAGCCGGCCAGGGTGCCCGTGTCCAGGGCGAGCATGATCAGCAGGCCGACCGCGCTGCCGGCGAGACGGGCCGGCATCGACTCGCTGCCGATCCCGAGGAAGCCGAACGCCACGTCCACCAGCGAGGTCGAGAACACGGAGAGACCGGCCGAGACCAGCAGCACCGCCCCGAAGACCAGGGCGAGCCCCGCGTCCTTGAGCTTGAGCAGGACGAAGAGGGTCGTGGGTCCGGGGAGCGAGAAGAGCAGCCGGACCGCCTGGCGCAGGCTCCCCAGGAAGTTGAGCGCCGTCCAGAGCAGGCCGGCGGCCGCGATCGCACCCGTCCAGCCGAGGATCGACGAGTCGAGCAGGTCGTCGACCGACACGAGGGCGTTCTTCCCGCCGATCAGGCCGGGGACGGAGCGGGTCACCAGGTCGAGGAGGGAGTCGCGCAGCACCGAGTCGTCGCGCACCCAGAAGCCGAAGACGGCGAAGAAGACGAAGAGCGCCGCGAAGACCGCGAACAGGGCCTGGAAGGCGAGTCCGGAGGCGAAGAGGGGCCCGCCGGTCTCGGAGTAGTGGAGCATCACCCGCACCGGCCGCGTCCGCATGACCCGCTCGAACAGGCCCGGGATCCCGCGGGGAGTGTCGGCCGCCTCGGTCATTCCTCCAGCGTACTGAGGCCTCGCGGCGCTCCCGTGCACGCGCCCGCCTGCACGCTGGAACGCGTCCGGCCCGCCGGATCCGAGGATCCCGGCGGGCCGGACGCGTTCGCGAGGGGGAGGATCAGGCGCGGCCGCGGATGACGGCCTGCTTCACCTCGGCGATCGCCTGCGTGATCTGGATGCCGCGCGGGCACGCCTCCGTGCAGTTGAAGGTCGTGCGGCAGCGCCACACGCCCTCCTTGTCGTTGAGGATGTCCAGGCGCGCTCCACCGGCGTCGTCGCGCGAGTCGAAGATGAAGCGGTGGGCGTTCACGATCGCCGCGGGGCCGAAGTACTGCCCGTCGGTCCAGAACACGGGGCAGGACGACGTGCACGCGGCGCAGAGGATGCACTTCGTGGTGTCGTCGAAGCGGGCGCGGTCGGCGACCGACTGCACGCGCTCCTTGCCCTTGGGCGCCGGGGTGTTGGCGACCAGGAACGGCTGCACCTCGCGGTAGGAGGCGAAGAACGGCTCCATGTCGACGACGAGGTCCTTCTCGAGGGGCAGTCCCTTGATCGCCTCGATGTAGATCGGCTGCGAGATGTCGAGATCCTTGATCAGCGTCTTGCAGGCCAGGCGGTTGCGGCCGTTGATCCGCATCGCGTCGGATCCGCAGATGCCGTGCGCGCACGAGCGGCGGAAGGTCAGCGATCCGTCCTGGTCCCACTTGATGCGGTGCAGGGCGTCGAGGACGCGGTCGGTCGAGTACATCTCGACGTCGAAGTCCTGCCAGCGCGGCTCGGCGTCCACCTCGGGGTCGAAGCGGCGGATGATGAACGTGACGGTGAACGCCTCCGGGGCCGCGGGGGCGGCGGGCGGCTGCTCGAGGGTAGCGGTCGACATGGCTAGTACTTCCTCTCCATCGGCTGGTACCGGGTGATCACGACGGGCTTCCAGTCGAGCCGGATGTGGTCACCGGCGTCGGAGGAGTGGGCGTCACCGGAGAGGTACGCCATCGTGTGCTGCATGTAGTTCTCGTCGTCGCGCTTCGGGAAGTCGTCGCGCATGTGGCCGCCGCGGCTCTCCTTGCGGTTGCGCGCCGAGTAGACGACGACCTCGGCGAGGTCGAGCAGGAAGCCCAGCTCGACGGCCTCGAGGAGGTCGGTGTTGAAGCGCTTGCCCTTGTCCTGCACCGAGATGTTGCGGAACCGGTCGCGCAGGCGCTGGATGGTCCCGGTGACGGCCTCGAGGGACTCGTCGGTGCGGAACACCTGGGCGTTCTTGTCCATCTCGTCCTGCAGCTCCTTGCGGATCGAGGCGATCCGCTCGGTGCCGGTCGCGGAGCGGAGCGAGGCGAGCATGTCGCGGATCGCGCCGGCCGGGTCGGCGGGCAGGGGGGTGAAGTCGACCGTCTTGGCGTAGTCGGCGGCGTTGTTGCCGCTGCGCTTGCCGAAGACGTTGATGTCGAGGAGGGAGTTGGTGCCGAGGCGGTTGGAGCCGTGCACCGAGACGCACGCGCACTCGCCGGCGGCGTAGAGGCCGGGGACGACGGTCGTGTTGTCCGAGAGCACCTCGGCCTTGACGTTGGTCGGGATGCCGCCCATCGCGTAATGCGCGGTCGGCATGACGGGGACCGGCTCGACGACGGGGTCGACGCCCAGGTAGGTGCGGGCGAACTCGGTGATGTCGGGGAGCTTGGTCTCGAGGACCTCGGCGCCCAGGTGGGTGCAGTCCAGCAGCACGTAGTCCTTGTGCGGTCCGGCGCCGCGGCCCTCCGCCACCTCCTGGACCATGCAGCGGGCGACGATGTCGCGCGGCGCGAGGTCCTTGATGGTGGGGGCGTAGCGCTCCATGAAGCGCTCGCCCGAGGCGTTGCGGAGGATCGCACCCTCTCCTCGCGCCCCCTCGGTGAGGAGGATGCCGAGGCCGGCGAGGCCGGTCGGGTGGAACTGGAAGAACTCCATGTCCTCCAGGGGGAGGCCTTTGCGCCAGATGATGCCGACGCCGTCGCCGGTGAGGGTGTGCGCGTTGGAGGTGGTCTTGTAGATCTTGCCGAAGCCGCCGGTCGCGAAGATGATCGCCTTCGCCTGGAAGACGTGCAGCTCGCCCGTGGCCAGCTCGTAGGCGACGACGCCGGAGGGCTTGGCCACTCCGTCGACCTCGGTCATCACCAGGTCGAGGACGTAGAACTCGTTGTAGAAGTTGATGCCGAGCCGGACGCAGTTCTGGAACAGCGTCTGCAGGATCATGTGGCCGGTGCGGTCGGCCGCGTAGCAGGCGCGGCGGACGGGCGCCTTGCCGTGGTCGCGGGTGTGGCCGCCGAAGCGGCGCTGGTCGATCTTGCCCTCCTCGGTGCGGTTGAAGGGCAGGCCCATGTTCTCGAGGTCGATGACCGCGTCGATGGCCTCCTTCGCGAGGATCTCGGCCGCGTCCTGGTCGACGAGGTAGTCGCCGCCCTTGACGGTGTCGAAGGTGTGCCACTCCCAGCTGTCCTCCTCGACGTTCGCGAGGGCGGCGGCCATGCCGCCCTGCGCCGCTCCGGTGTGGGAGCGGGTCGGGTACAGCTTCGAGATCACGGCCGTCTTCGCCTTCGGGCCGGCCTCGATGGCCGCGCGCATCCCGGCACCGCCGGCGCCGACGATGACGACGTCGAACTGGTGGTAGTGGACGCCGTCGGGTCCGACGGTCTGCGCGAAGGCGCTCTGGTCGGCGCCGGTGTGGGAGTGGCCTGGTGTGCTCACGGGGTGGGTGCTCCGTCGTACGGGGATGGGAGGGGGAGGTGCCGGGACGCGGTGCCGCGGACCGGGAGGGGCGCGGGCCCCTCTCCGATCCGCGGCACCGTGGTCACGCTGCGCAGAAGGAGGGCAGCAGGTCCGCGGCGGTGCCGGCGGGGCACGGGTCGAACGCGAAGACGACCCAGGTGCCGAGCGCGATCAGCGCGACGACGGCGACGAGGATGCCGCCCTTGAAGGCCTTGGCCAGCAGGGGCGAGGTCGCGTAGTCGTTGACCAGCGTGCGCATGCCGTTGCCGCCGTGGATCAGCGCGAGCCACAGCATGAGGACGTCCCACCACTGCCAGAACGGGTTCGCCAGCTTGCCGCCGACGAAGCCGAAGTCGATGGCCTTGATGCCGTCGCCCAGCAGCAGGTTGTAGATGAGGTGCCCGAAGATCAGGACGATCAGCACGACGCCGGAGGCGCGCATGTAGATCCAGCCCCACTTCTCCCAGTTGGTGCCGGAGGAGCGGGTCGGGGTGTGCGGGGTCCGCGGTGCGGCGACGGTGCTCAATGCGCACCCCCCTCGCTGAAGACGTTGATCAGGTGGCGCGGCGCGAAGCCGAGCATCAGCACGACCCAGAGGCCCATGACGACCCAGAAGAGGACGCGCTGGTTGCGGGTCGCCCAGCTCCAGAAGTCGACCAGGATGATCCGCAGGCCGTTCAGCGCGTGGAACGCGATGGCGCCCACGAGCCCGGTCTCGCCGAGTCCCATGATCGGGTTCTTGTACGTGCCGATGACCGCGTTGTACGCCTCGGGGCTCACGGCGATGAGAGCGGAGTCGAGGACGTGGACGAGGAGGAAGAAGAAGATGGCGACACCGGTGATCCGGTGGAGCACCCATGACCACATGCCTTCGCGACCGCGGTACAGGGTGCCGGCCGGACGCCGGATCTTCCCCTGCTTCCGGGGTGCGAGGGTTTGAGCAGCTTGAACTGACACGAACAACCCTCCCTGGTTGTGCTCCGACGGCCTGACCTGTTCCCACGTCGCGTGGACGGGGACGGGGCGGGGAGCGACGAGAAACTCGCCCTCCGATTCTAAGCGCGCTCGCAGGCGGGCGCGGCTTAGGCGAGCCTTAGCTGCGGGGCAGGGCGAGGGCGGGCGCCCCCGCGGTCGCGTAGTGCGCGAGGAGCTCGTCGGTGAGCGCGCTCCAGGTGCGGTGGAGCACGCGGCGGCGGCCCGCCTCGCCGAGCCGGGCGCGCAGTGCGGGATCTCGGACCAGGCGCTCCACCTGCCGGCGCAGGTCCGAGTCGCTCTCGGGCGCGTAGAGCAGGCCGTCCACGCCGTGCTCGATGAGGTCGGTGGGGCCGCCCGCGTGCGGCGCGACCACGGCGGTGCCGGACGCCTGCGCCTCCTGGACCGTCTGGCCGAACGTCTCCTCCGTGCCGGTGTGCACGAAGACGTCGAGCGCGGCGAAGACCGCCGGCAGCCGGTCGCCGTCGAGCCGGCCGAGCATCCGCGCCGCCGTGCCGAGGGCGGCGGCGACCCGGGCGGAGGAGGGGCCGTAGCCGCCCACGACCAGCTCCGCGTGCGGGAGGGAGGCGAGTGCCGCCATCCGCTCCACCCTCTTCTCGGGGGAGAGGCGCCCGATGTAGCCGACGAGCGCGTCATCGGCGCCGAGTCCGGCTCGGACGGCCTGCGCGTAGGGGGAGGAGCGGCGGCGCGGGTGGAAGCGCTCGCTCTGCACGCCGCGGCCCCACAGCGCGGTGCGCTCGATGCCGGCGGCGGCGAGGTCGTCGAGGGCGCTGGTGGAGGGGGCGAGGGTCAGGTCCGCCCCGGCGTGGATCTGGCGGATCACCCGCCAGGCGAGGGCGCGGGCGCCGCGGATGCCGTAGCGGGCCGCGAATCGCGCGACGTCCGTCTGGTAGATCGCGACACTCGGCACCCCGAGCCGGCCGGCCGAGGCGATGGCGCGGGCGCCGAGGAGGAAGGGTGAGGCGACGTGCACCACGTCGGGCTCGAAGTCGGCCAGCTCCCGGGTGAGGGCGAGCGTGGGGATTCCGACCGGGAAGTCGCGGTAGGCGATCGCCGGGTGCTCCACGACGCGGTGGCCCGCGTAGTGGCCCGGCGCCCCCGCGGCCGGGCAGACGACGAGCGCCTCGATCCCGCGCTCCGCGAACTCGTCGAGCACCCGCAGGACGCTCGTGGTCACGCCGTTCAACGACGGCAGGAAGCTCTCGGTGACGACCGCGACTCTCACGCCCCGGACGCTACGGCGGCGGGATGAACGGCGGCGCGCGCCCGGGTGAACGGACGGTCGCGCTCGGGCTCCCTTGTATCCTGCGGACATGACATCACCTGAGACCGATGGCCGCGCCCCGCTCGACCGCTTCTACAGCGTGATCCCCGCCGGCGGGATCGGCTCGAGGCTGTGGCCGCTCTCCCGGGCCGACGCCCCGAAGTTCCTGCACGATCTGACGGGGTCGGGACAGACCCTCCTCCGCGACACCTGGGACCGCCTCGCGCCCATCTCGGGCGCCGACCGGATCATGGTCGTGACCGGCCGCGCGCACCGCGCCGCCGTCGAGGAGCAGCTCGAGAGCCTCGAGGACCTCAACGTCGTCCTCGAGAGCGAGCCGCGCGACTCGTCCGCCGCGATCGGCCTGGCCGCCGCCATCCTCGAGCGCCGCCAGCCCGGCGTGATCATCGGCTCGTTCGCCGCCGACCACGTCATCAGCGGTCAGCAGCTGTTCCACGACGCGGTCGCCGAGGCCGTCGTCGCGGCGGACGCGGGCTACATCGCGACCATCGGCATCACGCCGACCGAGCCTGCCGTGGGCTTCGGCTACATCCGCACGGGGAAGCACCTCGGGATCGACGGGGCGACGCACACGCTCGCCGTCGACTCCTTCGTCGAGAAGCCCGACGCCGACACCGCGCGCGCCTACCTCTCCAGCGGTCAGTACCTCTGGAACGCGGGCATGTTCATCGCCCGCGCCGACCGCCTCCTCGAGGAGCTCGGCCGCGCCAAGCCGAAGCTGCTCGCCGGACTGCTCGAGCTCGCCGCCGCGTGGGACACCCCGGAGCGCGGCGCGGTCGTCGACCGCATCTGGCCGGGCCTGGAGAAGATCGCGATCGACTACTCCGTCGCCGAGCCGGCCGCGGCCGCGGGCAAGCTGGCCGTCGTGCCCGGCCACTTCTCCTGGGACGACGTGGGCGACTTCGCCTCGATCGCGAAGCTGCACTCGAGCGGACTCCGCTCGGACCTCGCCATCCTCGGCGAGGACGCGCGTGTTCTGGCCGACTCCGCGACGGGCATCGTCGTCAGCGGCGGCAACCGCACCATCGCCCTCATTGGAGTGAAGGACATCGTCGTCGTGGACACCCCCGACGCACTCCTGGTGACCACGACCGAGAACGCCCAGAAGGTCAAGGGCGTCGTCGACGCCCTGCGCCTCTCCGGCCGCACGGACGTCCTCTAGCCCTCCGTCCCACCCGTCGAAGCGCGGCCCTCCCCTCGGAGGCGCCGCGCTTCGCCGTTCCGCCCCTCGCCTCTTGCGCGTGCGGAGGTCCCGATCCGCCGTTCGCGCGGCCACTCGACCACCCTCGATGAGGGCCTCGGCCGTCGCCCTGGGTGCTGGTGGCTGGGTCTCGATCCGCCGCTTCCGCGGCAACTCGACCACCATGGAGGAGCATCGCGTCGAGCCCGACCGCGCGCAGCGCGGAGCTCCTCCGAACGCCTTCGACATCCGGCAGCAGGGGAGAGGGCCGCGAGCCGGAATCGCGTGCCAAGCGATTCAGGCCAGCCCGACGCGACTCGCTCTGCGGAACGCACCCGTCGCGAAGCCGACCGCGCCGAGCCGCCCCGCGGCTCGGAATCGAGCACAGCGACCGCGCCGAGCCGCTCCGCGGCTCGGAATCGAGCACAGCCGACCGCCCCGCGACACGCTCCGCATGTCGCGAAGATCAACACTGTGTAACTCTTCCTGACCACCACCGTCCGGGCGGCTGAGCGGCTTGTCACATTGGGTAACGTGTGGGGATCGACGCCCTGCTGCGCTCGTCGCGCGGGGCCGCATTCCTGGAGGACGACATCTTGACTATCACCTCGCGTAAGGCCGCGTTCGGCGGTCTCGCCGCCCTCGGCGTCACCGCGCTTCTCGCCGGTTGCGCCTCCGCCCCCGAGGAGAGCGGCTCCAGCGCCGCCGCCGGTGGCGACTTCCTGCCCTGCATGGTCTCCGACGCGGGCGGGTTCGACGACAAGTCGTTCAACGAGCTCGGCTACAACGGCCTCGTGAAGGCCTCGGAGGACCTCGGCGTCACGCCGAAGACCGTCACCTCGGAGTCCGAGACGGACTACGCCCCGAACCTGACCAGCCTCGTCGACCAGGGCTGCAACCTGATCATCACCGTCGGCTTCGCGCTGGCCGAGGCCACGTCGGCCGCGGCCGAGGCGAACACGGACATCGACTTCGCGATCATCGACGACGCGTCGATCGACCTGCCGAACGTCAAGCCGATCACCTTCGACACCTCGCAGGCGGCGTTCCTCGCCGGCTACACGGCCGCGTCGTACTCCAAGACCGGCGTCGTCGGCACCTACGGCGGCCAGCAGTTCCCGACCGTCACGATCTTCATGGACGGCTACGCCGACGGCGTGAAGTACTACAACGAGCAGAAGGGGAAGGACGTCAAGGTCGTCGGCTGGGACGTCGACGCGCAGACCGGCTCCTTCACCGGCGGCTTCGCGGCGGGCGTCGAGGCCAAGTCGGCCGCGCAGTCGCTGATCGACCAGAACGCGGACGTCATCCTCCCCGTCGGCGGTCCGATCTTCCAGTCGGCGATCGAGGCGATCCGCGACTCCGGCAAGGACATCGCGATGGTCGGCGTGGACGCGGACCTGTACGAGACCTACCCCGACGGCGCCGACCTGTACCTGACCTCGATCCTCAAGGGCATCGAGGCCGGCACGACCGACGTCACCAGCTCCGCCGGAGCCGACGACTTCGACCCCACTCCCTTCGTGGGCACCCTCGAGAACGACGGAGTCGGCATCGCGCCGTTCCACGACTTCGAGTCGAAGGTCTCGGGCGACCTGCAGGGCGAGCTCGACACCATCAAGGCGGGCATCATCGACGGCTCCATCACCGTCACCTCCCCGTCCGCTCCCGCGGCGTCCTAGCCGCTTCCTCGAAGAGGCCGGCGGGCCCGAGCACACCTCGGGCCCGCCGGCCTCTTCGTCGGTCCGGCGGGCGGATCGGCTCCGCTGCGGCCATCGATCCCGGCCGACGGCGCATCGTGGCGCGAACCGAAAGTTAGATTGGTCCCATGAAGCTCGAACTGCGTGGCATCACGAAGCGCTTCGGCGCGCTCGTGGCCAACGACCACATCGATCTCACCGTCGAACCCGGTGAGATCCACTGCCTCCTCGGCGAGAACGGCGCGGGCAAGTCGACGCTCATGAACGTGCTCTACGGCCTGTACCAGGCCGAGGAGGGGGAGATCCTGCTGGACGACGCGGTCCAGCACTTCTCCGGTCCGGGTGACGCCATGAAGGCGGGCATCGGGATGGTCCACCAGCACTTCATGCTCGTCCCCGTGTTCACCGTCGCCGAGAACGTCATGCTGGGCCACGAGGAGACGAAAGCCGGCGGGCGCCTGGACCTCGCCGCCGCGCGCGCCCGGGTGCGCGAGATCTCGGACCGCTTCGGCTTCGACGTGGATCCCGACGCCCTGGTCGAGGACCTCCCCGTCGGCGTGCAGCAGCGGGTCGAGATCATCAAGGCCCTCTCCCGCGACGCCCGGGTGCTCGTGTTCGACGAGCCGACCGCGGTGCTGACTCCGCAGGAGACCGACGAGCTCATCGCGATCATGCGCCAGCTGCGTGCGGCCGGGACCGCCATCGTCTTCATCACGCACAAGCTCCGCGAGGTGCGCGAGGTCGGAGACCGCATCACGGTCATCCGCCTCGGCAGAGTCGTGGGGGAGGCGTCGCCGACCGCGAGCAACGCCGAGCTCGCCTCGCTGATGGTGGGACGCGCCGTCGAGCTGACGGTGCAGAAGGAGCAGGCGGTGCCGGGCGAGGAGGCCCTCGTCGTCTCGAACCTCACCGTGCGCGACGCCAACGGCCAGGCCGTCGTCGACGACGTCTCCTTCGAGGTCCGCCGCGGCGAGATCCTCGCGATCGCGGGCGTGCAGGGCAACGGCCAGACCGAGCTCACCGAGGCGATCATGGGCCTGCAGGAGCGGGTCGAGGGCTCGGTGACCCTGGACGGGCGCCGCCTCGACGGGCTGTCCGTGCGCCGCGTCCTCGAGTCGGGGGTCGGCTTCGTCCCCGAGGACCGCACCGAGGACGGTCTGGTCGCCGAGTTCACGATCGCCGAGAACCTCATGCTCGACCGCAGCGACCGCGGTCCGTTCGTGAAGGGACTGGGCCTGCGGCTCAAGGAGCTCGAGCGCTTCGCCGAGGAGCGGGTGCGCGAGTTCGACGTGCGCGCCCAGGGGATCGGCACCCACGTCGGCCGCCTCTCCGGAGGCAACCAGCAGAAGGTGGTGCTCGCGCGCGAGCTCAGCCGGGAGCTGCGGCTGTTCATCGCGGCGCAGCCCACCCGCGGCATCGACGTCGGCTCCATCGAGTTCGTCCACAAGCGCATCGTCGAGACGCGCGACACCGGGGTCCCCGTGATCGTGGTGTCGACCGAGCTCGACGAGGTCGCGGCGCTCGCCGACCGCATCGCGGTCATGTACAAGGGCGGGATCATCGGCATCGTCCCCGCCGACACGCCCCGCGAGGTCCTGGGGCTCATGATGGCCGGGCAGACGCCCGCCGAGAAGGGAGCGGCGGCGTGAGCGACGCGCAACTGCCCGCGGTCGATCCCGACGCGGAGACCGAGAAGGCGTCCGGGCTCGAGCCCGGCCAGAAGCCGGATCAGGAGGTGCGCACCGGCCCGCTCGAGAGCGGCGCCTCCCGCGTCCTGCGCGAGATCCTCTCCGGCACCGCGCTGATGTCGGTGCTCGCCGTGCTGCTCTCCCTCATCGCGGGCGGCGTGCTGATCGCCGCGACCGACAAGGACGTCCAGGCGGCGTCGGGCTACTTCTTCGCCCGGCCGCTCGACACCCTGCAGGCGATCTGGCAGTCCGTCTCCGGTGCCTACTCCTCGCTCTTCCAGGGCTCGGTCTACAACTTCCGCCGCGAGGGCTTCGCCAACGGCATCAAGCCGCTGACGGACACCCTGGCCTTCGCGACTCCGCTGATCGCCGGCGGGCTCGGAGTGGCGCTGGCCTTCCGCGTCGGCCTGTTCAACATCGGCGGCCGCGGCCAGATGCTGATCGCCGCCGCCTGCGCGGGCTGGGTCGGCTTCTCCTTCGACCTCCCGTGGGGCGTGCACCTGATCGTCGCGCTCGCCGCCGGAATCCTGGGCGGCGCGCTCTGGGGCGGACTCGTGGGACTGCTCAAGGCCCGCACCGGCGCGCACGAGGTGATCCTCACGATCATGCTCAACTACGTCGCGTTCTACCTGATCTCCTACCTCCTGCGGACGCCCGGCGCGCTGCAGGCGCCCGGCTCGAACAACCCGAAGTCGCCCGGGATGAAGGAGACCGCGGTCTTCCCGGCGCTCCTCGGCCCCGGATACTCGCTCACGCTCGGCTTCGTCTTCGCGGTCCTCGCGACCGTGTTCGTCTGGTGGCTCCTGAACCGCTCGACGATCGGCTTCAAGTTCCGCGCGGTGGGGGAGAACCCGCACGCGGCACGGGTCGCGGGCATCGACGTGAAGAACAGCTACGTGTACGCGATGCTGCTCTCCGGCGGCCTGCTCGGCCTCGCCGGCAGCGCCCAGGTGATGGGGACGGTCACGACCGGCTTCACCTCGGGGATCGACGCGGGCATCGGCTTCGACGCGATCACGGTCGCGCTGCTGGGCCGCTCCCGACCCTGGGGCGTGTTCTTCGCCGGCATCCTCTTCGGCGCCTTCAAGGCGGGCGGCTACTCGATGCAGGCCGCTGAGGGCGTGCCGATCGACGTGGTCCTCGTCGTGCAGTCGCTGATCGTCCTCTTCATCGCCGCGCCGCCGCTGGTGCGCGCGATCTTCCGCCTCCCGACGCCCGGGGCCGCCCCGAAGCGCCGCACCCGCCGCACCTCGGAGGTGTCCGCATGAGCACCGCCGTCGCCACCGCCCCCGACCGCGTCGTGATCCGCAGCTGGAAGGCGCCGATCGCGTTCGGCGTCTTCGCGCTGCTCGCCGTCGTCCTCTTCGTGGCCCTCGGCCGCGACGGGACGAGCTCGTTCCGCCTCGCCGCGGGGACCGACTTCTTCGCGCTGCCGGACATCCCGTTCCCGACGCGGGGGACGGGCGTGGTCGTCGCGATCCTCCTGGTCGCCCTGGCCGTCGCGTCGGCCGCGCTCACCCGCGCCGGCCGCCGGATCCCGCTCTGGCTCTCGGCGGTCTTCGCCCTGGTCTTCCTGATCGGGTTCCTCGTCTGGGCGTCGGCCGGTGCCGCGCTGCCCGTCTCGGGGCTGCTGCTCGGGACCGTCGGGCTCGCCACTCCGCTGATCTTCGGCTCGCTCGGCGGCGTCATCTCCGAGCGGGTCGGAGTCGTCAACGTCGCGATCGAGGGGCAGCTGCTCGCCGGCGCCTTCACCGCGGCGATGGTCGGCTCCCTCACCCGCCAGCCGGTGCTCGGCCTGCTCGCGGCGATGGTCGCGAGCGTCCTGGTGTCGTTCGTGCTGGCCGCCTTCGCGATCAAGTACCTGGTCGACCAGGTGATCGTCGGAGTCGTGCTGAACGTGCTGGTGACCGGCCTGACGAGCTTCCTCTACTCCCAGGTCCTCTCCGCCGACGCGTCGACGTTCAACTCGCCGGTGAAGTTCGACCGCCTCCCGATCCCGGTGCTCAGCCAGGTGCCGATCGTGGGCGCCGTCCTGTTCAACCAGACGGTGATCGTCTACCTGATGTACTTCGCGATCTTCGCGGTGTGGTGGGGGTTGTTCAAGACCAAGTGGGGCCTCCGCCTGCGCGCCGTCGGCGAGCACCCGCAGGCCGCGGACACGGTGGGCATCGATGTCGCCCGCACGCGCTTCTGGAACGTCTCCCTCGCCGGGGCGATCGCCGGAGTCGGCGGCGCGTACTACACGCTCGACGCGGTCGGCGCGTTCGGCAAGGAGATGACCGCGGGCGCGGGCTTCATCGCCCTGGCCGCCGTCATCTTCGGCCGCTGGGACCCGATCAAGGCGACGCTCGCGTCGCTCCTGTTCGGCTTCGCGACCAACCTGCAGAACGTGCTCGGCGTCATCGGCTCGCCCGTGCCCAGCGAGTTCATGCTGATGCTGCCGTACGTCGTGACGATCTTCGCGGTGGCCGGTCTCGTCGGCCAGTCCCGCGGACCGGCCGCCGCCGGCAAGCCGTACCTGAAGTCCTGAGAGGAGCCGTCGTGACCGACATCGACTGGGAGGCGCTGCGCGAGGCCGCCCTGGAGGCCATGAGCCACGCCTACGTCCCGTACTCGAAGTTCCCCGTCGGGGTCGCCGCTCTCGTGGACGACGGCCGGACGATCTCGGGCTGCAACGTCGAGAACGCCTCCTACGGGCTCACGCTCTGCGCCGAGTGCGCGCTGGTGTCCTCTCTGCACATGACGGGCGGCGGCCGGCTCGTCGCCTTCACCTGCGTCGACGGGAAGGGCGGCGTCCTGATGCCCTGCGGGCGCTGCCGCCAGCTGCTCTTCGAGCACTCGGCCGAGGGCATGCTCCTCCAGACCGTGTCGGGCGTGAAGACGATCGACGAGGTCATCCCCGACGCCTTCGGCCCGCGCACGCTCGAGGCCTACGCCGCCTCCTAGGGCCGCCGTCACCGCTCCCACTCCCGGACCGAGGACCCCGCATGACCCGCACCACCCCCGTCGAGGACTTCGACGCCGTCGACATCATCCGCACCAAGCGCGACCGCGGCACGCTCTCGACCGCGCAGATCGACTGGCTGATCGACGCCTACACCCGCGGCTACGTCGCTGACGAGCAGATGGCGGCCTTCGCGATGGCGGTCCTGCTGAACGGGATGGAGCGCGACGAGATCCGCGACCTCACCCTGGCGATGATCGCCAGCGGCGAGCGCATGCGGTTCGACGGACTCGGCAAGCGCACGGTCGACAAGCACTCCACGGGCGGGGTCGGCGACAAGATCACGCTGCCGCTGATGCCGCTGGTCGCCTCCTTCGGCGTGGCGGTGCCCCAGCTCTCGGGACGCGGGCTCGGCCACACGGGCGGAACGCTCGACAAGCTGGAGTCGATCCCGGGCTGGCGGGCCGACCTCGGCAACGAGGAGATGCTGGAGCAGCTGCGGACGGTCGGCGGCGTGATCTGCGCCGCGGGCTCGGGCCTCGCCCCCGCCGACAAGAAGCTCTACGCGCTCCGGGACATCACCGGGACCGTCGAGGCGATCCCGCTGATCGCGTCCTCGATCATGTCGAAGAAGATCGCCGAGGGGACCGACGCCCTGGTGCTCGACGTGAAGTTCGGCTCCGGCGCGTTCATGGTCGACATCGAGCGCTCGCGGGAGCTGGCGCGGGCGATGGTCGACCTCGGCAACGACGCGGGGGTGCGGACCACCGCGCTGCTGACCAACATGAACGTGCCGCTCGGTCTGGCCATCGGCAACGCGAACGAGGTGCGGGAGTCGGTCGAGGTGCTCGCCGGCGGCGGCCCCTCGGACGTCCGGGAGCTGACGCTGGCCCTGGCCCGCGAGATGCTGGCCCTCGCCGGGCAGCCGGACGCGGACGTCGAGCGCGCCCTCGACGGCGGCGCGGCGATGGACACCTGGCGCGCGGTCATCCGCGCTCAGGGAGGGGATCCGGATGCGGCGCTCCCCGAGGCCCGCGAGACCCACGTCGTGGTCGCCGAGCGCGACGGCGTCCTGGTGGAGCAGCAGGCGCTGCCGTTCGGCATCGCCGCCTGGCGCCTGGGCGCCGGACGCGCCCGCCAGTCCGACGCGGTGCAGCACGCGGCGGGGATCGACCTGCACGCGAAGCCGGGCGACCGCGTCCGCGCGGGCCAGCCCCTGCTCACGCTGTCGGCCGACGAGCCGGAGCGCTTCGCCCGGGCGCTCGAGGCGCTCGACGGTGCCTACCGGATCGGCGACGACGGCGACGAGGTGCTCGGCGGCGGCCCCCTCGTGGCGGAGCGCGTCTCCTAGCCCCGCGCCGCCCGGCACGGAGGAGGCGCCGCCCGGCGAGCCGCTCCCGCCGACCCTCTAGGGTGGTCGGCGAACCACCGCCGACCCGCGAGGAGCACCGTGACCGATCAGACCGAGGAGTACCTCCTCCCGGGCGAGGGCGTCCTCATCGACGAGCTCCCCAAGGTGTCGCTGCACGACCACCTCGACGGAGGGCTGCGGCCCGGGACGGTCCTCGAGATCGCCCGCGAGACGGGCGTGCCGCTCCCGGCCGAGGAGCCGGATGCCCTCGCCGAGTGGTTCCGTGCCACGGCCGACTCCGGCTCCCTCACCGACTACATCGCCACCTTCGAGACGACGGTCGCCGTGATGCAGACCGCGCCGGCGCTCGAGCGCGTGGCCCGCGAGTTCGTGCTCGACCTCGCCGCCGACGGAGTCGTGCACGGCGAGGTGCGCTGGGCGCCGGAGCAGCACCAGCGCGCCGGGCTCTCGCTCGACGCGGCTGTCGAGGCGGTCCAGGAGGGACTGCAGCAGGGCGTGCAGGAGGCGGCGGCGCAGGGACACCGCATCCGCGTCGGCCAGCTGATCACCGCGATGCGGCACGCCGACCGCTCGCTCGAGGTCGCCGAGCTGGCGCTGCGCCACCGCGAGCGCGGTGCGATCGGCTTCGACATCGCCGGAGCCGAGGCGGGCTTCCCCGCCTCGCGGCACCGTCCCGCCTTCGAGCTGCTCGCGGCGGCGCACTTCCCGACCACGGTGCACGCGGGGGAGGCGGACGGCCTCGACAGCATCCGCTCCGCCCTGCTCGACGGCCGCGCGCTGCGCCTGGGTCACGGCGTCCGGATCGCGGAGGACATCCGCATCGAGCGCCAGGACGACGACGCGAGCTACGTGACCCTCGGCGAGCTCTCGGAGTGGGTGAAGGACCGCGAGATCGCCCTCGAGCTCAGCCCCTCCTCCAACCTGCAGACCGGCGCCGTCGCGGCGTGGGGTGCCGAGCTCGCCGACCACCCCTTCGACCTGCTCTACCAGCTGGGCTTCCGCGTCACGGTGAACACCGACAACCGCCTGATGAGCGCGACGACCCTCAGCCGCGAGCTCGCCCTCCTGTCGGACGCTTTCGGGTACGACCTCGACGACTTCGAGGCCTTCCAGCTCAACGCGGCCCACGCCGCCTTCCTGCCGCTCGACGAGCGCCGCGAGCTCGTCGAGACGATCAGCGCCGGCTTCGAGGCGGCCTGACGGTGCCGCTCGACGCGCTCCCCGAGGAGGCGGTGGCCCTCCGCCACTCCGCCGGATCCTGGCGGGAGGCCGTCCTCGAGGCGGGCCGTGCTCTCGAGCGGACCGGTGCGGTCGACGCCGCCTACTCCCGGCGCATGGTCGAGCAGGTCGACGTGCTCGGGCCGTACATCGTCATCGCACCCGGGCTCGCCCTCGCGCACGCCCGGCCCGGCAACGACGTCCTCGCGGACGGCCTCTCCGTCGTCACGCTGGCCGAGCCCGTCGCCTTCGGGCACAGCACCAACGATCCGGTCTCGGTCGTCATCGGGATCGCCGCCACCCAGGCGCACGGGCACGTCGGCTTCGTCTCCGGGCTCGCCGACGTGCTCAGCCGTCCGGACGCGGTCGGTGCACTCGCCGCCGCCCGCACCCTCCGCAGCATCAACGCCGTCCTCACCGACAGCACCCCGCACCACCCGCACCACGGAAGAAGCGCATGAAGATCGTCACCCTCTGCGGCGCCGGAATCGGCACCTCCGCCATCCTCAAGCTCGGCGCCGAGCGCGCCCTCGAGACCCTCGACCTCGAGGCCGAGGTGATCGCCTCCGACCTGGCCTCCGTCGACGCGCTCGCCGCCGACGCGCAGGTCATCCTCACCTCCGGCGAGCTCGTCGACCGCATCGGCCGCACCTTCGCCGAGGTCGTCGTCATCGACAACTACCTCGACCAGAACGAGATCACGGAGAAGATCGAGCGGGCGCTGGGCTGAGCTCGACTCTGAGCCGCTCCCTGCGCGGCTCAGTGCGGTCGGCCTCCCGACGGGGTGCGTTCCGCAGAGCGTATTCCGTCGGGCTGCCTCGAATCGCTGCCACGCGATTCTCGGACGCGCCCTCCACCTTGCGGTGAGAGGGCGCTCCCTCCTCCTGCTGGTCGAGTAGCCGCAGAGCGGCGTATCAAGACTCCCATTTCCAGGGCGCGATGTGTCTACCGTGCGGTGGGAGGGCGTCCGTCGTCCGCCCCTGCTGGTCGAGTGGCCGCGGAGCGGCGTGCCGAGAGCCGGGTTCCCGCGCGGACGGCTGCTCGGGTCTTGGGGGGTCAGCGGGCGGCGGCGCGGACGTTGCCCGCGGTGGTGGAGCGCGTCATGCCGTGCTGGTTCGTGGATCCGGGGGGGTCGGGGA
>NZ_PSVB01000017.1:0-75094 GCF_002932165.1 Rathayibacter sp. AY1F8
GCCGTGCTCGATGCCGAGCGAGATGATCCCGAGGATCGACGCGGCGTTGACCGGGGTCGCGTCGCCCTTGGCGACGAGGACCTTCTGACCCGACTTCGCCGCGGCCTGGCTGAAGAGCGAGGCGGGGCGGGCGTGGAGGCCCTTCGACGATGCAACCTGCACGGTGCGCTCGACCATGAACGTTTCTCCTTGATCCTGCAGTCGCGACTGCATCAGTGGTGCCCGGAGTCGGGCTCGCCCGGACGGACCGGGCGGGTGGAGGAGTCCCCGTCCGCGCCTGCGACGACCGCGCGAGCGGCGAAGAGGACGGGCAGGGTCTCGAGCACGGCATCGGCACCGTGCGCTCCGAAGACATCGGGCGGGAGGAGGGCGGCCGCGGCTCCCACGAGCTCCGCACGGTGGCGGAGTCCGTCGAACTGCGACTCGAGGTGCGGCCCCACGAGGAGGACGTCGGCCTCGGGGAGGGAGTGGTCGAGACCGGTGAGGGTCTCGGAGCGGAACACGGCATCCATGCCGCGCTCCTTCGCGCCCGCTCGCAGCCGGTGGGCCAGGAACGTGCTCGACGCGCCTGCACCGCAGACGATCAGGATCTTCCGCACCTCGTTCGCCTCCTCGCGTCCGGGTCGTGATTCATCCAAGCATCCCCTCGGAGGGGCGGCACCCTCCAGCAGACAATCTTCCGCGGGGGCGGAAGACGGCCCCTTCCACCCGCGGCGCGGGGGCTCCCGGGCGCGTCGCCGGGGTGATTGACTGACGGGACGTACGACTCGCCGCCCGCGTCCTGCGGGCCCGCGGCAGGGTCGTGGCGCTCCCGGCGCCCGCCCCGACCGCACGCCTGGAGCCTGATGCCTGACAACCGCGAACGACTGCTGGAGTACCTCTCCCGCGCCGACGGCTGGGTGACGGCGCACGAGCTCGCCGACAGGCTCGGGGTCACCACCCGCAGCGTCCGGAGCTACGTCACCGCGGTGAAGGCGCAGGCCGCCCCGCTGGAACCGGTCGAGTCCTCCGCGAACGGCTACCGGCTCGCGCGCGAGGCGTACGCGGCCTACCTGGAGGCGCAGCGCAGCCGCGACGTCGAGCCCGACACACCGCGTGACCGGCTGTACAGCATCGTCCGACGCCTGGTCGACTCCGACGAGGGCCTGGACGTCTTCGCCCTCGCCGACGCGCTGTCGGTGAGCGAGTCGACCGTCGACGCCGATCTGCGCCGGGTGAAGGCCCTCGCCGACGAGGCCGGCCTCGGGCTGGTCCGGCGCGGCCCGTCGGTGCGCCTCGAGGGCAGCGAGGAGGCCCGCCGCCGCCTGATCTCGCGGATGTTCCGCGACGAGAGCGCGCAGGGCGTCTTCACGCTCGACGACGTCCAGCGCGAATTCGCCTCCCCCGGCCTCGGCGCCTTCAAGACCGAGCTGCTGGCCGAGCTCGAGACCCGCGGCTACTACATCAACGACTACGGCGTGAACAGCGTCCTCCTCCACATCGCGATCGCCGTCGACCGCGTCGCCCGGGGCATCGGGGACCCCTCCGGCTCCCGCCCCTCCCCCGCGATCCACGGCGAGCTCGCGGCCCTGCTGGCGGAGCTGGTGGAGCGGCACTTCGCGACGCGCCTGACCGACGCCGAGCTCGCCCAGCTCGCGATCCTGATGACGACGCGGGTGGCGACGCCCGGGCAGAACGAGCCGGTCGCCGCCGTGGTCGAGAACTACCTCGACCCGGAGGACCTCGCCGTCGTCCGCGAGCTCGTCGCCGACGTCAACCGCGAGTACCTGGTCGACCTCGACGACGAGGGCTTCATCGTCCGCCTCGCCCTGCACGTGCGGAACCTGATCGCCCGGGCCGCCGAGGGCGGCTACTCCCGCAACCCGCTCACCCGCTCGATCAAGACCAGCTACCCGATGACCTACGAGATCGCCGTGTTCCTGGCGAGCGGGCTGCAGCGCCGGCGGGGCGTCGTGGTCAACGAGGACGAGATCGCCTACATCGCCCTCCACGTCGGCTCGTTCCTCGAGCGGGTGTCCCGGCGGGAGGAGCGTCTGTCCTGCGTGATCGTCTGCCCCAACTACTACGACCTCGCTCACATGCTGCGCCTGCGCGTCGAGCGCTCGCTCGGCACCGAGGTGGAGGTGCGCTCGCTGATCACGCGGAGCGACGTCGACTGGGACCGGCTCACCGCCGACCTCGTGATCACCACGATCGACGAGCGCCCCGCGTCAGACGACGTCGTGGTCGTGCAGCCGTTCCTCACCGACCACGACGTCGAGACGGTGCGCCGGGCCATCGCCCGCGTCCGCCGGCACCGCCGCCGCGCGCAGATCAAGGACGAGCTGCTGCAGTTCTTCGACGAGGAGCTGTTCTTCCGCAACGTGCACGCGCGCGACGAGGCGGCGATGATCCGGATGCTGGGCGAGCGGATGATCGCCGGCGGCATCATCGACGAGGACTACGTCGACGGCGCCATCGAGCGCGAGCGGATGAGCTCCACGGCGTTCACCGACAACCTCGCGGTCCCGCACGCGATGGCGATGAGCGCCCACCGCACCTCCATCGCGATCGTCGTGAACGACACCGCGATGGAGTGGGGCGAGCAGCGGGTGAACGTGATCGCGATGATCGCGTTCGCCTCGGCCGGCCGCAGCACCTTCCAGTCGGTGTTCGACCAGTTCGTCGAGGTGTTCGCCGACCGGGCGGAGGTGCAGCGCCTCATCCGGCGCTCCACGGACTTCGGCGGCTTCATCGAGGAGCTGGTGCGGGTGATCGACAGCTGACTGTCCGCTCAGACAGGGATCGAGAGGGTGCTGTCGCCCTCTCGCGCCATCCCGCGCCCTGCGGGCGCCCGCCAGACCCGAGCCAGTCGCGAGAGGACGACAGCACCCTCCCTCCGCATCGGATCGGAGGAGCTCTGAGCTGGGGGCCTTTACGCGAAGGGCGTCGGCACGATCCCGTAGGGGGCGAGGCCGGCCGCGCCGCCGTCGGCGAGCGTGGTGACCCAGATGCCGTCGTGGTGCACGGCGACGGAGTGCTCCCAGTGGGCGGCCATGCTGCTGTCCTCGGTCGCGACCGTCCACTCGTCCTCGCGGACGAAGGTCTCGGCGCTGCCCGCGGTGACCATCGGCTCGATCGCGACGACGAGTCCCGGCTTCACCTCGGGGCCGCGCTGGCGCACCCGGTAGTTGAAGACCGGCGGAGCCTCGTGCATGGTGCGCCCGATGCCGTGGCCGATGTAGTCGGTGAGGATGCCGTAGACGCGGCCCGAGCGCTCGGCCTCGTCCTCGATGTACTCCTCGATCGCCGCGCCGACCTCGTTGAGATGGCGGGCGGAGGCGAGGGCGGCGATCCCCCGCCACAGGGATCCCTCGGTCACCCGCGAGAGCTCGGCGCGTGCCGCGACCTCCTCCGGGCGGGAGGGATCGGGCAGGACCACCGTCATCGCGGAGTCGCCGTTCCAGCCGTCGATCTCGGCGCCGCTGTCGATGGAGACCAGGTCGCCCGGCTCGAGCACGCGCCCGCCGGGGATGCCGTGGACCACCTCGTCGTTGACCGAGGCGCAGATCGTGTGCCGGTAGCCCGGGACGAGCTGGAAGTTCGAGTGGCCGCCGAGCGCGACGATCGCCGCCTCGGCGATCGCGTCGAGCTCGAGCGTGGTGACGCCCGGGCGGACCGCCGCGCGGACCGCGTCGAGCGAGGCGGCCGTGGCGAGGCCCGGAGCGAGCATCGACCGCAGCTGCGCGGGCGTCTTGTAGAGCGAGGAGCGGAACGCCACGGCTCAGGCGGCCGGGGTGTCGAGGCGGCCCACGCGGTGGCCCTCGAGGGCGACGACGATCCGCTCGGTCACCTCGTCGACCGGCCCGAGGCCGTCGACCACGACCACGAGCCCGCGGGCCGCGTAGACGTCGATGAGCGGCGCGGTCTGCTCCTCGTAGAGCGCGAGTCGGCGCCGGATGACGTCCTCGGTGTCGTCGCTGCGCCCCTGCTCGAGCGAGCGCTTGAGAAGGCGGCCGACGACCTCGTCGGGATCGGCCGTCAGCTGGACGACCGCGTCGAGCCGGTTGTCGTCCGCAGCGAGGATGCGGTCGAGCTCGTCGACCTGCTCCGTGGTGCGCGGGTAGCCGTCGAGAAGGAACCCGGTCGACGCGTCCGCCTCCTGGAGGCGGTCGTGCACGATCGCGTTGGTCAGCTCGTCCGGCACGTAGCGCCCGTTGTCGAGGTAGGCCTTCGCCTGGAGACCGAGCTCGGTCTCGTTGGCGACGTTCGCGCGGAAGATGTCCCCGGTCGAGATGGCGGGCACCCGGAGGATGTCGCTCAGCCGAGCGGCCTGGGTCCCCTTGCCTGCGCCCGGAGGGCCGATCAGCAGGAGACGGAAGCCAATCGGATGCGACGTCATCGGAGGAGTCCTTCGTAGTGGCGCTGCTGCAGCTGGGAGTCGATCTGCTTCACCGTCTCCAGGCCGACTCCGACGATGATCAGGATGGACGTGCCGCCGAAGGGGAAGTTCTGGTTCGCACCGACCAGCGCGAGGGCCACGAGGGGCACGAGCGCGATGAGGCCGAGGTAGACCGACCCGGGCAGCGTCACCCGGGTGAGCACGTAGTTGAGGTACTCGGCGGTCGGGCGGCCGGCGCGGATGCCGGGGATGAAGCCGCCGTAGCGCTTCATGTTGTCGGCGACCTCGTCCGGGTTGAAGGTGATCGCGACGTAGAAGTAGGTGAAGCCCACGATCAGGAGGAAGTACAGCGCCATGTAGAGCGGGTGATCGCCCTTGGTGAGGTAGTTCGTGATCCAGGTGACCCAGACCGGGGCCTCCTGGCCAGCGGCGGGCTGGTTGAACTGCGCGATGAGCGCGGGCAGGTACAGCAGCGACGAGGCGAAGATGACGGGCACGACGCCGGCCATGTTGACCTTGATCGGGATGTAGGTGTTGTTGCCGCCGTAGGTGCGGCGGCCGACCATCCGCTTGGCGTACTGCACGGGGATCCGCCGCTGAGACTGCTCCACGAAGACCACGGCGACCACGAGCACGAGGCCCACGCCGAGGACGAGGAGGAAGGTCTCGAAGCCGCGCGACTGCGCGATCGACCACAGGGAGGTGGGGAACTGGGCGGCGATCGAGGTGAAGATCAGCAGCGACATGCCGTTGCCGATGCCGCGCTCGGTGATGAGCTCGCCCATCCACATGATGATCCCGGTGCCCGCGGTCATGGTGATGACCATGAGGAGGATGGAGTACCACTCGTCGGTGATGATGAGCGCCGAGCACTCCGGGACACCGGAGTTGCCGAAGAGGGCGCCCGAGCGGGCGACGGTGATCAGCGTCGTCGACTGGAGGACGCCGAGCGCGATGGTGAGGTACCGCGTGTACTGGGTGAGCTTGCCCTGACCGGACTGCCCCTCCTTGTACAGGGTCTCGAAGTGAGGGATGACCACGCGCAGCAGCTGCACGATGATCGACGCCGTGATGTACGGCATGATCCCGAGCGCGAAGATCGACAGCTGGAGCAGTGCTCCACCGCTGAAGAGGTTCACGAGCTCGTAGAGACCCGAGGTGCCCTGGTTGCCGGCGAGACAGGCCTGCACGGCGCTGAAGTCGACGAACGGAGCAGGGATGAAGGATCCCAGCCGGAAGATCGCCACGATCGCGAGGGTGAAGCCGATCTTGCGGCGGAGGTCGGGGGTGCGGAAGATCCGCGCAACGGCGCCAAACACTACCTAAGGTCTCCTGCTCAATTCTGTGGTGCGGGATACAGGTCGAGCTTGCCACGCGCTCCCGGAGGGAGTCGGCGTGACAAGCTCGACCGACAAGCTGCTGGTGCTACTTGATGGATCCGCCCGCAGCGACGATCTTCTGCTCGGCAGAGCTGGAGACCTTGTCGACCGCGACGTTCAGCTTAACCGCAATGTCGCCGTCCCCGAGGACTTTGACCTTCTCGTTCTTGCGGACAGCACCCTTGGCGACCAGGTCGCCGATGGTGACGTCGCCGCCCTGGGGGTAGAGCTCCGCGAGAGCGGACAGGTTCACGACCTGATACTCGACCCGGAACGGGTTCTTGAAGCCGCGCAGCTTCGGGGTGCGCATGTGCAGCGGCATCTGCCCACCCTCGAAGCCGACTCGCACCTGGTAGCGGGCCTTGGTGCCCTTGGTGCCGCGACCGGCGGTCTTTCCCTTGGAGCCCTCACCGCGACCCACGCGGGTCTTGGCCTTCTTGGCTCCGGCAGCGGGGCGGAGGTGGTGGACCTTGAGCACGTGCTCCTTGGTCGCCGGCGCCGCCGCGCCCTTCGTGGTGGTCGCCTGCGCGGGAGTCGTGGACTCCGCGGCGGCGGCCTTCTTCGTCTCAGCCATTAGTCAATCTCCTCGACCTTCACCAGGTGGGCGACGGTCTTCACGTATCCGCGGTTCTGGGCGTTGTCCTCGCGGACGACGCTCTGACCGATCTTCCTGAGGCCGAGCGAGCGCAGCGTGTCGCGCTGGTACTGCTTCTCGCTGACCTTCGACTTGATCTGGGTCACCTTGAGCTGGGCCATCAGGCACCTGCCTTCGCGTTGGACGCGGCGGCGAGGGCGTCGGCCTCGGCACGGACGAGACGTGCCGGCGCGACCTGGTCGAAGTCGAGACCACGACGAGCGGCGACGGCGCGCGGCTCCTCGAGCTGCTTCAGAGCCTCGACGGTCGCGTGGACGATGTTGATGGTGTTCGACGAGCCGAGCGACTTGCTCAGGACGTCGTGGATGCCGGCGCACTCGAGGACGGCGCGGACGGGACCGCCGGCGATGACACCGGTACCCGCGGCGGCGGGGCGCAGGAGCACCACACCGGCGGCGGCCTCACCCTGGACGGGGTGCGGGATGGTCGAGGCGACGCGGGGGACGCGGAAGAAGTTCTTCTTCGCCTCCTCGACGCCCTTGGAGATGGCGGTCGGGACCTCGCGGGCCTTGCCGTAGCCGACGCCCACCAGTCCGTTGCCGTCTCCGACGACCACGAGCGCGGTGAAGCTGAAGCGACGGCCGCCCTTGACGACCTTCGACACGCGGTTGATGGTCACGACGCGCTCGAGGAACTGGCTCTTCTCGGCGTCACGGCCACCGCGGTCGCGGCCACCCTGGTTGCGGTCGCGGCCGCCGCGGCGGGGCTCACGAGCCTCCTGCTGCGGCTGCGTGGACGCAGCGGTCTCGACGGGGGCCTCCGACACAGCGGCGACCTCGGGTTCCTTGTTCTCTGCGGCGCTCACAGGTTGAGCCCTGCCTCTCGTGCTCCATCGGCGATCGCGGCGACGCGACCGGCGTACTTGTTGCCTCCGCGGTCGAAGACGACCGCCTCGACACCGGCGTTCTTGGCGCGCTCGGCGACGAGCTCGCCGACCTTGCGGGCCTTGGCGGTCTTGTCGCCGTCGAACACGCGCAGGTCGGCCTCGAGGGTCGACGCCGACGCGAGGGTGCGGCCCTGAGCGTCGTCGACGACCTGCACGAAGACGTGGCGGGCCGAGCGGTTGACGACGAGGCGGGGGCGCTCGGCGGATCCGACGACCTTCTTGCGCAGACGGTCGTGACGACGACCGCGCGCAGCGGACTTGCTCTTTCCTCTGGTTCCGAGTCCCATGATCACTTACCGCTCTTTCCGGCCTTGCGGCGAACGACCTCGCCGGCGTAGCGCACGCCCTTGCCCTTGTAGGGCTCGGGCTTGCGGATCTTACGAATGTTGGCGGCCACCTCACCGACGGCCTGCTTCGAGATGCCGTGCACGGTGAGCTTGTTGTTGCCCTCGACCGTGAACGAGATGCCCGCGGGCGGGGTGACGACGACCGGGTGCGAGAAGCCGAGCGCGAACTCGATGTCCGAGCCCTTCGCCAGCACGCGGTAACCGGTTCCGACGACCTCGAGGCCCTTGGAGTAGCCCTGCGTGACACCGATGATGTCGTTCGCGATGAGCGTGCGGGTGAGGCCGTGGAGCGAGCGCGACTCGCGCTCGTCATCGGGACGCGAGACCAGCACCTGGCCGTTCTCGACGGACACCTGGATGGGGCTGGCGACCGAGACGGTCAGCTCGCCCTTGGGGCCCTTGACGGTCACAGCGGATCCGGCGACGGAGACGTCGACGCCCGCCGGGATCTCGATGGGGAGTCTTCCAATACGCGACATGAGGGGTTACCACACGTAGGCGAGGACTTCCCCACCCACGCCCTTCTTCTCGGCCTGGCGGTCGGTCAGGAGACCGCTCGAGGTGGACAGGATGGCGACGCCGAGGCCGCCGAGCACGGTGGGGATCTCGGCCGACTTCGCGTACACGCGGAGTCCGGGCTTCGAGACCCGCTTGATGCCGGCGATCGAGCGCTCGCGGTTCGGGCCGTACTTGAGGGAGATGGAGAGCGTCGTGCCGACGCGCGCCTCCTCGACCTTCCAGTCGGCGATGTAGCCCTCGGTCTTGAGGATCTCGGCGATGTTCGCCTTGAGCTTCGAGCCCGGGAGGGTGATGGAGTCGTGGTGCGCGGAGTTCGCGTTACGGATTCTGGTCAGCAGATCTGCGACCGGATCAGTCATGGTCATGGCTGATGGTGCCTTTCTCGCCTGGTTTCGGCACCCGTTACAAGAGTGACGACCTGTGGTGTGGGACGGCGCCGACGACGTCGACGCCCATGCGGCCGCGCGAACGCAGGCCAACGAGCCATGCTACATGGCCGAGGTCCTGCGGTCGAGGGCCGATCGTGCACGGGATCCGGGGATCCCGCGTGGCGCCCGCCGCCGGCTCCGGACGGACCGGTCCGGCGGCGGACGCACGACGAGGCCGGAGGGCGGTTCTCACCGTCCCCCGGCCTCGAGGCTTGCTGCTTACGCGTTGTCCGACGACTTGAACGGGAAGCCGAGCTGCTTGAGCAGCGCGCGACCCTCGTCGTCGGTCTTGGCGGTGGTCACGACGGTCACGTCGAAGCCGCGGACGCGGTCGATGCGGTCCTGGTCGATCTCGTGGAAGATCGACTGCTCCGTGATGCCGAAGGTGTAGTTGCCGTTGCCGTCGAACTGGCGGTCCGACAGCCCGCGGAAGTCGCGGATGCGGGGCAGCGCCACCGAGAGCAGGCGGTCCAGGAACTCCCAGGCGCGGTCGCCCCGGAGGGTGACGTGAGCGCCGATGGCCTGACCCTCGCGCAGCTTGAACTGCGCGATGGACTTGCGGGCCTTGGTGACCTGCGGCTTCTGACCGGTGATGGCGGTGAGGTCCTTGACCGCGCCGTCGATGATCTTGCCGTCGCGGGCGGCCTCACCGACACCGGTGTTGACGACGACCTTGACCAGGCCGGGGACCTGGTGGACGTTGCCGAAGCCGAACTGCTCCTTGAGAGCGGGGATGATGTCGGCCTGGTACTTGGCCTTGAGCCGCGGCTGAACCTTCGCAGCCACTGCGGTGGTGTCAGTCATTACAGTTCCTCACCCGACGCCTTCGCGTAGCGCACGCGAACGGTCTTGGTCACGCCGTCCTTGGTGACGGCCACGTTGCGGTGGCCGACCCGGGTCGGCTTCTTGGTCTTCGGGTCGACGAGCGCGACGTTGGAGATGTGGATCGAGGCCTCGACGGTCTCGATGCCGCCCTCCTTCGAGCCGCGCTGCGTCTGGCCGACGCGGACGTGCTTCTTGACGAAGTTCACGCCCTCGACGACGACGCGGTTGCGCTCGACCAGCACCTCGAGGACCTTGCCCTGCTTGCCGCGGTCTCCACCGCGGGCCTGGGTAGCGCCCGAGATGACCTGGACGAGGTCACCCTTCTTGATCTTGGCCATGACTAGATAACCTCCGGTGCCAGCGAGACGATCTTCATGAACTTCTTGTCGCGGAGCTCGCGACCGACCGGTCCGAAGATGCGGGTGCCACGGGGGTCCCCGTCGTTCTTGAGGATGACGGCGGCGTTCTCGTCGAACTTGATGTACGAGCCGTCGGCGCGACGGGTCTGCTTGATGGTGCGGACGATGACGGCCTTGACCACGTCGCCCTTCTTCACGTTGCCACCGGGGATCGCGTCCTTGACGGTGGCGACGATGATGTCACCGAGGCCCGCGTAGCGGCGGCCGGAGCCTCCGAGGACGCGGATGGTGAGGAGCATCTTGGCGCCGGTGTTGTCGGCGACCTTGACTCGGGATTCTTGCTGAAGCATGTGTCTCTCCTGCTAACTCAAGTAGGCCGCGGCCTACTTGGCCTTCTCGAGGATCTCGACCAGGCGCCAGCGCTTGGTGGCGCTGAGGGGACGGGTCTCGCTGATGACGACGGAGTCGCCGATGCCGGCGGAGTTCAGCTCGTCGTGGACCTTGACCTTGGACGTACGGCGGATGACCTTGCCGTACAGAGGGTGCTTCACCCGGTCCTCGACCTCGACGACGATGGTCTTGTCCATCTTGTCGCTGGTGACGTAGCCGCGACGGGTCTTGCGGTATCCGCGAGCGCCCGCCTCCTTCACGTCGTGGGCGGCCGACTCGTGGCCGGCGCTGTCATTGACGGTTGCCATTACTTGGCCTCCTCGTTCGACTCGGTCGCCTCGACCTCGGCCTTGGCGGCCTTCTTGGTCTTGGGCTTCTTCTCCGCCTTGGCCGGGGCCTCGACGGGTGCGGGGGTGGCGCGGATGCCCAGCTCGCGCTCACGGATGACCGTGTAGATGCGGGCGATGTCGCGCTTGACGGCACGCAGGCGGCCGTTGGTGTCCAGCTGACCGGTGGCCGACTGGAAGCGGAGGTTGAACAGCTCCTCCTTGGCCTTCTTCAGCTCGGTGACGAGACGCTCGTCCTCGTAGGTGTCGAGCTCGGCGGGGGCGAGCTCCTTGGATCCGATCGCCATTACGCGTCTCCCTCCTCGCGCTTGATGATGCGTGCCTTGAGGGGCAGCTTGTGGATGGCACGGGTCATGGCCTCACGAGCGAGCTGCTCGTCGACGCCGGCGACCTCGAAGAGGACGCGACCCGGCTTGACGTTCGCGACCCACCACTCCGGCGAGCCTTTACCGGAACCCATGCGGGTCTCGGCGGGCTTCTTGGTGAGCGGACGGTCGGGGTAGATGTTGATCCACACCTTTCCGCCGCGCTTGATGTGACGCGTCATCGCGATACGAGCGGACTCGATCTGACGGTTGGTCACGTAGGCGGGGGTGAGGGCCTGGATGCCGAACTCACCGAACGACACCTTGGTGCCACCGGTGGCCTGGCCGGACCGGCCCGGGTGGTGCTGCTTGCGGTGCTTGACTCGACGCGGAATCAACATGGTTATGCCTCAACTCCTGCTGCGACGGGCGCCTCGCTCTGCTGGCGGGGTGCACGGCGCGGACGGTCGCTGCGCTCGGGGCGCGACGACTTGCTGTTCGCCTGCTCGCGGGCGAGCTCCTTGTTGGTGATGTCGCCCTTGTAGATCCAGACCTTCACGCCGATGCGGCCGAAGGTGGTCTTCGCCTCGTAGAAGCCGTAGTCGATGTTCGCGCGGAGGGTGTGCAGCGGCACGCGTCCCTCGCGGTAGAACTCCGAGCGGCTCATCTCGGCGCCGCCGAGGCGGCCGGAGACCTGGATGCGGACGCCCTTGGCGCCGGCGCGCTGAGCACCCTGCAGGCCCTTGCGCATCGCGCGGCGGAAGGCCACGCGGGCGGAGAGCTGCTCGGCGATGCCCTGGGCGACCAGCTGAGCCTCGGCCTCGGGGTTCTTGACCTCGAGGATGTTGAGCTGGATCTGCTTGCCCGTGAGCTTCTCGAGGTCGGCGCGGATGCGCTCGGCCTCGGCGCCGCGGCGGCCGATCACGATGCCCGGGCGGGCGGTGTGGATGTCGACGCGGACGCGGTCACGGGTGCGCTCGATCTCGATGCGGGCGACGCCCGCACGGTCGAGCTGCGTGGCGAGGAGTCGGCGGATCTTGACGTCCTCGGCGAGGTAGTCGCTGTACCGCTGGCCCTTCTTGGTGCTGTCGGAGAACCAGCGCGACACGTGGTCGGTGGTGATTCCCAGACGGAAACCGTAGGGGTTTACTTTCTGACCCATTACTTGGTCCCCTCCTCAGGAGTGGCCAGCACGACGGTGATGTGGCTGGTGCGCTTGTTGATGCGGAAGGCACGACCCTGAGCACGGGGCTGGAATCGCTTGAGGGTGGTTCCCTCATCGACGAAGGCGCGGGACACGATCAGGTCCTGGTCGTCGAGGTACTCGTTCGAGGCATCGGCCTTGACGCGAGCGTTGGCCATCGCCGAGGCGACGAGCTTGTAGACGGGCTCGGACGCACCCTGCGGCGCGAACTTCAGGATGGCCAGTGCCTCCTGAGCCTGCTTCCCGCGGATCAGGTTCACGACACGGCGAGCCTTCTGGGGGGTGACGCGGATGTGTCGCACGCGTGCGATCGACTCCACCATTTCTCTCCTCCTTCTCGTCGCCGCGTCAGCGGCGACGGCCCTTCTTGTCGTCCTTCTCGTGACCGCGGAAGGTCCGAGTGGGGGCGAACTCGCCGAGCTTGTGGCCGACCATGGTCTCGGTCACGAACACGGGGATGTGCTTGCGACCGTCGTGGACCGCGATGGTGTGACCCAGCATCGCCGGGATGATCATCGAACGGCGCGACCAGGTCTTGATGACGTTCTTGTTGCCGGCTTCGTTGGCCGTGAACACCTTGCGGAGCAGGTGGTCGTCAACGAAGGGGCCCTTCTTGAGACTGCGAGGCATCTTCTACAACTCCTACTTGCGCTTCTTACCGGCGGTGCGGCGGCGAACGATGAGCTTGTCGCTCTCCTTGTTGGGGCGACGGGTGCGTCCCTCGGACTGACCCCACGGGCTGACCGGGTGGCGTCCACCGGAGGTCTTGCCCTCTCCACCACCGTGCGGGTGGTCGACCGGGTTCATCGCGACACCGCGGACGGTCGGGCGGACGCCCTTCCAGCGCATGCGGCCGGCCTTGCCCCAGTTGATGTTCGACTGCTCGGCGTTGCCGACCTCGCCGATCGTGGCGCGGCAGCGCGCATCGACGTTGCGGATCTCGCCCGACGGCAGGCGGAGCTGCGCGTAGGGGCCGTCCTTGGCGACGAGGCGGACCGAGGTGCCGGCCGAGCGGGCGAGCTTGGCGCCGCCTCCCGGCTTGATCTCGATGGCGTGGATGACCGTACCGGTCGGGATGTTGCGCAGCGGCAGGTTGTTGCCGGGCTTGATGTCGGCGCCGGCGCCCGACTCCACGACGTCGCCCTGCGAGAGCTTGTTCGGGGCCAGGATGTAGCGCTTGGTGCCGTCCACGAAGTGGAGCAGCGCGATGCGCGCCGTGCGGTTGGGGTCGTACTCGATGTGAGCGACCTTGGCGTTGACGCCGTCCTTGTCGTTGCGACGGAAGTCGATCAGACGGTACTGGCGCTTGTGGCCACCACCGATGTGACGCGTCGTGATGCGGCCGGAGTTGTTGCGGCCACCGGTCTTGGACAGCGGGCGCAGGAGCGACTTCTCGGGCGTCGAGCGGGTGATCTCGGCGAAGTCGGCAACGCTGGAGCCGCGGCGACCGGGGGTCGTGGGCTTGTACTTACGAATAGCCATTGTCTGTTTCCTCTACGCTTCTTCGGCTCAGCCGACGCTCGTGAAGATGTCGATGGAGCCGGACTTCAGCGTGACGATCGCGCGCTTGGTGTCCTTGCGCTTGCCGGTGCCGAACTTCGTGCGGCGGGTCTTGCCCTGGCGGTTCAGCGTGTTGATCGACGCGACCTCGACGCCGAAGATCTTCTCGATGGCGAGCTTGATCTCGGTCTTGTTCGAACGCGGGTCGACCACGAAGGTGTACTTGCCCTCGTCGATCAGGCCGTAGGACTTCTCCGAGACCACCGGGGAGATGATGACGTCGCGGGGGTCCTTGTTGAACGCGGCGGACTGGCTCATGCGTTCACCTCTTCCTTGTTGGACTCGACGCCCGACTTGGCCGCGATGAACGCGTCGAGCGCGCCCTTCGAGAACACGATGTCGTCGGAGACGAGCACGTCGTACGCGTTGAGCTGGTCGGCCGGCAGGATGTGCACGAACGGCACGTTGCGGAGCGAGAGCTCGGCGATGTAGTCGTCGCGCTCGAGCACCACGAGGACGTTGCGCGACACCGAGAGGGCGTCGAGCAGGACGAGGACGTCCTTGGTCCGGGGGGTGTCGCCGAGGGCGAGGGACTCGACCACGTGGATGCGGGCACCGCGGGCGCGGTCCGAGAGAGCGCCGAGCAGAGCCGCGGCGATCATCTTCTTGGGGGTGCGCTGCGCGTAGCTGCGGGGGGTCGGTCCGTGGACCACGCCACCGCCGGTCATGTGCGGGGCGCGGATCGAGCCCTGACGAGCGCGACCGGTTCCCTTCTGCTTGAACGGCTTGCGACCGGCTCCGGAGACCTCACCGCGGTTCTTCGTCTTGTGGGTTCCCTGGCGCGCCGCGGCGAGCTGGGCCACGACGACCTGGTGGATGAGGGGGATGTTGGTCTGGACGTCGAAGAGCGCGGCGGGGAGCTCGACCGAGCCCGCCTTCTGGCCCTTGACGTCGATGATGTCGACAGAGGTAGCCATGGAACTACGCTCCCTTCACGGCGTTGCGAACGAACACGAGGCGACCGCGGGCACCGGGGACGGCGCCCTTGACGAGCAGCAGGCCCTTCTCGGCGTCGACGGAGTGCACCTTGAGGTTGAGCACGGTGACGCGCTCGCCACCCATGCGACCGGCCATGCGCATGCCCTTGAAGACACGGCTGGGGGTCGAGGAGGCGCCGATGGAGCCGGGCTTGCGGTGGTTGCGGTGCGAACCGTGCGAAGCCGAGACGCCCTTGAAGTTGTGACGCTTCATGACGCCGGCGAAGCCCTTGCCCTTGCTGGTGCCGACGACGTCGACCTTGGTGCCGGCCTCGAAGACGGCGTCCACGGTCAGCTCCTGGCCTGCCGAGTAGTCGGCGGCGTCGGAGGTGCGGACCTCGGTGAGGTGGCGGCGGGGGGTGACGCCCGCGGCGTCGAAGTGACCGGCGGCGGGCTTGTTCACCTTGCGCGGGTCGATCGCACCGGCGGCGAGCTGGACGGCGGTGTAGCCGTCCTTCTCCTCCGTGCGGACCTGGGTCACGACGTTGGGGCTGATCTCGATGACGGTGACCGGCACGAGCTTGTTGTTCTCGTCCCAGACCTGGGTCATTCCGAGCTTGGTGCCGAGGAGGCCCTTGCTGGTCTTCAGCGTGGGGGAAACAGTGACAGACATGGTGGCACTCCTCCTTAGAGCTTGATCTCGATGTTGACGTCGGCCGGCAGGTCGAGGCGCATGAGCGAGTCGACGGCCTTGGGCGTCGGGTCGATGATGTCGATGAGGCGCTTGTGGGTGCGCATCTCGAAGTGCTCGCGGCTGTCCTTGTACTTGTGGGGAGAACGGATCACGCAGACCACGTTCTTCTCGGTCGGCAGCGGCACGGGGCCGACCACCGTTGCACCGGCACGGGTGACCGTGTCGACGATCTTGCGCGCCGACGTGTCGATGACCTCGTGGTCGTACGACTTCAGTCGGATGCGGATCTTCTGTCCCGCCATGTGTGATCTCTCACTCTCTTGTTATTGCGTCGTACGCGACTCCCCCGGCCGGAGCCGGACTCGTCTCGCATTGGACGCGCTCGCGAAGGAACTCCGGTGACCCGGAAAAGTGCAACCAGTGTTCTTCTGTCAAAAGCACCGCACCCCTGGGGCGCTCCGATCGGCGTGCAGAACGCACGACGCACGGAGAGACCGTTGAGATGTCGGTTGTTGTCGTTCTGCTACCCGCCGCCTCGACGTCGCATCCGCGTGGCCGCCCTCTCGGGTCGAGCCTCCGCGATGCCGTCTCGGCACTGCCTGGCAGTGTCCCCCTCCGAGCAGCACGCCGCCCGAGAGGAAATTTTGAACTAGAAGAGTCTCCCACAGATGCCCCACCCCTGCAACCCGGGCGTGTCGCGCCGGAGGGCTCCTTCGCGAGCACGTCGTGACGGCCCCTGGGAGCCGGTCGCTCCGAGCAGCAGCGCGGGCCGGAGGGCCTCCCCCGCTACTCGAAGAGCAGCGCCCGGACGGCGGTCTCGGCCGACGCGGGGCGCGACGCGTCGATGGTCTCGCCGGCGCGGAAGTGGTCCAGAAGCCGCGGGTCGACGTAGCTGGCGCGGGCGACCGTCGGCGTGTTCCCGAGCACGTCCGAGGCGTCGCGCATCGCCTGGGCGATCGCGGAGTTCCGAGCGCGCTGTGTGGCCTGCGGGCCCGACTTCGCCAGGCTCAGCGCGGCCGCGACCGTGCCGTGCAGAGTGCGGAAGTCCTTCGCCGTGAAGTCGTCGCCGGCGCGCTCGCGCACGTAGTCGTTGATCTCGGGCGCCGAGATCGGCCGCCACTCCCGCCCGTCCTTCCAGGCGAGCAGGCGGGCGTTCGGCCCGCGACGCTTGAGAGCACGGACGACGCGCGAGAGGTCGTGGTCGAGGATCTCGCTCGTCCACGCCTGATGGCTCTTCCCGGGGAAGGCGAGGGCGACCCGGTCCCCGTGGGTCGTGGCGTGCGCGCACAGGAGCGTCGAGAGGCCGATGCTGCCGTGCTCCTTCGCGTACCTCTCGCTGCCGACGCGGAGCGATCCGGTGTCGAGCATCCGGAAGGCGGTGGCCAGCGCGCGCTCACGGCTGGGTCCGTCCGAGCGGAGGGCGATGGTCACGGCTCGGCGCGCCCCGGGCAGGGCCTCCGCGAGCCGCAGCGCCCGGTCGAACTTGATCCGGTCCTTCTGCTCGCGCCAGGTCGGATGGTAGATGTACTGGCGGCGGCCGGCGGAGTCGACGCCGGTGGCCTGGATGTGCCCGTTGGGGTACGGGGCGATCCAGACGTCCGTCCAGGCCGGCGGGATGCCGAGACGGTCGAAGCGCGCGCGCAGCTCCTTGTCGGCGACGGTCGCGCCCTTCGGGTCGCGGTAGCTGAAGCCGGAGCCCGCGCGCACCCGGGTGTAGCCGCGCCCGCTCGAATCGGTCCTGCGGAGTCGTTGCGCGCGAGTGTCAGCCATCGACCCGACGATAGGACGGCGGATCCGAGGCCCGCACCCGCTTGACGGCGGGGAGGAGCAGTCGGACGGCAGCCGCTACTCGTTGCCGATCCGCTTGTCGGCCTGGCGCTTCAGGTCCTCGATGCGGTCGTCGTACTTGCCGTTGGTGAGGCGGCTGGCGATCTCGCCCGCCTTCTCGAGGGTCTGGTCGGAGACCTGCTCGGCCTTCTCGCTCCGCAACGCGTCCTGGGCCTTCCGGCTGTTGAGCAGTTCGCCGGCCTGGCGTCCGAGTTTCCCGAGATCCACGATGATGCCTCCTTGTAAACGCGCACAGGGCGGCGCGTGCCTCAGTGTGGCGCTCCCGGCTGGGGGAACGGTGCGGGCGCGCCGGTCAGCCGGCCAGTGCGATCACCCGCTCCGCCGCGTCGGCCAGGGCGCGGCCGTAGGACGGACCGTGACCGGCGGCGTGGACGGCGAGCGGGTGCAGCTGGTGGAGCGGCACCCGCTCCTCGTAGCCGGCTTCCAGCGGATGCTGCTCGCGGTAGCCCTCGAGGACGGCGTCGAGGTGCGGAGCGCCGAAGAGTGCCAGCATCGCGAGATCGGTCTCGCGGTGGCCCCCGTGAGCGGCGGGGTCGATCAGGACGGCGCCGTCCGCCGACCAGAGCACGTTGCCGGTCCAGAGGTCCCCGTGGATCCTGGCGGGCCCCGCACCATCGTCGAAGGCTCCGGCCGCCACCCGGTCCAGAGCCTGCTCGACGAGCCGCGACTCGGCTGCCGTGAGGTTGCCCGCCTCCACGGCAGGGCCGAGGAACGGCCGCACCCGCTGCTCCGCGTAGAAGCGCCCCCACGAGTCGTCCGGGCGGCACGGCATCCCGCGGCGGCCGATGTACGCGGGGCCGGTCCATCCCGGGGGCGGCGCTCCGAACGCCGCGGCTCCGGCGTCGTGCGTCCGGGCGAGCGCGGCGCCGAAGGCCCGAGCCGACTCGGCGGAGGGTCGCGCGGAGCGGATCTCCTCCAGCTCGATGCGCCCGGGCGACACCCTCTCCACCCCGACACAGCGCGCACCGCCGTCCGCCTCGCGCAGCCAGTCCAGGCCGGCCGCCTCCCACTCGAAGAACTGCGGGAGGGCACGGGGGTCGCTCTTCACGAAGGGCATGCCGCCACGCTAGCCGGGCGTCCCCGGGAACGACGAGAGGGGCCGCCCGCCGAAGCGGACGACCCCTCTCGAGAGATCAGTAGGACGGACCTACTTGATGATCTTGGTGACCGTACCGGCACCCACAGTGCGTCCACCCTCACGGATGGCGAAGCCGAGGCCCTCCTCCATGGCGATCGGCTGGATCAGCGCGACCGTCATGTCGGTGGTGTCGCCGGGCATGACCATCTCGGTGCCCTCGGGCAGCGTGATGACGCCGGTGACGTCGGTGGTGCGGAAGTAGAACTGCGGACGGTAGTTCGCGTAGAACGGGTTGTGACGCCCACCCTCATCCTTGGACAGGATGTACGCGGTGCCCTCGAAGTCCGTGTGCGGCGTGACCGAACCCGGCTTGACGACGACCTGGCCGCGCTCGACGTCCTCGCGCTTGGTGCCGCGGAGGAGCAGACCGCAGTTCTCGCCGGCCCAGGCCTCGTCGAGCTGCTTGTGGAACATCTCGATTCCGGTGACCGTGGTCTTCTGCGTCGGGCGAATGCCGACGATCTCGACCTCGGAGTTCAGAGCGAGGGTTCCACGCTCCGCACGGCCGGTGACGACGGTTCCACGACCGGTGATCGTGAAGACGTCCTCGATCGGCATGAGGAACGGCTTGTCCTTGTCGCGCACCGGGTCCGGGATGGACTCGTCGACCGCGTCCATCAGGTCGAGGATCGACTGGGTCCAGGTGTCGTCGCCCTCGAGGGCCTTGAGGCCGGAGACGCGCACGACGGGGGCGTCGTCGCCGGGGAAGCCCTGCGACGAGAGGAGCTCGCGGACCTCGAGCTCGACGAGCTCCAGGATCTCCTCGTCGTCCACCATGTCGGCCTTGTTCAGCGCGACGAGGAGGTAGGGGACGCCGACCTGCTTGGCGAGGAGGACGTGCTCACGGGTCTGAGCCATCGGGCCGTCGGTGGCGGCGACCACGAGGATTGCGCCGTCCATCTGGGCCGCGCCGGTGATCATGTTCTTGATGTAGTCGGCGTGACCCGGGGCGTCGACGTGCGCGTAGTGGCGCTTCGGCGTCTCGTACTCGACGTGCGAGATGTTGATCGTGATGCCGCGCTGGCGCTCCTCGGGAGCGGAGTCGATCGACGCGAAGTCACGCTGGACGTTGGTCGCGGACGGGAACTTGTCCGCCAGAACCTTCGAGATCGCCGCGGTGAGCGTGGTCTTTCCGTGGTCGACGTGACCGATGGTTCCGATGTTGACGTGCGGCTTGGTCCGCTCGAACTTGGCCTTAGCCACTGTGGGTCCTCCTCAGGACTTAGGTGCAAGCATCCGCATCCGGGCGGCCGCACGGGGCGGCACGAGGACAGGAGGACTTGCGGGGGTTTTGTGTACGTATGTTACCGGCAGTGGTCGTGCGGCCGTCCCGCTGCGACAGGGGGCGCGCTGCACTCGGCAGCAAACCCGCACGACACTACCAGGCCGCCGCCGTTCCGGGGAACGGCGACGGCCCAGGGGCGGAGCTACTCGCCCTTGTTCTTCTGGACGATCTCCTCGGCCACGGCCTTGGGGACCTCGGCGTAGGTCTCGAACGTCATCGAGTAGACGGCGCGGCCCGAGGTCTTCGAGCGCAGGTCTCCGATGTAGCCGAACATCTCGGACAGCGGGACGTTGGCCCGGATGACCTTGATGCCGGTGGCGTCCTCCATCGACTGGATCATCCCGCGACGCGAGTTGATGTCGCCGATGACGTCGCCCATGTACTCCTCGGGAGTACGGACCTCGACGGCCATGAGCGGCTCGAGGAGGACCGGCTGCGCCTTGCGCGAGGCCTCCTTGAACGCGATCGAGCCGGCGATCTTGAACGCCATCTCGGAGGAGTCGACGTCGTGCGCCGCTCCGTCGACCAGGGTCGCCTTCACGCCGACCATGGGGTAGCCGGCGAGCACGCCGACCTGCATGGCGTCGCGGATGCCCGCGTCGACGGAGGGGATGTACTCGCGCGGGACGCGGCCACCGGTGACGCCGTTGACGAACTCGTAGGTCTTGTCGGCCTCGACCTCCATCGGCTCGATGGTGATCTGGACCTTCGCGAACTGGCCGGAGCCACCCGTCTGCTTCTTGTGGGTGTAGTCGTACTTCTCGACCGTGCGGCGGATCGTCTCGCGGTACGCGACCTGGGGCTTGCCCACGTTGGCCTCGACGTTGAACTCGCGCTTCATGCGGTCGACCAGGATGTCGAGGTGCAGCTCGCCCATTCCCTTGATGACCGTCTGACCGGTCTCCTGGTTCTGCTCGGTGCGGAAGGTGGGGTCCTCCTCCGCGAGCTTCTGGATCGCGGTGCCGAGCTTCTCCTGGTCCGCCTTCGTCTTGGGCTCGATGGCGACCTCGATGACGGGCTCCGGGAAGGTCATCGACTCGAGCACGACCTGCGCGGCCGGGTCGCTCAGGGTGTCACCGGTGGTGGTGTCCTTGAGGCCGATGACGGCGTAGATGTGGCCGGCGGTGACCGAGTCGACCGGGTTCTCCTTGTTGGAGTGCATCTGGAAGATCTTGCCGATGCGCTCCTTCTTGCCCTTGGTCGAGTTGATGACCTGGGCGCCGGAGTCGAGCTTGCCCGAGTAGACGCGGACGTAGGTCAGGCGGCCGAAGAACGGGTGCACGGCGACCTTGAACGCGAGCGCCGAGAAGGGCTCGGTCGAGTCCGCGTGGCGCATGATGACCTTCTCCTCGTCGCGGACGTCGTGCGCCTCGATGGCGGGGACGTCGAGCGGGGAGGGGAGGTAGTCCACGACAGCGTCGAGCATCGGCTGGACGCCGCGGTTCTTGAACGCCGAGCCGCAGAGCACCGGGTAGATCTCGGAGTTGACGGTCATCTTGCGGATGGCGCCCTTGATCTCCGCGACGGTGAGCTCCTCGCCGCCGAAGTACTTCTCGAGCAGCTCGTCGGAGGTCTCCGCGACGGTCTCGAGGAGCTTCTCGCGGTACTCCGCCGCCTTGTCGGCGAGGTCGGCCGGGATCTCCTCGATCTCGTACTTCGCGCCGAGCGCGACGTCGCCCTTCGAGTCGCCGCGCCACGTGAGCGCGCGCATCTCGACCAGGTCGACGACGCCCTCGAAAGAGGACTCCGCGCCGATGGGCAGCTGGATGACCAGCGGCTTCGCGCCGAGGCGCTTGATGATCGTGTCGACCGTGTAGTAGAAGTCGGCGCCGAGCTTGTCCATCTTGTTGACGAAGCAGATGCGCGGGACGTCGTACTTGTCGGCCTGACGCCAGACGGTCTCGGACTGGGGCTCGACGCCCTCCTTGCCGTCGAAGACGGCGACGGCGCCGTCGAGGACGCGGAGCGAGCGCTCGACCTCGACCGTGAAGTCGACGTGACCGGGGGTGTCGATGATGTTGATCTGGTTCTTGTTCCAGAAGCAGGTCGTCGCGGCGGACGTGATCGTGATGCCGCGCTCCTGCTCCTGCGCCATCCAGTCCATCGTCGCGGCGCCGTCGTGGACCTCGCCGATCTTGTGCGTGATACCCGTGTAGAACAGGATGCGCTCGGTGGTGGTGGTCTTGCCGGCATCGATGTGGGCCATGATGCCGATGTTGCGGACCTTGTTCAGGTCGGTGAGCACATCTTGTGCCACGGAGTTCCTCCGATAGGTGATGGAGCCAGCGCACCGGGTTCATGGCCGAATGGCTGGGATTCTGGTGGTGGCGGTCGCCCGGTCGCGGGGATCGGGCGATCCGCCGCCGGGACCGGGCCCGCAGCGGTGACGCCGCGGGCCCGGTGGTCGCGGTCGCCCGGGGGCGGCCGCGGGGTGCGCTACCAGCGGTAGTGCGCGAAGGCCTTGTTCGACTCGGCCATCTTGTGGGTGTCCTCGCGACGCTTGACAGCGGCGCCCAGACCGTTCGACGCGTCGAGGATCTCGTTCATGAGACGCTCGGTCATCGTCTTCTCGCGACGGGCCTTCGCGTAGCTGGTGAGCCAGCGGAGCGCGAGGGTGTTGGCGCGGTGGGGCTTGACCTCGACCGGGACCTGGTAGGTCGAGCCGCCGACGCGGCGGCTGCGGACCTCGAGGGTCGGGCGGACGTTGTCGAGCGCCTTCTTGAGGGTGACGACCGCGTCCTGGCCGTTCTTGCCGGCGACGCCCTCGAGGGCACCGTAGACGATGCGCTCGGCGAGGCCCTTCTTGCCGTCCAGGAGGATCTTGTTGACGAGCTGGCTGACGATGGGGGCGCCGTAGACGGGGTCTGCGACGACGGGGCGCTTGGGAGCGGGGCCCTTACGAGGCATTACTTCTTCTCCATCTTCGCGCCGTACCGGCTGCGAGCCTGCTTGCGGTTCTTGACGGCCTGGGTGTCCAGGGCGCCGCGAACGATCTTGTAGCGGACACCGGGGAGGTCCTTGACGCGACCGCCGCGCACGAGCACCATCGAGTGCTCCTGCAGGTTGTGGCCCTCGCCGGGGATGTAGGCGGTGACCTCGGTGCCGTTGGAGAGCTTCACGCGGGCCACCTTGCGGAGGGCCGAGTTCGGCTTCTTGGGCGTGGTCGTGTAGACGCGCGTGCAGACGCCGCGCTGCTGGGGGTTGGCCTTCAGGGCGGGCGCCTTGGTCTTGGTGACCTTCGGCGTGCGTCCCTTGCGGACCAACTGCTGAATCGTTGGCACTGGTTTTGCTCCTTGAATGCTGCACGGTGACAGCGGATCGATGGTCGACATTCGGCCCTCCCGTCTCCGGGAACGGCCGAGTTCATCTGGACCCGACGCACCCCGCGGCCCCGCGAGCGGGACCGGGAGGGTGAGGGGTATGCCGTGGGGGCCGCCCGATCGGACGAACCCGCGGATCCTCGCGGACCCGGTGGAGCGAAGTGCGGCGACCGCATCGACCCGGAGGCACGACACGAGCGCACGGCAAAGCGCACACCCGAAGAATATTACGGGGAGTGACGGGGCCGGTCAACCGAGCGGCGTTCGCCCTGGGAGATGCCGCAGCGCCGCGACGAGCCGCGCCGGGACTCCGCCGTCACTCCCGCTCGTCGCCCTCCCAGCCCCAGTGGGGGCTGCGGCCGCCGGCGTCGCGACGGGCCAGGAGCAGGAGGAACAGGAGCTGGACGGCGGCCGCGAGCACGCCGGTCGCGATCGCGAAGACAGTGGGGGCGTGGTCGAGGATCCAGCCGAGGATCTCCCCCGGCTCCTGGCGGCCGAGCCCGTAGAGCGCTCCGCCGGTGAGGAGGAAGAGCAGGTAGACGACGACCCCGGTCAGCAGCGACGGGCCGAGGACGCGGTGGACGGCGGGACGGGCGGCGAGGGTCACCATCGCGACCAGCACGGCGACGACGCAGACCGCCACCGACACCGGCCCCAGCAGCGGACCGGCGTCGCGCTCGGGCACGACGTCCTGGTCCAGCAGGAGGCTGAGGACCCCGAACGCGCAGACGACCAGGGCGAGGTAGAGGAACGCGGCGAAGCCGGCCAGCGCGAGGCCGTAGCCCAGGCCGGCTCCGCGGCCCTGCCCCTGCCCCTCCGGAGTCACGACTGCGCGGCCGCTTCGCGCTCGGCGTTGCGGCGCTTGACGCCCCGGGCACGGCCAGCGATCGCGGCGCCGCCCCAGACGCTCGCCTCCCGGCCGAGGACGCCGGCGGCGAGGACCGCCGCGAGTACGGCGGGATCGCGGACGTAGTCGAGCGCGAGGGAGCGGTCGATCGGCAGGGCGAGCGGTCCGACGGCGCTCCAGCCGCCGACCAGCGCGGCCGCGGCCGTGAGGAGGGCGACGAGGAAGCCGGCGAGGACGTAGGCCCACCAGCCCGCGCGGTTCACGACCAGCACGATCAGCGCCAGGCCGACGAGGAACGCGGCCACCGGGGCGAGGAAGAGCGCGGTCGGCGCAGCGTCGAGCGCGAGGGCGACCGGGTCGCCGCCGACGCGGTCGACCAGCAGGCGGATCGCCGTCAGGGCGACGAGGTACAGGACGGCGAAGACCGCGGTCGTCAGGAGGGCGAGCGCGAGGCCCGCGAGGCGGTTGCCGGAGCGCCGGACCGGCTCGGGCTCGGCCTCGACCGGCCCGAGGGCGCTGGGGGCTGATGCCGCGACGGTCGGGGCGACGGGCTCGACGGTCGGCTGCCGGCCCGTCACTGGTTCGGGCCAGACGTACTCCCGGGTCGGCTGGGGTCCGGTTCCGCCGGACGTCTCGGTCGCGGAGGGGATCCGCGTGGTCTCGGCGTCGCTGCTCCAGGTCACCCGGACAGCATAGGCACGCCTTCCGCCGCGCCCGGTGCGCCGCGCGGCTCCCCGTCGACGGGGGACAGCGCCGACCGTCTACTCGAGCGGGTGGAGGAGGCGGTGCAGGAACTGCCGGGTGCGAGGCTCCCGCGGCTCCCGGAGGATCTGCGCAGGGGCGCCCCGCTCGACGACCACGCCGTCGGCCATGAAGACGACCTCCGAGGCCACCTGCCGGGCGAACTCGAGCTCGTGCGTCACGACGAGCATGGTCCAGCCCTCCCCCGCCAGCTCCCGCATCAGCGAGAGCACGTCGCCGACCAGCTCCGGGTCCAGCGCCGAGGTGGGCTCGTCGAAGAGGAGCAGATCGGGCCGCAGCGCGAGCGCCCGGACGATGCCCACGCGCTGCTGCTGACCGCCGGAGAGCTCGAAGGGGTAAGCGCTCCCCCGGCCGCCGAGGCCGACGCGCTCGAGCAGGCGCTCCGCCTCCGGGACCACCTCGGACGCGGGACGGCGCTGCACTCGCAGCGGCCCCTCCGTCACGTTCTGGAGGACGGTCAGGTGCGGGAAGAGGTTGAAGTGCTGGAAGACCATCGCGGAGTGGTCGCGCAGCCCGGTCAGCGCCTTCCGTCCGACGCCGCGGTCGAAGTCGAGGACACTGCCGTCGGCGAGCTCGACCACCCCGCCGTCCGGCACCTCGAGGCTGTTCAGCGAGCGCAGGACGGTGGTCTTGCCCGAGCCGGACGGCCCGATCAGGGCGACGACCTCGCCGCGGCGGATCTCCAGGTCGATGCCGCGCAGCACCTCCACCCCGCCGAACGACTTGCGGAGGCCGCGGGCCCTGAGCACGGGCCGGGCGTCGGTCGGAGTGTCAGCGGGCGACATAGCGGTCCAATCGCTTCTCGAGCAGGCCCTGGCCGCTGGAGAGCACCAGGCAGATGAGCCAGTAGATCAGAGCGGCCTCGAGGTAGAGGAGCATGAACTCGCTCGACGCGGTGGCGATCTTCTGCGCCTGCCGGAAGAGCTCGGTCACCAGGATGAGGGAGGCCAGCGAGGTGTCCTTCACCAGCGAGATGAAGGTGTTCGACAGCGGCGGGACGGAGACGCGCGCGGCCTGCGGGAGGATGATGCGCCGCAGCGAGAGCGAGCGGCTCATGCCGATCGTGTGCGCCGCCTCCCACTGCCCCTTCGGGACGCTGAGGATCGCCGCGCGGATCACCTCCGCCGCGTAGCCGCCCACGTTGAGGGCGAACGCGATGGTGGCGCTGGGCCAGGGGTCGATCTTCAGTCCGAGGCTCGGCAGCCCGTAGAAGATCACGAACAGCTGCACCAGGAGCGGCGTGCCCCGGATGACGGAGATGTAGGCGCGCGCGATCCAGGAGAGGATCCGCACCCGCGAGAGCCGCATCAGGGCGACCGCCAGCGCGAGCACGAGCCCGATGGCGAAGCTCGCCAGCGCGAGCGGGATCGTCCCGACGATGCCCCCGGAGAGGATCGGCCAGAACGACCGGAGGACGAGGTCCATTGTGTTCTCCCGCCTTCGCGGGAGGATCCGCGGTCGGCTCGATCGGGTGGTGGCGTCGGGGGCGGATCGTGTCCGCCTCCTGGGGAATGCTGGCACGCTTCGCGCCGGGGCGGGCGCCCTTGCGGGCGGACCCGCTGCCTGAGCCGCTCCGCCGCTCCCCCGCGACGGGACCGCTCACGCACGAGACGGCCCCTCCCGGAAGGGGAGGAGCCGCCTCGGGGTGGGGCTACTGGGAGACGTCGGCTCCGAAGTAGCGCTCGGAGATGGAGGCGAGGGTGCCGTCCTCGCGCAGCTCGTCGAGGGCGGAGTCGACGGCCTCGACGAGGTCGTCCGAGCCCTTCGGGAAGGTGAAGGCGCTCTCGGAGGTGTCGTCGGTGGTGACGGCGACCTTGAGCCCCGCGGCCTGGTCGGGGTAGGTCGTGGACCAGTCGAGCCAGGTGAGGCGGTCGTTCACGGTCGCGTCGACGCGGCCCTGCTCGACGAGGGCGATGGCCTGCGCCCAGCCCTCGACGCCCTCGACCTCGGCGCCGTTCTCCTGCGCGACGGTGTACCAGTTGCTCGAGAGCGACTGCGCGGTGGTCTTGCCGGAGAGGCCGGCGAGGTCGGTGATCGAGGTGTCGCTCGAGGGGACGATCACGACGCCGGGGCTGACCGAGTACGGCTCCGAGAAGTCGTACTTCGCCTCGCGCTCGTCGTTGATCGAGACCTGGTTCGCGATCACGTCGAAGCGCGCTCCGTCCAGGCCCGCGAACATCGCGTCCCACTGCGTCTCCTGGAAGTCGGGCTCGACGCCCAGCTTCTCGGCCACGGCGGTGATCACGTCGACGTCGTAGCCGGTGAGAGCTCCGGTCCCGCCGTCGGCGTGGAAGGAGAAGGGCGGGTAGGTGCCCTCGGTGCCGATGGTGAGCTTCCCCGAGTCCTCGACCTCGGCCAGGGTCAGACCGGAGCTCGCGGAGGCGGTTCCCTCGCCGCTCGAGCCGGAGACCACGTCGTCGGTCGAGGCGGGCGCGCAGCCGGCGAGGACCAGGGCGGCGGCGGCGGCGGTCGTGCCGAGCAGGACGCGCAGGGAGGTGCGGGCGGAGAGGGTCACGGTGTTGTCCTTCGGTGCATCACGGAGTCGTGGCGGTCCCGCTGCGCCGGATGCGGCGCGGGGATCGACGAGGGGACGGGTCGTCCCGGGGCGGACCGCTGCTCGGCGGAACCGCCCGGAGTGACGATAACCAGTGGAGGGGGCGGCCCTATTCCCGGATGTCGCCGTGTGACGCCGGGAGTCCGGCCAGGAAGTGCTCGGTACCGGCGACCTCGTCGCTCGTGAGGCCCGTCGCCGACTCCGGACGCACCAGGTGGAAGGGGGTGCTCTGCTCGCGGGCCCAGTCGTAGGCGTCCTCGTGGAGGTTGTCGTCGATCCACACCACGGCGTCGATCGCGCCGCGCTCGGCGGCCGCCTCCAGCCACACCGCGACGGGCTGGAGCTTGCCCGTCCGGCCCGGGAACCGCGGGTCGCGCGGGAGGCCGCCGTCGAAGACGATCGCCTCCGTACCCGCCGGCAGCCCGAGGTCCTGGGCGAGGACCCGCGTCAAGCGCGGCGGCCAGGTCGTGGCCCACACGATCGTGCCGACCGCGGCCAGGCGGGCGACGAGCGCCGCCCGCTCCGGCTCGAGCTCCAGGCGGTGCGAGCCCGAGGCGCGATCGCTGCGGACGGAGGGGTTCAGGACGCCGTCGACGTCGAGCAGGATCAGGGCGGCCATGCCTGTCACCGTAGCGGCGGCGGGGCGGATCGCGCGAGGAGCGCTAGCGTGACGGGATGCCTCCGTCCCTCCTGCTGCCGGGAGGCCGCACAGCCGTGCTGGGGCCGGATCCCGTGCGGCCGGAGGCGCTGCTGCTCACGGTCGACGGCGCGGAGCAGTCGCTGATCGATCCGGGCGATCCCCGGGCTCTGCACCTCGAGTACCTCGCGCGCCTCGGCGCGGTGGTCGACGCCGCCGCCCCGCCCGGCGAGCCGCTGCGCGTGCTGCACCTCGGAGCCGGAGCCCTGGCCTTGGCCCGGTACGTCGCCGCGACCCGGCCGGGCTCCGAGCAGCTCGCGGTGGAGAGCGCGGCGGGACTCGTGGAGTTCGTGCTCGAGCACGCGCCGCTCCCCCGCGGCGCGCGCGTCCGGTTCCTCACGGCCGACGCCGCAGGGCCCCTGCCGCCCTGGAGCGCCGACCTCGTCGTGCTCGACGTCTACGACGGGGACGAGATCCCGGAGGCGTTCTACCGCGCGTCCGTCCTCGCTCCGCTCGCCGCCCGCGTCGGCGCCGACGGGCTCCTCGCGGTCAACGTCGCCGACGACGCCGACCACCGGAGGCTGGACCGCCTGCGCGGGGTCGTCCGGGAGCTGCTCCCGGTCACCGCAGCGGTCGGATCGACGGCCTTCGTCGAGGGGCGCACCGGCGGGAACGCGATCCTGCTCGCCTCAGGCTCGGCGCTCGCCGACGACGTCGCCGGCCGCCTGCTGCGCGCCGGCCCGCACCCGGTCTCCGCCGCGGCGGATGGCGACGTCGTGGTCGCCGAGGTGGCGGTAGAAGTCGACCCGTGAGTCGAGAGTGACGCCGGTCTCGAGGTACTTGGCGCGGATCCGCTTGATGTAGGTGCGGACAGTGTGCTCGGCGACGCTGAGGTCGACCGCGACGGTGCGGACCGCGGCACCCGCTCCGTAGGCGCGCATCACACGGCTCTCCTGGGGGCTCAGCACCGGGCGGCGCTCCTCGCGCCCGTGCACGAGCCGGTGGCGGGCGGTGTCCGAGATCCAGGTGCGGCCGGAGGCGACGGAGACGACCGCCGCGGCGAGCTCGCTGGGGTCGTCGCCCTTCCAGACGTAGGCCGCTCTCTCCCGTCGCAGCACGGCCCGCACCGGCTCCAGGGAGTCGGAGGAGGAGAGCACGACGAGGCCGACGGTCCGGGTAGCCGCACGCTCGAGGGTGTCGGCCACCTCCTCGCCGGGCACGCCGTCCAGGTCGAGGACCGCGATGCGGTCGACGCCCTCCTCGTCGTGCGAGAACTGCGGCAGCAGCTGCGCGAGCAGCGCCTGCAGCGCGGCGCGCTCGATCGCTGGTCCGTCGACGACGGCCAGCGTGAACCGATCGAATCCGGTCACGGGGTTCCCCTAGCAGGGGCAGGTTCGGGTCCGCCCCGGCTGCACCGTAGCGGTCCGCGACGTCATCGTGCAGGTGATGGGACATTCCGTCTCAGTGGGAGGACGCCCCCAGAGCGCTCCGGATCGGCTCACGGAGCGCGTGGAGGACCACCCGCGGCACCGTCTCCGGCTAGTGTCCCTCTCCATGGACGACAGCGCAGAGGGCTCCCGGCGGGCCCGGAGGATCCCCGCGGAGCAGGTGCGCAGCCGCATGATCGCCACGGCGCGCGACGTCGTCTCCGACCACGGCCTCACGGTGAGCTTCGCGCACCTGCCCATGGAGGAGTACATCCGCCTGGCCGGCGTGCCGCGCAGCTCCGTCTACCGGATCTGGAGCACGCGCGAGGAGTTCGTGGCCGACCTGGTCGGCGAGGTCTTCGTGCGGGACCGGTACGCGGAGGGCGCCGATCCCGAGGCCCAGCAGGAGATGCGCGAGGTCTACGAGCGCTCCACCGATCTGCTCTCCACGGCCGCCGGCCGCCGCCGGGTCGCCTGGGAGACCATCCGCATCGGCGCGCGGGCCAATGCCGAGTCGCTCCGCCGCTCCGCCGACTGGTCCTCGTACAACGCGCTGCTCGCCTGCACTTTCTCGATGGAGGAGGGGCCTGCACGCGTCGCCGTGCGCGCCACGGCGAAGCGGATCGAGGGCATGCTCACTCGCCGGATGCGCGACTTCTACGAGGAGACCCTGCAGGTCTTCGGCGGGACGATGCGCCCGGGATTCACGACGCTCCAGCTCGCCCACCTCACCGCGATCGTGATCGACGGGCTCGCGCACCGCGGCCGTCTCCTCGACGACGACCTCGACGCTCCGGTGACCGCCCCCGGCCTCGACGGCGAGCCGGTCGAGTGGACCCTGGCGGCCTGGACGATCCGCTCGATCGTCGACGGGATGCTGGAGCCGGTCGTGGAGGACTGAGCGGACTCCGCGACCCGGATCACTCGTCCGGTTCGGTGAACCCGTCGATCAGCAGCAGCACCGATACCACCGCCAGCGACGGTCCGTCGGGATCGGCCGGGTCGAGCGGGCCGGTCACCAGCTCCGGTGCCGCGATCCGCGCGATGCACAGCCCCTCGATCAGGGCCGAGACGGCGGAGGCGAGAGCGGCGGAGCCGCGGTCCGGGCGCAGCCGGAGCCCCGCCTCGGCGAGGGTGTGCTCGTAGTACTTCGCCATGTTGTCGATGAAGTGCAGCTGGCGGGACCGCAGAGCGGATCCGATGGCGGTCCGTGCCGGCTCCTCGTGCGAGCCCACCGCGCCGGCGAGAGCGATGAAGTTGCGCCAGTGCTGCGACGAGAAGACGTTGTCGACGTTCGCATCGACGGCGACCCGGACGGAGGCGATCAGGGCCTCGCGGCGCTGCGCCGGGGTCGGCTCGGGGTCGAGGCTGTGGTGGAGGTGGGAGTTCCCGGCCCGCAGGGACGGCTGGTCGAGGCGGGTGGCGAGGACCCGCTCCGGGATCGCGGCGATCAGCTCGTCGTAGAACGCCTGGCGAGTGGGCCAGATCCGGTACACGGTGCTGCGCGGAACACCCGCCGAGCGGATGACGTCCTCGAGGGGCAGGTGGGAGACTCCGACGCGCAGGCCCTCGGCGCGGACGACCGCGAGAGCGGCGTCCAGCAGGCGGGTGCGGACCTGCTCGCGGGTCAGGCGGGGAGGACGCGCCGGCTCCTCCGCATCGAGGGGGTCGTCGCTCATCAGGCCTCCGGCGCCGGGATGCACGGAGGAGCCTCCGACATCTACTGTCCAGCCGAGCGTACCCGGAGGGAGCGCGGAACGTGAGAGGAGATCGGAGACGGGCGCGGCCCGCGCATACGGCTCGGGTGCCGCGCGGGCCGCGCTGCCTGTCCCCCAGGCGGCCTCCCCATGGGCCGGTCCGACCGTATGCTTCCCGACAGACGTCCGTCAACTGACGCGACATGGTGTCTCCTCGGCGGTGTCCGCCGACCGGTCACGAGGACCGCCTCCGGGACTCCTCCGCCGCCGGGAGCGCCCTCGCCGCGGTCTGCGCTCGAGAGGCGTGCGGAGCGGACAGCTCGCCCGCGACGACGTCCGACACGACGCCGGTGGCGTGCTCGACGAGGTCGACGTTCCGGGTCAGCCGCGCGTGGTGGCACGGGCTCGCGTCGACGTCGACCACGAGCTTCGCGAAGCGCAGAGCATCGCCGAGCCGCGCGAACGGCGAGAGCTCGGCGACGAGGGACGGCACGTCCGCCGCGGCGAGGTAGGTGTAGCGGCAGGTCGAGACTACGTAGTCGTCGACTCCGGCCGTCGCCGATCCGGTTGCGACCATGATGTCGCCGAGGTCGACCGGCGCGGTGGCGAGGCCGAGCGCCACCGCGGCGGTCACCTGGATGTCACCCACCAGTGCCGTCACGTGCACGCCGGCGGGCCAGGGAGGCAGGGAGCCGAGCTCGGTCGATCCCGTCCGCAGGCCCTTGCCCGCCGCCGAGGCGAGGGCGTCGATCATCGGCACTCCCGTGCACTCCCCCGCGTGCTCGGCGTCCTCCGAGACGGCGTCCCCGCAGGAGGCGAGCATCGCCGAGACGCTCAGCCGGCTCTGCGGGTCCAGTCCTGCGATCACCGCGGGGCTGACCTGGCCGGAGTCGTCGACCATTCGTCCGAGGCGCTCCGCGACGTCGGATCCCGTGTTCGGGGTGCCGAAGGTGAGGACGGACGAGACCATCGAGGCGACGGCGGTCCCGTCGACCGAGCCGCTCAGCGCCTGGCGGGCGGCGAGCCCTCCCATCGAGTGCGCGACGACGACGGCGCGGTGCCCGGTCGCGGAGACGAGACAGGCGATCGAGGAGGCGAGCGCGTCGCTGATCCCCGGGTCGGTGACCCAGCGCGCGGCGAGCCGGCGGTAGTCGAAGGTGTAGACCGCGGCGCCGTCGATCTGCTGCAGCCGGCCGAGGAGGGACGGCTCGGGAGCGTCGAGTGGAGCGGTCGCCGACTCCGACGACACCATGTCGACGAGATGGGAGAAGGCCCCTGTGCGGTCGGCGTCGTGCGTCGCCGTGCCCAGCCAGCCGTGCAGCATCACGATGGGGACCAGCGCGGCGGCGGAGCGCGGCCGGACGTCGTCGCCCGCGAGCACGGGAGCCAGCTCCGCGACGCCGCAGGACGAGGGTGCGACCGCCTCTGCCGCCTCCGCCCGCCCCGCGGGCACCACGACGACGCCGACCACCACGAGCAGTGCGGCCAGCACGACGATCACGAGTCTCATCCGCGCGTTTCCTCACGTGCCGCGACCAGGACGGGGAACGGGTACAGGCTCGACCCGACGAGCACGCATCGAGTCAATCACCCCGCTCCTGCGGGGGAGGACGCTCGTCGCGAACGGGCGGCCCCCCCGTGCGGGTGACCGCGGGCCGGGCACGACGAAGGCCCCGCCGGTGTCCCGACGGGGCCTTCGATCGTTCAGCTCACCTGGATCAGCTGTAGTTGCCCGGCTCGTAGCCGTCGCTCGAGAACGAGTCGAAGTCGACGAACGAGAGGTCGGCGTCGCTGAACGCGGCGTCGTCGGCGAAGATGCGGTTGGGGTACCGCTCGGCCTTCGCCTCCTCGGTCGCCTCGACCGACACGTTCCGGTACTTGGGCAGACCGGTTCCCGCCGGGATCAGCTTTCCGATGATCACGTTCTCCTTCAGGCCCATCAGCGGGTCGCGCTTGCCCTCCATGGCCGCCTGCGTGAGGACGCGGGTGGTCTCCTGGAAGGACGCGGCCGACAGCCACGACTCGGTCGCGAGCGAGGCTTTGGTGATGCCCATGACCTCCTGGCGGGCGGACGCGGTCCGCTTGCCCTCGGTCAGAGCCGCACGGTTGACCTCGCTGTAGCGCGAGCGGTCGACGAGCTCGCCCGGCAGCAGCTCCGTGTCGCCGTGGTCGACCACGGTGACCTTGCGGAGCATCTGACGCACGATGACCTCGATGTGCTTGTCGTGGATCGGCACACCCTGCGAGCGGTAGACGCCCTGGACGCCGCCCACCAGGTGCTTCTGGACCTCGCGGACGCCCAGCACGCGCAGGACCTCCTTGGGGTCGACCGTTCCGACGTGCAGCTGCTGCCCGAGCTCGACGTGCTGGCCGTCCTCGATGAGGAGCTGCGAGCGCTTGAGCACCGGGTAGATGACCGCCTCGTCGCCGTTGTCCGGCTGGAGGATGACGCGGCGGGCACGGTCGGTGTCCTCGATGGTGATCCGGCCGGCGGCCTCCGCGATCGGCGACGCGCCCTTGGGGGTGCGGGCCTCGAAGAGCTCCTGCACGCGGGGAAGACCCTGCGTGATGTCGTCGGCCGAGGCCGATCCACCGGTGTGGAAGGTGCGCATCGTGAGCTGCGTGCCGGGCTCGCCGATCGACTGGGCCGCGATGATGCCGACGGCCTCTCCGATGTCGACGAGCTTGCCGGTGGCGAGCGAGCGGCCGTAGCAGGCCGCGCAGACGCCGACGGCGGACTCGCAGGTCAGGACGGAGCGCACCTTGATGTGGCGCACGCCCGCTCCGACCAGCTTCTCGATGAGCACGTCGCCCACGTCCTCGCCGGCCTCGGCGACGAGCTCGCCGGCCTCGTTCGACGCCGGGGTGGCGAGCGAACGGGCGTAGACGGAGTTCTCGACGTTGGAGTCCTTGATCCAGGCGCCGGTGGCGTCCTGGAGCATGATCGGCAGGTCGAGGCCCTTCGAGGTGCCGCAGTCCTCCTCGCGGATGATGACGTCCTGCGAGACGTCGACGAGTCGACGCGTCAGGTAGCCCGAGTCCGCGGTGCGGAGCGCGGTGTCGGCCAGGCCCTTGCGGGCACCGTGCGTGGCGATGAAGTACTCGGCGACCGACAGGCCCTCGCGGTACGAGGAGATGATCGGTCGGGCGATGATCTCGCCCTTCGGGTTGTTCACCAGGCCTCGCATGCCGGCGATGTTGCGCACCTGCAGCCAGTTGCCGCGGGCACCGGAGGTGACCATGCGGTTGATGGTGTTGTCCGTCGGGAAGTTCGCGCGCATGGCCTTGGCGACCTCGTCGGTCGCCTCGGTCCAGATCTTCACGAGCTCCTGGCGGCGCTCGGCCTGAGTGGTCAGACCCTTGTCGTACTCGGACTCGACCTTCGCGGCCTTCTTCTCGTAGCCCGCGATGATCTCGGGCTTCGACGGAGGCGTGAGGATGTCGGACAGCGCCACGGTGACACCCGAGCGGGTGGCCCAGTAGAAGCCGGCGTCCTTGATCCGGTCGAGGGAGGCGGCGACCTCCACCTTCGGGTAGCGCTCCGCGAGGTCGTTGACGATCCCGGAGATGGTCGTCTTGTCGGCGACCTGCTCGAAGTAGGGATAGTCGACCGGCAGCGCCTCGTTGAAGAGGGCGCGGCCGAGCGTGGTCTCGAGGAGGACCGGCGCGGTGACCTTGCCGTTCTCGTCGATCTCGACGCCCTCGGGTGCCTGACCCTGCGCGAAGTACACGTCCGACATGCGGATCCTGACCTTCGAGTTCAGGTGCAGCGAGCCCTGGTCCTTCGCGAGGATCGCCTCCGAGACGGAGGAGAACGCGCGGCCCTCGCCGGCGGCGCCCTCGCGGATCGTCGTCAGGTGGTGGAGGCCGATGATCATGTCCTGCGTGGGCAGGGTGACCGGACGGCCGTCCGAGGGCTTGAGGATGTTGTTCGACGCGAGCATCAGGATGCGCGCCTCGGCCTGGGCCTCGACGGACAGCGGCAGGTGGACGGCCATCTGGTCGCCGTCGAAGTCCGCGTTGAACGCGGCGCAGACGAGCGGGTGCAGCTGGATCGCCTTGCCCTCGACCAGCTGGGGCTCGAAGGCCTGGATGCCGAGACGGTGCAGCGTGGGCGCGCGGTTCAGTAGGACGGGGCGCTCGCGGATGATCTCCTCGAGCACGTCCCACACCTGCGGGCGCGAGCGCTCCACCATGCGCTTGGCGGCCTTGATGTTCTGCGCGTGCGACAGGTCGATCAGGCGCTTGATCACGAACGGCTTGAACAGCTCCAGCGCCATCTGCTTGGGCAGACCGCACTGGTGCAGCTTGAGCTGCGGGCCGACGATGATGACCGAGCGGCCCGAGTAGTCGACGCGCTTGCCCAGCAGGTTCTGGCGGAAGCGACCCTGCTTTCCCTTGAGCATGTCGCTCAGGGACTTCAGGGCGCGGTTGCCGGTTCCGGTGACGGGGCGGCCGCGGCGGCCGTTGTCGAAGAGGGCGTCGACCGCCTCCTGGAGCATGCGCTTCTCGTTGTTCACGATGATCTCGGGGGCACCGAGGTCGAGCAGGCGGCGGAGTCGGTTGTTGCGGTTGATCACGCGACGGTAGAGGTCGTTCAGGTCGCTGGTCGCGAACCGGCCTCCGTCGAGCTGCACCATCGGGCGCAGCTCCGGCGGGATGACCGGGACGACGTCGAGGACCATCGCGGCCGGCGAGTTGCCGGTGGCGAGGAACGAGTTGACGACGCGCAGGCGCTTGATGGCGCGGATCTTCTTCTGACCCTTGCCCTCGGCGATCTGCAGGTGCAGCGTCTCGGCCTCGGCCTGGAGGTCGAACTGCTCGAGGCGCTTCTTGATCGCCTCGGCGCCCATGTAGGCCTCGAAGTAGACGCCGTACCGGTCGACGAGCTCGTTGAAGACCGCGTCCTCGGGCTTGAGGTCGCCGACCTTGAGGGTGCGGAACTGCTCCCACACGCTCTCGAGCCGCGCGATGTCCTCGTCGAAGGACTTGCGGATCTGGCCCATCTCCTTCTCGGCGCCGTCCTTGGTGCGGCGCTTCTGGTCGCTCTTGGCGCCCTCCGCCTCCAGGGCGGCGAGGTCGGTCTCCAGGCGCGCCAGGCGGTCCGCGATGCGGGAGTCGCGCTGGTCCGAGAGGGTCTTGATCTCGAGCCGGAGCTCGTTCTCGAGCCCGGGCATGTCGGCGTGACGGCCGTCGTCGTCCACGTCGATGATCATGTACGCCGCGAAGTAGATGACCTTCTCGAGGTCCTTCGGCGCCATGTCCAGCAGGTATCCGAGGCGCGAGGGGACGCCCTTGAAGTACCAGATGTGGGTGACGGGGGCGGCGAGCTCGATGTGGCCCATCCGCTCGCGGCGGACCGAGGACTTGGTGACCTCGACGCCGCAGCGCTCGCAGACGATGCCCTTGAAGCGGACTCGCTTGTACTTGCCGCAGGAGCACTCCCAGTCGCGAGAGGGTCCGAAGATCTGCTCGCCGAACAGGCCGTCCTTCTCGGGCTTCAGGGTGCGGTAGTTGATGGTCTCGGGCTTCTTCACTTCACCGTGCGACCAGCGACGGATGTCATCGGCCGTTGCGAGGCCGATGCGCAGCTCATCGAAAGTGGTTACGTCGAGCAATGTTTTCTCCTTGTCGGAAAACAGGGTGTCTCGTCAGAGACGGGAGGTCGTCAGATGCTGGCGCGGATCAGATGTCGTCGACGGAGGACGACTCGAACCGGGAGGAGATGTTGATGCCGAGCTCTTCCGCGGCGCGGTAGACCTCGTCATCGGTGTCGCGCAGGCTGACCGCGGTGCCGTCGGCCGAGAGGACCTCGACGTTCAGGCACAGGGACTGCATCTCCTTGATGAGGACCTTGAAGGACTCCGGGATGCCGGGCTCCTGGATGTTCTCGCCCTTGACGATGGCCTCGTACACCTTCACGCGGCCGAGGATGTCGTCCGACTTGATGGTGAGGAGCTCCTGGAGGGCGTAGGCGGCGCCGTAGGCCTCGAGGGCCCACACCTCCATCTCGCCGAAGCGCTGTCCGCCGAACTGTGCCTTACCACCGAGCGGCTGCTGGGTGATCATCGAGTACGGGCCCGTCGAGCGCGCGTGGATCTTGTCGTCGACGAGGTGGTGCAGCTTCAGGATGTACATGTAGCCGACCGAGACCGGGTCCGGGAAGGGCTCCCCGGAGCGGCCGTCGAACAGCTGCGTCTTGCCGGACGAGCCGATCAGGCGCTCTCCGTCGCGGGTCGGGGTGGTGGAGTCGAGGAGCCCTGCGAGCTCCTCCTCCGCCGCGCCGTCGAAGACGGGGGTCGCGACCTTGGTGCCGGGCGCCGCCTCACGGGCGTGCTCGGGCAGGCGCGCGGCCCACTCCGGCTGGCCCTCGACCTTCCAGCCCTGCTTCGCGATCCAGCCGAGGTGGATCTCGAGGACCTGGCCGAAGTTCATGCGGCCGGGGACGCCGAGCGGGTTGAGGACGATGTCGACCGGGGTGCCGTCGGCGAGGAACGGCATGTCCTCGACCGGCAGGATCTTCGAGATGACGCCCTTGTTGCCGTGGCGGCCGGCGAGCTTGTCGCCCTCGGTGATCTTGCGCTTCTGGGCGATGTAGACGACCACGCGCTGATTGACGCCCGAGCCGAGCTCGTCGTCGCCGTCCTGCGCGTCGAACACCTTGACGCCGATGATCGTGCCCTGCTCGCCGTGGGGCACCTTCAGCGACGTGTCGCGGACCTCGCGGCTCTTCTCGTTGAAGATCGCGCGGAGCAGGCGCTCCTCGGCCGAGAGCTCGGTCTCGCCCTTGGGCGTGACCTTGCCGACGAGGATGTCGCCGGGGCGGACCTCGGCGCCGATGCGGATGATGCCGCGCTCGTCCAGGTCGGCCAGGAGCTCCGGGCTGACGTTGGGGAGGTCGCGGGTGATCTCCTCCTTGCCGAGCTTGGTGTCGCGGGCGTCGACCTCGTACTCCTCGATGTGGATCGAGGAGAGGACGTCGTCCTTCACCAGGTTCTGGCTGAGGATGATCGCGTCCTCGAAGTTGTGGCCCTCCCACGGCATGAACGCGACGAGCAGGTTCTTGCCCAGCGCGAGCTCGCCGTTCTCGGTGGCGGGGCCGTCGGCGACGACCTCGCCGACCTCGATGCGCTCGCCGGCCGAGACGACCACGCGGTTGTTGTACGAGGTGCCCTGGTTGGAGCGGTCGAACTTGCGGAGGAAGTAGGTCTGCGTGCCGCCCTCGTCCAGCTGGACGGTGACGGAGTCGGCGGAGACCTCCTGGACGACACCGGCCTTCTCGGCGGTGATGACGTCGCCGGCGTCGATGGCCGCGAAGCCCTCCATGCCGGTTCCGACGACGGGCGACTCGCTGCGCAGCAGCGGGACGGCCTGACGCTGCATGTTCGCGCCCATGAGCGCGCGGTTCGCGTCGTCGTGCTCGAGGAACGGGATCAGCGAGGTCGCGACCGAGACCATCTGGCGCGGCGAGACGTCCATGTAGTGGACGCGCTCGGCGTCGACGAGCTCGACCTCTCCGCCCTTGGGGCGGACCAGGACCTTGCCCTCCGCGAAGCGGAAGTCCTTCGTGAGGGGGGCGTTCGCCTGGGCGACCAGGTACTCGTCCTCCTCGGACGCGGTGAGGTAGTCGATCTGCGAGGTGACGGTGCCGTCGACGACCTTGCGGTACGGGGTCTCGATGAAGCCGAACGAGTTGATGCGCGCGAAGGACGCGAGCGATCCGATCAGGCCGATGTTCGGGCCTTCCGGGGTCTCGATCGGGCACATGCGGCCGTAGTGCGAGGGGTGGACGTCGCGGACCTCGACGCCGGCGCGCTCGCGGGAGAGTCCGCCGGGGCCGAGCGCCGACAGGCGGCGCTTGTGGGTCAGACCCGCGAGCGGGTTGTTCTGGTCCATGAACTGCGACAGCTGGCTGGTTCCGAAGAACTCCTTGATCGCGGCGACGACGGGGCGCACGTTGATCAGGGTCTGCGGGGTGATCGCCTCGATGTCCTGCGTGGTCATGCGCTCGCGGACGACGCGCTCCATGCGGGACAGTCCGGTGCGGACCTGGTTCTGGATCAGCTCGCCGACCGCGCGGATGCGGCGGTTGCCGAAGTGGTCGATGTCGTCGACGTCGAGACGCAGCTCGACCGACTCGCCGTCGCGCACGCCGGGGAGGGCGGTGCGGCCGTCGTGCAGGGCGACCAGGTACTTGATGGTCGCGATGATGTCCTCGACCGTGAGCACCGAGTCGGACAGCGCCTTGTCGATGCCGAGCTTGCGGTTGATCTTGTAGCGGCCGACCTTCGCGAGGTCGTAGCGCTTGGAGTTGAAGTAGAAGTTGTCCAGCAGCGCGCGGGCGGCCTCGGCGGCGACCTGCTCGCCCGGACGGAGCTTGCGGTAGATGTCGCGGAGTGCGTCCTCCTTGGTGAGGATGTTGTCCTTCTCGAGGGTCAGCTCGATCGACTCGTAGCCGGCGAACTGCTCGAGGATCTCCTCGCTCGTCAGGCCGAGGGCCTTGAGGAACACGGTGACCGACTGCTTGCGCTTGCGGTCGATGCGCACGCCGACCTGGTCGCGCTTGTCGATCTCGAACTCGAGCCAGGCGCCGCGGCTCGGGATGACGCGGGCGGAGTAGATGTCCTTGTCGGACGTCTTCTCCTGCTGGCGCTCGAAGTAGACGCCGGGGCTTCGCACGAGCTGGGACACGACGACACGCTCGGTGCCGTTGATGATGAACGTGCCCTTCTCGGTCATCAGCGGGAAGTCGCCCATGAAGACCGTCTGGGTCTTGATCTCACCCGTGAGGTGGTTCATGAACTCGGCCTCGACGTACAGCGGAGCGGCGTAGGTCTTGCCGCGCTCCTTGCACTCCTCGATCGTGTACTTCTCGGGCTCGAGGTACGGGTTCGTGAAGCTCAGCTGCATCGTCTCGCTGAGGTCCTCGATCGGGGAGATCTCCTCGAAGATCTCGTCGAGGCCGGAGTTGGCGGGGAGGTCCTCCCGGCCGGCGGCCTTCGCCTCGGCGACGCGGGTCTTCCACGCCTCCGAGCCGACGAGCCAGTCGAAGCTCTCGGTCTGCAGCGCGAGCAGATCCGGAACGGTCAGGGTGTCGCTGATCTTGGCGAACGAGAGACGCGAAGCTCCGCGTCCGTTCTTGGGTGAGGTGGTGGTCGCGGTGGACGCAGCAGCCAAGGAAGGAACCTCCGTAGACCCTCGCGGGTCTCAATCTGTGGGATGTGTGGAGTGGGCTCCCGCCGGACGGGCCGCCACCCCTGCCCGCACGCCGTGCGGACCGAGGCGACTCGGTCTTGGGGGCGGGGCTAGAGTGTGGCAACGGCATCCACCATCTGATGCCGGGTTCCGGTGACCTGCCGACCGCGATATGAGGGCATGGGTACTCGGGAGCGCAAAGTACGAATATAGCCGCATCGCGCCACGCCGCGCAAGTGCGGATGCTTGCGCCGCCCCGCGGGGTCCGGTATACGAGGCCACGGCCTCCCGGATCGATCCGACCGGGCCGGGCGCGGAGCCCCGCCGTCCCGCCGCCGCGGCAGACTGGTCGGATGCAGGAACGCACCGGCCGCCGACGCGGAGACGACTCCGAGCACCCCCGCGCCGTGCTCGCCAGCGGGTACACCGCGCGGATCGAGCCCGACCGCCACTCGCCCGAGGCGGCGACCCTGGTCGTCGACGGCACTCCGCAGTCGCACGTCGACCTCGCGGATCCGACGCACCTCTCGTTCGAGTACGTCCGCCGGATCGGCCACGCGATCGACCTCGTCGCCCCCGAGGGCGAGAGCGTCACGGCGCTCCACCTGGGCGCCGGAGCGCTGACCCTCCCCCGCTACGTCGCCGCGACCCGGCCGGGCTCGCGCCAGCAGGTCGTCGAGATCGAGGGCGCTCTGGTCGAGCTGGTGCGCGAGGCGCTCCCGCTCCCCCGCGGGGCGCAGATCCGCATCCGCCAGGGCGACGCCCGCGAGGTGCTCGGCAAGCTGCCGCCCGGGCTGCGCGGCACGGTCGACGTGGTCGTCGTCGACATCTTCTCGGGCGCGCGCACTCCCGCGCACGTGACCAGCGCCGAGTTCTACGGGGCGATCGCGCCGCTGCTCGCCCCCGGCGGCCTGGTCGCGGTGAACGTGGCCGACGGCGGCGCGCTCGCCTTCGCCCGCGCCCAGGCCGCGACGCTCGCCTCCGTCTTCGCGCACACCGCGATCATGACCGACACCCAGATGCTCAAGGCCAAGCGCTTCGGGAACGTGGTGATGCTCGCCTCGGCCGATCCGCTGCCGCTCGACGGCCTGCCGCGGCGCCTCGCCTCCGACCCCGCGCCCTCCAAGCTGGTGCAGGGGCGGGAGCTCGAGAACTTCATCGCCGGCGCCCTCGTCGTCACGGACGAGACCGCCACCCCGTCGCCGCTGCCGGCGCGGAGCGTCTTCCAGGTGCGACGGGGCTGACCCGGGCCGCGCGTCGGGGCGCCGTCCGGGGACCCGCCGGTACACTCGACGCCGGGGTCAGCGACCCCGACCGTCCTCTCGTCCGCCGCGCGCGACGATCCGGATCCGCACTCCACGAGGAAGCATCGCCCTGAGCATCATCATCCGCCACGACCCCGCGACCCTCCACGAGGAGATCGACGTCGACGCCGCCCAGGAGCGCCTGGAGGAGATCGGCGCGCTGCGCAGCCTCGCCGCGCTCACCGAGAAGGCGGAGCTGCTGCGCCTGCTCGGGCGCGTCGACGAGGCGTGGGACCTCGCGAACGAGGCCGTCCGCCGCACCCGCTTCTCCGGCGACCGCGCCGAGCTGCTCACCGCCCGCGTCCGCCGCGCCCGCCTCATGCAGCTGCGGGGCCGCACCGACGAGGCCCTCTCGGAGCTCGCGCTCTGCGTCGAGGAGGCGCGCACGCACGAGTGGCACCTCGAGCACTCCTTCGCGCTCAAGCACCGCGGCCTCACCTTCTTCGAGCTGGGCGAGTACGGCCGGGCCATGCGCGACTTCGACGCCGCGACCGCCCTCGGCGAGCGCGTCGGGGTCCCCGAGGAGGAGCTCGAGGTCGCGCGCCTGGGCTACGCCGCCGCCTCCGAGTTCCAGGACGGGACCGACCGCGAAGCCCGCACCGACGGCACCGCCCGCGGCCGACGCCGCGCCGACGGCGACGAGTCCTAGGCAGCGCCACCGGTGGCCGACCTCGAGGACGTGGCCCGCTGGGCCGACGCGCTGATCGAGGAGCACCTCGACCCCTCCTGGTCCTTCGCGCTCGACCACGCGCGCACCCGCGGCGGCGCCTGCCACTGGACGCGCCGCCGGATCACGGTCTCGCGCCACCTCGCAGCCCGCTGGAGCGACGAGGAGGTCCGGCAGACACTCCTGCACGAGGTCGCTCACGCGCTCGCGGGGCCCGACGCCGGGCACGGACCGCAGTGGCGGCGGATCGCGGCGCGGCTCGGGTACACGGGATCGCGCACCCACAGCAACCCGACCGCGGACGAGCTCGCGCCGTGGGTCGGCACCTGCCCGGGCGGACACCTCTTCTACCGCCATCGCCGGCCCACCCGGCCCCTGGCCTGCGGCCGCTGCGCGCGCCGGTTCGAGGCCGCGAACGCGATCCAGTGGCGGCGCCGACCGGTCCCGGCGCCGTGACCCCGGACGAGGCCCCGCACGGCGGGCGCACGCCGGTCACCGGGCAGTGGCTCCCCGAGGCCGACGGCCGGCGCTGGTGGTTCGACTCCGGAAGCCTCGCACTCGACTTCGCCACGACCGGAGCACTGCCTCCGGGAGCGGCCGAGCACCTCGACTCCGACGCCGCCCTGGCCGCCTGGCTCGCCGAGCGCTTCGAGGCGGTCGGCCCCGAGAGCCGGGACGCGCGCCTCGACGACGCGCTGATGCTCCGGGGCGCGATCGCCCGGCTGGCCGTCGCGGCCGAGGCCGGCACCGCGCCCGACCCGCGCGACGTCGACGTGGTCAACCTGGTCGCGGCGATGCCCGATATCCCGCCGGTGCTGAGCGGCGGATCGCGGCAGGCAGGACGGCTCCACGCGGCGGGCAGGCAGGCGCTCGCGTCCATCGCCCGGGAGGCCGTGGGGCTGCTGGGTCCGGCCGCGACCGGACGGCTGCGGCGCTGCGCGGATCCGGAGTGCCGGATGCTCTACCTCGACACGTCCCGAGCCGGGTCGCGCCGCTGGTGCTCGATGCAGCGCTGCGGGAACCGGTCGAAGGTCCGGGCCTACCGCGCGCGCGCCGCCGCCCCGCGCGGCTGACGCACCGCCGCGGCACCGGGAGCGGCGCCGCGGCGGGACGGGTCAGTCGGAGACGCGGACCGAGCGGTCGAAGGCGACGTAGCCCGAGAAGTCCTTGCCGACGCGGTCGAACGCCGTCGGGTAGGGGTGCGGGTACGACCAGGCCTTGTCCTTCTGCAGGCCGTCGCCGGTCTGCACCGAGAAGTACTGGCACTCGCCCTTCCACGGGCAGGTGTAGGGCGTGGGGCTCTCGACGAGCACGCCCTCGGCGATGCTCGACGGCGGGAAGTACCAGTTGCCCTCGATCGAGATCAGGTCGGAGTCGGGGGCGTCGGCGAGGACGACGTCGTTGAGGACGGCTTTCATGCGGGCCAGCTTTCGGTCGGGGCGGGGGGCGGAGGGACCGCCTCCGCCGAACGCTACGCCGGGGGCGGGCGAGTGGTCGAGGCGGCGGCTCGGATCCGCAGGGGCTTGTGCGCTCCGCGGACGCCCTGCACCGCTCGGAGGCCGCGCCCGCCGGAGCGGCGGGTCAGCGGAGGACCGACACCTCGTCGACGGTGTCGACCCGGGCGGCGGCGCGGACCTCGTCCGCCCGCCCCTCGGCGGCGAGCAGGCGGCCGGACTCGGACGCGGTGAGCAGATGCGCGCACGCCCGGCGCAGGCCCTCGTAGGACGCGCAGGCCACCGCGGCCTCGGGCGAGACGTGGTCGATGCCCAGCCCGATGAGCGCGTCGACGACGGCGCCGGCCGCCAGCTGGTCCTCCATCGCGAACCGCGCCGCTCCGCTGTCGTCGACGTCGCCGAGTGCGATCACGTTGACGCTGGTGCGCCCGCCGTTCTCGTGCTGGCGCTCCAGGATCCAGCGGGCGACGGCCGAGCGGTCGGTCAGGCCCGCGCGGACGACGCGGCCCTCCACTCCCCCGAGGTCGGGGCTCTCGCCTCCGGGCAGAGCGTCGACGAGCACCGTGACGTGGGCGGGGGCGAGCACGCGGAGGGCGCGGGCCCCCCACTCGAAGCGGATCTGGTAGGTCGACTGGTCGACGGAGGCGGCGGGAGCGGTCACCCTGACACGGTAGCGAGCCCCGGAGGCGCATACACGTCCGGGGCTCCGCGCGCACCCGGTTCCCGCGCAGGGGCGGGCGGAGGAGGATGTCCCTCGTGAAGGTGATGCTCAAGCACGTGCTCGACACCGACGCCGACTCCGCCTGGCGCGCCCTGCAGAGTCCGGCCGTGTTCCGGGAGGTGATGTCCCCGCTCCTGACCGCCGCGTCGCTGGACGAGGGCGGCTTCCGCCCGACCTGGGGGCTCGGCTCCCACGAGGTCGCGATGGATGCCCTCGGGATCGTGCCGATGGGCGCGCAGGAGATCGACCTCTCCTACCGCCGCGTCCCCTCGATGCCCGACGTGCGGATCCTGCGCGACAGCGGCGGGCCCCTCACCGGCTCCCTCCGCCTCATCACCGCGTGGGACCACCGCATGGCCGTGGCCCCGCTCCCTGACGGGCGCACGCTCTTCCGCGACCGCCTCGAGTTCTCGGCGGGCCTCGCCTCGGCCGCGCTCTGGCCGTCGATGTGGGCGTTCTGGCAGTGGCGCGGCATCCGCATCCGCTCCCTCGCCCCGTCCTGGCGCCACGATCTCGGTGCCGACACCCGCCCGCGCGGGGAGTCCGCCGCATGAGCCCCGACGGCGTCGCCGAGGAGGAGACCGAGCTGTCGCGCTCGGAGCTCCTGCGCCTCCAGTGGCCCTCCGCCGACGAGGAGGAGCAGGACGACGACGGCGTCTCGCCCCGCCGCCGCCTCACGACCGCGGTCGAGGTGTCGGACTGGCGCCGCCACGTCCAGGCCCTCTACGCGGAGGTGCGCCGGCTCTCGAACGTGGACCTGCTCGCCGCGCACGCGTCCTGGATCCGCGGGCGCAACGCGCTCTTCGCGCAGCACCCCTCCACCCCCCTCCTCCCGGCCGACCGCGCGCACTTCCGCTCGCTGCCGATCGCGCCCTACGACGCGGCCTGGCGCTTCGAGCTCGAGGTGGCTCCGGCCGAGGAGGCGCGGCGGATGGACGTGGAGACCGGCACCGACGGCACCGTCCCCTTCGAGCTGATCGGCACGGTCGAGGTGCCGGACGCCGGCAGCCTCGACGTCTGGCGCCTCGCGTCCTACGGAGGAGGACTGTTCCTGCCGGTCAAGGACGCCCTCGCGGGGACACCCGGCGGCACCTACGGCGGCGGCCGCTACCTCCTGGACACCGTGAAGGGCGCCGACCTCGGCCCGGGCTCCGCCCCGGGGACGCTGGTCCTCGACTTCAACTTCGCCTACAACCCCTCCTGCGCCTACGACCCGGCCTGGGCCTGCCCGCTCGCCCAGGCGGGCAACCGGCTGCCGGTCGAGGTGCCGGTCGGCGAGCGCTACCGGGGCTGACACCGACCCTGGACGTTCTCGGAGGGGCGGCCGATAGCCTCCGGGCGGCGCCGTCGTGCGCCGGAAAGCAGGAAAGCCGCATGCCCCGTCCCGTCCTCCTCGTCACCGGAACCTCCACCGGCATCGGCCGCGCCACCGCGATCGAGGCCGCGCGCGCGGGCTGGCGGGTGGTCGCCACCGTGCGGGATCCGGAGCGGGCGGAGGGCCTGCGCGCCGCCGCCGCCGAGGCACGCGTCGAGCTCGACCTGCGAGCGCTCGACGTGACCGACGCGGACTCCGTCGCCGGCTGCCTCCGCGCCGTGGAGGAGGAGCTCGGCGGTCTCGACGCCCTCGTGAACAACGCCGGAGCCGGCCACCTCGGCACCCTCGAGCTGGAGGATCCGGAGGAGCTGCGCCGCGTGATGGAGGTCAACTTCTTCGGCACCGTCGCGGTCACCCGCGCCGCGATGCCGATGCTGCGCTCGTCCCGCGGTCGCATCGTCACCGTCTCGAGCGTCGGCGGCGCGATCGGGCAGCCGTTCAACGAGGACTACTGCGCGGCGAAGTTCGCGGTCGAGGGGTTCTTCGAGGCGCTCGCCCCGGTCGCCGCCTCCGTCGGCGTCCACGTGTCGCTGATCGAGCCGGGAGCGGTCCGCAGCAGCTTCGTCGAGAACGTCGGCATCGACGCGGCGGCGATGCTCGCGCAGGCCGGCCCCTACTCGCCGGCGCTCGGCGCCTACCTCGACCGCGCCGCGTCGTCCTTCTCCTCGACCCACGCGCAGGACCCGTCCGACGTCGCCGCTGTCATCCTGAAGACCCTGCGCGACCCGGAGCCGGCCTTCCGCGTGCAGACCTCGGACTGGGCGGGCGACTTCGTCGGGACCAAGCTGAGCGACCGCGACGGCTCCCGCGTGCAGGCCGCGATGCGCGGATGGATCGGCATCCACTAGAGTGGGATGGTGCGAGCGCAGCGACTGCGCTCCCCCGCGTCGTAGAACGCCCCTTGTCCCCTAGGACTCTGACCGTCGAGGATCCGTCCCGACCATCTGGCGCACGTGCATGAGGCCCCCGGCCGCGCGCACCGAATCGTACGGCGAACGGATGTGACCACCGTCACCTTCGCCCGAACGCCGATCACCCGCGCCCCGGCCACCGCCCGCGCGTCCTCGATCGGCATGATGCCCCCGAAAGGCACCACTTCATGTCGAACACCCCCCTCTCCTTCAGCGCCCTCGGCGTGCCGGCCCCCCTCGTGGCCGCGCTCACCGCGAGCGGCATCGCCGAGCCCTTCCCGATCCAGGTCGACACGCTGCCCGACACCCTCGGCGGACGCGACGTCCTCGGCCGCGGCAAGACCGGCTCCGGCAAGACCCTCGCCTTCTCCATCCCGATGATCGCCCGACTCGGCGGCTCGCTCGCCGGCGGACGCCGCCGCCCCGGCCGCCCGCTCGGACTCGTCCTCGCGCCGACCCGCGAGCTCGCCACGCAGATCACCGCCGCGATGCAGCCCCTCGCCGACGCGTACGGCATCGTCACCACCACGATCTTCGGAGGCGTCTCGCAGCAGCGCCAGGTCGCCGCGCTCAAGCAGGGCGTCGACATCGTCGTGGCCTGCCCGGGCCGCCTCGAGGACCTGATGAAGCAGGGCTTCGTGAACCTCGACGCCGTCGAGATCACCGTCCTCGACGAGGCCGACCACATGGCCGACCTCGGCTTCCTGCCGGTCGTCACGCGCATCCTCGACAAGACCCCCCGCGGCGGCCAGCGCCTGCTGTTCTCCGCGACGCTCGACAACGGCGTGGACAAGCTGGTCAAGAAGTACCTCCAGAACGAGGTGCTCCACTCGGTCGACGAGGCCAACTCCCCCGTCGCGCTGATGACCCACCACGTGTTCGAGGTCGACGGCCTCGACGCCAAGAACGCGCTCGTGAAGACCCTCGCGTCCGGCACCGGCCGCCGCATCCTCTTCATGCGCACCAAGCACCACGCGAAGAAGCTCGCCAAGCAGCTCACCGGCCAGGGCATCCCCGCGGTCGACCTGCACGGCAACCTCTCGCAGGTCGCCCGCGACCGGAACCTCGCCGCGTTCGGCGCCGGCACCGTCAAGGTCCTCGTCGCCACCGACGTCGCAGCCCGCGGCGTGCACGTCGACGACGTCGAGCTCGTCATCCACGTCGACCCGCCGATGGAGCACAAGGCGTACCTGCACCGCTCGGGCCGCACCGCCCGCGCCGGCAGCGAGGGAGACGTCGTCACCGTCGTCCTGCCCACGCAGCGCAGCGACGTGAAGACCCTCCTCCGCAAGGCCGCGATCCAGGTCGCGCCCCAGCAGGTGACGGCCGACTCGGCCGCCGTCGCGAAGCTCGTCGGCGACGTCGCTCCGTACGTCACCCCCAGCGCCGCCGTCGAGCCCGTCCGCGGCCAGTCGCAGGGCGGACGCTCGCAGGGCGCCAACGCGCAGCGCAAGCGCGCGGCCCGCACCGAGGGCACCGCCGCACCCCGCGGCGGACGCTCGACGGGTGCCGCGACCGGCGGAGGCGACCGCCCCCGCCGCGACCGCACCGCCGCCGAGGGACCCGCCCGCGGCGGCGCCCGCGGAGGCCGCAGCCGCTCGGCCGCCGGCGCCCCCTCGACCTCGGGCGGATCGCGCTCGTTCTACAGCACCGCGACCGGCGGAGCGGCCTCGGCCGCTCCCGCCCGCGAGTCCGCCGGCGGCGGCGCCCGCCGCGGCGGCCGCCGCGCGCAGGGCTGAGTCCGATTGTGCGCCGCGGAGCGGCGCACCGCAGTCGGCTTCAAGCACGGTTGCGATACGCAGAGCATGTCGCGACCGGGGGCTGAGCGTTCGGTGATCGCACGCCAACGCTCGTCCTGATCAGGACGCCGACATCACGAAGGGCCGGGGCCCGCGACTACTGGTCGCGGGCCCCGGCCCTTCGTCGTTCACGCTTCACCTCTTCGAGCGGAGTCCCGCGCAGGGAGCTCCGGAAGTCCTCGCCGCGTCCTGATCAGGCGATTGCCTGCTGCGCCGTCATCGGGCAGGGGCGCCGCCTCGCCTCGCCCGGTCACGAAGGTCCCGTGGCGCGAGCCGGTCGGCCGAGCCGCATGCCGGCGAATCCAGGCGTACGCCCGACGCTCCAGCCGGCCCGCCATGCTTGCGAGCCGACCGCGGCGCGCCGCTATCGGCGCGCAGAAGGGAGCGCCGCGGCCGATCCGCGCCGCTAGGACAGGCGGCCGACGGAAGCGAGCGCGGCGCGGATCAGCGCGCCCCGCCCGCCCTCCATCTCGGCGGAGATCGCGTCGGAGCAGGCCTCGTCGGGGGTCATCCAGGTGAGCTCGAGGGCGTCCTGGCGGGGGTCGCAGGTGCCGGTGACGGGAACGACGTAGGCGAGGGAGACCGCGTGCTGGCGGTCGTCGGTGAACGGTCCCATGCCGGGCATCGGGAAGTACTCGGCGACGTGGAAGGGGAGCGGGCTCGCGGGGAGGAGGGGGAAGGCCATGGGGCCGAGATCCTTCTCGAGGTGGCGGAACAGCGCGTCGCGCAGCGTCTCGCCGTACATCACGCGGCCCGAGACGATCGTGCGGGTGATCTGGCCGGAGGGGGTCGCGCGCAGGAGCACACCGACCTCGGTGACCTGCCCGAGCCCGTCGACCCGGACGGGCACGGCCTCCACGTACAGCAGCGGGAGCCGCCGGCGGATCTCGGCGAGTTCGTCGTCGGACAGCCACCCGGAGTTCGGGTCAGGGGTGCGCACGCTCATGCAGCCATTCTCACCCTTCGCGGCTGGTGTTCCGACCGGCGGCGGCGATCCCGCACTCAGGGGGATGATGGTGCGATGGGAATCGACGCGAACGCGGTGCTGTGGTCCTCCTCCGAGCGCGACCGCGTCGGCAGGCCCCTCCTGGTGCTGCTGCACGGCTACGGCTCGCACGAGGGGGACCTGTTCTCGCTCGGCGCCTACCTGCCGCTGGAGCCGGTCCTCGCGTCCCTCCGGGCGCCTCTCGCCCTGGGCGGCGGGGCGAACGCGTGGTGGCCCCTCCGGGTGCCGCTGGTGCCTGACGAGCCGCGGGCCGATCCCGAGGCCGTCGAGGCGGCGGCGGCGGGCGTGATCGAGTGGCTCGACGCTTTGGAGCACCCGGGTCCGGTGGGGCTGCTGGGCTTCTCCCAGGGCGCCGCGCTGGCGGTGCAGCTGCTGCGGCGCGCGCCTGGCCGCTTCGCCTTCGCGGTCGCCCTGTCCGGGTTCGTGGTCCCGCTCGCCGAGGGCGACGACGCGGACGAGCGGCTCGCCCGCGAGCGTCCGCCGGTGTTCTGGGGCCGCGGGACGCTCGACACGGTGATCCCGGAGGAGCTCGTGCGGGACGCGGCGGCCTGGTTCCCGGAGCACACGGCGCTCGACGCCCGGGTCTACGAGGGCGTCGCCCATGGAGTCGGGCAGGACGAGCTCGCCGACATCAGCACGTTCGTGCGTCTCGGCTTCGCCTGACGGGCGGACTCCCCCGCGTCAAGGGCTCGCCCCCGGGCCGCGGCCCCGGCAATGTCGGAGGTGGCAGGGAGGATGGGTGCATGCCGGACGTCCTCGAGCGCTTCTCCCCCGCCACGCGCGCGTGGTTCGAGGGCGCGTTCCCGGCGCCGACCGCCGCCCAGGAGGGCGCCTGGTCGGCCATCTCGAGCGGAGCGCACGCCCTCGTGGTCGCTCCCACCGGCTCCGGCAAGACGCTCTCGGCCTTCCTCTGGGCGATCGACCGGCTCGTGCAGGGCCCGCCGCCGGAGGATCCGCAGCACCGCACGCGCGTGCTCTACGTCTCGCCGCTGAAGGCTCTCGGCGTCGACGTCGAGCGCAACCTCCGCTCGCCGCTCGTCGGCGTCACCCAGACGGCGCTGCGGCTGAGCGCCGAGGGCATCGGCAGCGCGCCGGCCACGGTCACCGTCGGGGTGCGGTCGGGAGACACGCCCGCCGCCGAGCGGCGCGTGCTGCAGAAGACGCCGCCGGACATCCTGATCACGACCCCCGAGTCGCTCTACCTCATGCTCACCTCGGCGGCGCGCGAGTCGCTCCGCGGCGTCGAGACGGTCATCGTCGACGAGGTCCACGCGGTCGCGTCGACCAAGCGCGGGGCGCACCTCGCCGTCTCCCTCGAGCGGCTCGACGCCCTGCTCCCGAAGCCGGTGCAGCGCATCGGCCTCTCGGCGACGGTGCGCCCGCGCGAGGAGGTGGCCCGGTTCCTCGCCGGCCGCTCCCCGGTCGCGATCGTGGCTCCGGCGTCCGAGAAGCAGTGGGACCTCAGCGTCGTCGTCCCGGTCGAGGACATGTCCGAGCTGGGGACGGCGGCTCCGCAGGACGGATCGACGATGGGGGCCACCGGTCCGCAGAGCGGGTCGATCTGGCCGCACGTCGAGGAGTCGATCGTCGACCGGGTCCTCGCGCACACCTCCTCCATCGTCTTCGCGAACTCCCGCCGTCTCGCCGAGCGGCTGACCGCCCGGCTCAACGAGATCTACGCCGAGCGCCGCGAGCTCGCCGCGGAGCGGGCGCGCGAGGCGGGCGAGCCCGTCGCCGTCGGGGCCCTGCTCGCCGAGGCGGCCTCCTCCTCCGTCCGCCGCTCCCCGGCCGAGGCGATGGGAGCGGCCGGGGGCACGAGCGGCAGCGGGCAGTCCGCGCCCGACGAGGAGCCGCTGCTCGCCCGCGCCCACCACGGCTCGGTGAGCAAGGAGCAGCGCGCGATCATCGAGGACGACCTGAAGTCCGGCCGCCTGCGCTGCGTGGTCGCGACCTCGAGCCTCGAGCTGGGGATCGACATGGGCGCCGTCGACCTCGTCGTCCAGGTCGAGACGCCGCCCTCGGTCGCGAGCGCCCTGCAGCGCGTGGGTCGAGCCGGCCACCAGGTCGGCGAGGTCTCGCGCGGGTCCTTCTACCCCAAGCACCGGGCCGACCTTCTCCACTCCGCCGTGACGACGGAGCGGATGCGCTCGGGCCTGATCGAGGCGATCGCCGTCCCCGCGAACCCGCTCGACATCCTCGCGCAGCAGACCGTCGCCGCGACCGCCCTCGAGAGCCTCGACGTGGACGACTGGTTCGACACCGTCCGCCGCAGCGCCCCCTTCGTGTCCCTGCCCCGCTCCGCCTACGAGGCGACCCTCGACCTCCTCTCGGGCCGCTACCCCTCCGACCAGTTCGCGGAGCTGCGGCCGCGCCTCGTCTGGGACCGCGACGCGAACACGCTCACCGGCCGGCCCGGCGCCCAGCGCCTCGCCGTCACCAGCGGCGGCACCATCCCCGACCGCGGGCTCTTCGGCGTATTCATGGTCGGCGAGCCGGGCTCGACCGGCAACCGCGTCGGAGAGCTTGACGAGGAGATGGTCTACGAGTCCCGCGTCGGCGACGTCTTCGCGCTCGGAGCCACCAGCTGGCGCATCCAGGAGATCACCTACGACCGCGTGATCGTGACGCCGGCGTTCGGCGAGCCCGGGCGCCTCCCGTTCTGGAAGGGCGACTCGCAGGGGCGCCCCGCCGAGCTCGGCGAGGCGATCGGGGCGTTCACCCGCGAGGTGGGCGCCGCCGCCCCCGAGACGGCGCGCGAGCGCTGCACGGCGGCCGGGCTCGACGAGTACGCGACCAACAACCTCCTCTCCTTCCTCGACGAGCAGCGCCTGGCCACCGGGCAGATCCCGGACGACCGCACCCTCGTGCTCGAGCGCTTCCGCGACGAGCTGGGCGACTGGCGGCTGGTGCTGCACTCCCCGTACGGGATGCAGGTGCACTCGCCGTGGGCGCTCGCCATCGGCGCCCGCGTCCGCGAGCGGCACGGCGTCGACGGAGCGGCGATGGCCGGGGACGACGGCATCGTCGTGCGGATCCCCGACACCGAGTCGGAGCCGCCGGGCTCCGAGCTGTTCCTGTTCGAGCGCGAGGAGCTGGAGCAGCTGGTCACGAGCGAGGTCGGCGGCTCCGCCCTCTTCGCCGCCCGGTTCCGCGAGTGCGCGGCGCGGGCGCTCCTGCTCCCGAGGTACAACCCGGGCAAGCGCTCCCCGCTCTGGCAGCAGCGGCAGCGGGCGGCGCAGCTCCTCGACGTCGCCCGCACCTACCCGACCTTCCCGATCATCCTCGAGACCGTCCGCGAGTGCCTCCAGGACGTCTACGACCTGCCCGCCCTGCTCCGGCTCGCCGCACGGCTGGACGGGCGCGAGCTGCGGATCCTCGAGGTCGAGACGCCGACCGCCAGTCCGTTCGCGCGGTCCATGCTCTTCGGCTACGTCGCTGCCTTCATGTACGAGGGCGACAGCCCGCTCGCCGAGCGCCGCGCGGCGGCGCTCTCGGTCGACGCGACGCTCCTCGGCGAGCTGCTCGGCCGGGCGGAGCTGCGCGAGCTGCTCGACCCGGCCGTCCTCGCGCAGATCGAGCGCGAGCTGCAGCGCGTCGAGCCCGAGCGCCGCCTCCGCGGGCTCGAGGGCGCCGCCGACCTGCTCCGGCTGCTCGGCCCGCTGACGCTCGACGAGCTCGGGGAGCGCCTGGTCGACGAGTCGGTCGCCTCGGCGGACGTCGCGAAGGCGCCCGCGATCGAGCGCGCGGTGCTCGAGGCCGACGTGGCCGCGCTCGTGAAGGCCAAGCGCGTCCTGCCCGTGGGCCTCGGCGGTGAGCAGCGGTACGCCGCGATGGAGGACGCCTCCCGGCTCCGCGACGCTCTCGGCGTGCCCCTGCCGATCGGCGTCCCCGTCGCCTTCATCGACCCGGTCCGCGATCCGCTCGGCGACCTCGTCGCCCGCTACGCGCGCACCCACGGCCCCTTCACCGCCGCCGCCGTCGCCACCCGCCTGGGCCTCGGAGTCGCGGTCGTCACCGACACCCTGCGCCGCCTCGCGGGCGAGCGCCGCGTCTCGGAGGGCGAGTTCCGCCCCACCGGCACCGGGACCGAGTGGTGCGATGCCGAGGTGCTGCGCCGCCTGCGCAGCCGCTCTCTCGCCGCGCTCCGCAAGGAGGTGGAGCCGGTGGACGCGGCCGCGTACGCCCGCTTCCTCCCCGCCTGGCAGCACGTCGGCGGCTCGCTCCGCGGTATCGACGGCGTGGCCTCCGTGATCGACCAGCTGGCCGGCGCGCCCATCCCCGCGTCCGCCTGGGAGTCGCTGATCCTGCCCGCCCGGGTGCGCGACTACTCCCCCGCGATGCTCGACGAGCTCACCGCGACCGGCGAGGTCCTCTGGGCCGGCGCGGGCACCCTGCCCGGCAACGACGGCTGGGTGAGCCTCCATCTCGCCGACACGGCAGGGCTGACCCTCCCCGTCCCCGCCGCCGAGTCCGTGACCCTGACCGAGCTCCAGCAGGAGATCGTCGGCGTGCTCGGCTCGGGCGGCGGCTACTTCTTCCGCCAGCTCTCCGACGCGGTCGGCTCCACCGACGACGCGGGCCTCGTCGAGGCCCTGTGGGAGCTGGTCTGGGCCGGGCTCGTCACGAACGACACCCTGGCGCCGCTGCGCACCCTCGTCGGCTCGACCGGCGGCGCCCACCGCCAGCCGCGCGCCCCCGCCCGCGCCCGCGCGCCCCGGGGCCGGATGACCGCCCGCCCCACGATGGCCACCCGCGTGGGGCCGCCGACCGCCGGCGGCCGCTGGTCGATCGTGCCGCTCGCGGAGTCGGACGCGACGATCCGCGGGCACGCGCTCGGCGAGACGCTGCTCGAGCGGTACGGGATCGTCACCCGCGGCTCCGTGCAGGCCGAGGGCGTCCTGGGCGGCTTCGCCCTCGCCTACAAGGTGCTGAGCGGCTTCGAGCAGCAGGGCCGCGCCCGGAGGGGCTACTTCATCGAGAAGCTGGGAGCAGCGCAGTTCGGCACAGCCGGCAGCGTCGACCGGCTCCGCACGTTCGCCCCGCAGGACGAGGCGCAGGAGCGCTCACGCCCGGTGCTCGCGCTGGCGGCGACCGACCCCGCCAATCCGTTCGGCGCCGCTCTGCCGTGGCCGCAGGGCGAGGGGCACCGCCCCGGTCGGAAGGCCGGCGCGCTGGTCGCCGTCGTCGACGGAGCGCTCGCGGTCTACCTCGAGCGCGGCGGCAAGACCGCCCTCACCTTCACCGCCGACGAGGCGGCCCTCGCCGACGCGGCCGCCTCCCTCTCGCAGCTGGTCCGCTCCCGCGGGGTCGAGAAGCTGACCGTCGAGAAGATCGACGGCGTCTTCGCGCTCGGCACGCCCTTCGGCGACGCCCTCGTCGCCGCCGGCTTCGTCGCGAATCCGCGCGGCCTGAGGATGCGCTCGTGAGCGCCGGAGGGAGCCCGCGTGCCCGAGGGTGACACCGTCTACCGATCCGCCCACAACCTCGCCGAGGCGCTGGACGGCGAGGTCCTCACCCGATGCGACGTCCGCGTGCCGAAGTACGCGACGGTCGACCTCACCGGCGAGACGATCGACGAGGTCGTCCCCCGCGGCAAGCACCTGCTGATGCGGGTCGGCGACGCGCTGATCCACTCCCACCTCAAGATGGAGGGGAGCTGGCACCTCTACTCCCGCGGCGAGGGCGAGCGGCCGAAGTGGCACCGGCCGGCGTTCCAGGCCCGGATCGTCCTCGAGACCGAGGACTGGCAGGCGGTCGGCTTCGAGCTCGGGCTCCTCGAGATCGTCCCGCGCTCGGCCGAGGAGGACGTGGTCGGCTATCTCGGCCCCGATCTGCTCGGCGCCGACTGGGACGCGGACGAGGCGCTGCGACGCCTGTCCGCCGATCCGGAGCGGCCGATCGGGCTCGCGCTGCTCGACCAGCGGATCATGGCCGGACTCGGCAACGTCTACCGCGCCGAGCTGTGCTTCCTGCGCGGCGTGCTGCCCACGCGCCCGGTCGGCGGGAGCGGCGACCTCGTGCGCACCATCGCGCTCGCGAAGCGGCTCATCACCGTGAACCGCGAGCGGATCGAGCGCACGACGACCGGCAACCTGCGCCCGGGCCAGCAGCTCTGGGTCTACGGCCGCGACCGCAAGCCGTGCCGGCGCTGCGGCACTCCGATCGAGCGCGGTGAGCTCGGCGACGACGAGCTGCAGCTGCGGGTCACCTACTGGTGCCCGCACTGCCAGAGCTGAGGGGCTACTCCTCGACCGCGGAGCGGCGCCCGGGGACGTGCTTCTCGTGGACGCCGACGTCCGTCAGGCGCTCGATGCGGTCGACGTGGCGGCCTGGCTCGCCGCCGTCCGCGACGATCCAGCTGCCGACGAGGAGGAACCCGTCGCGGCCGCCGGCCGTCAGCGGGCCCGTGATCGTGAACGACCCGAGCGCCGGAGTCGAGAACGCCACGCGCACCGGATCCCCGTGCTCGAGTCCCTCGGCCGAGCGCTCCCCGCCGACCTCGTCGGCGTCCGGAGCCAGGGCGATGCTCTGGATCTCGGTCCCCGTGCCGAGGAAGACGTCCGCGACGACGAGCTCGCCGCCGACGGCCTGCCGGACGACCCCCTCGATCCCGTAGAGGCCGTAGCGCGGGGAGCGGACGAGGACGCGCACCGAGTCGCCGATCGCGACCTCGGCGAGAGCACCCCGGATCGAGGCGACGTCCCTCCGCGCGGGAGGGGCGGACAGGGCGTCGAGGATCGGGCTGGGCATCCGATCAGGGTAGCCGCTCCGGGAGCGCACCCGCCCGGCGGATCGGCGGCGGATCCCGGCGGGCTGAGGCGCCGGATCGCATCGGCCGCCGACGCCGCGCGCGAGCGGCGGAGCACCGGCCGGAAGGCTCCGGCACCGCGAGACCCCGGCACTGCGGCGACACCGGCACCGCCGGGAGACGCCGGTACTGCGGCAGGCACAGGCACCGCCGGGAACGACGAAGGCCCCGCCTGAGCGGGGCCTTCGGACGATGCGGAGTCGGTGGGATTTGAACCCACGGAACCCAATAAAGGGTTCTCCACCTTAGCAGGGTGGTGCACTCGACCGGACTATGCGACGACTCCTCAGCGCCCGCTGGCGGACGCACGACGACCATCATAACCGCACGCGCGAGGGCCTCGCGACACGGGCGCCCGCCCCTCCGCGGGAAGGCGGGAAGCCGCCTACTGGTCCGACAGGGGCCGGCCGATCGTGCAGGTCTCCTGCTGCGCGGTCTGCCCGGAGACGTCGCTCGGGAGGGTGACCGGCCCGTCGGGTGCGCTCGTCGCGGGGGCGTCGGTCGCGGGGGCGTCGGTGGCCGGCGACTCCGTGGCCGCCGGAGCGTTGGTCGCCCCGGGCTCCTCCCCCGTCGACTGCGAGCCGCCGCCGGTGGTGCCGCTCAGCGCGATCGGCTGGTCGGCGAGGAGCGCCGCGTTCAGCGCCGCCGCCGCGTCCTCGCTGGGGTACACGCCGTTGCCGTCGATGAAGGTCGGGTACTGCACGAAGACCACGTTCGCGAGGTCGACGTCCTTCACCGCGAGGCCGATCGACACGAGGGTGTTCACGTTCTCGAGCGAGGTGGAGAGCTGCATGTTCGAGACGGCCGCCTTCGCGAGGCCGTAGAGGTTCACCGGGTTCGAGAGCGTCGACGCGCTCTTCACCTTGCGCACCAGCGATGAGAGGTACACCTGCTGGCTCGAGATGCGGGTGAGGTCGCTGCCGTCGCCGACGCCGTGCCGGGTGCGGAGGAACGCCAGCGCCTCGGCGCCGACGAGCGTGTGCGTGCCCGCGTCGAGGTTCAGCCCCGTGTACTCGTCCTGGATCGGGGTGGCGACGCAGACGTCCACTCCGCCGACCGCGTTCGACATCTCGATGACGCCCTCGAACTGGATGAGCGCCGCGTAGGGGATCTCGAGCCCGGTCAGCTGCTCGACCGTCTGCACGGTGCACGCCAGCCCGCCGGCCTCGAGCGAGGTGTTGATCTTCGCCGAGTCCACCGCGTCCGAGACGGCGCCGGTGGCCGGGTCGGTGCAGGAGGGGATCGGGACGTAGAGGTCGCGGGGGAAGCTGACGACCTCCACGGTCGAGTGGTCGGCCGAGATGTGCATGAGCATCGTGACGTCGTTGAGGTTCTCGGCACGCTCGCCGTAGGCCCCGGCGGCCGATCCGTCGGCGCTGTCGCTGCCGGCGAGCAGGATGTTGACGCCGCCCTCGATCGCCCCGATCTCGGGCACGTCGCCTCCGCCCGAGTCGATCCCGAGGTCGACGGACGGACGCGCGCTCCCGGCGATCAGCGAGGCGGCGATCGCCACGATGCAGACCGCGCTGAGAACGCCGACGCCCACGCAGGCTGCGAGGATCCGCGCGGCGAAGCGCACGCCGCTCGGGCGGCGCAGGCGGCCGTGCCGTGCTGCTGTGGTCCGGGTGGACGCGCGTTCGCTCATCGGGTCGTACTCTCTCTCGGCTGCGGGACGCGTGTCGTCCCGGAGTCAGCGCGCGAGGTGGAGAGCACCCGTGGTGCCGCCCGCCCTCGGCTCAGCCGAAGAAGCCGACCGAGCAGGTCTGCTGGTCGGCGCTCTGGCCGGTGACCGATTCTGGCAGGGCAACCTTGGATCCGTCCTCGGGAGTCGCTGCAGGAGTGCCGGGTGCAGGAGTGCCGGGTGCCGCCTCGGCCGTCGCCAGCGGATCCGCGGTCGCCGGGCCCGACGGAGCGGCGGTATCGGCCGGGGCCGCCGCCTCGCCCTCCACGGTCGCGCCGGCGCCCGTGCCGCCGGTGATGGCGATCGGCTGATCGGTCTGCAGGGCGCTCGCCAGGACGTCGCCCGCGGCGCGGTCCGGCTCCACTCCGCTCGGAGTCGCCCCGGTCGGGTACTGCGCGAAGACGACGTCCGCGAGGTCGACGTCCTTCAGCGCGAGTCCCATCTGGACCATCGTGTTCACGTTGTCGAGACCGGTCGAGAGCGTCATGTTGCCGAGCGCCGCCTTCGCGAGACCGTAGAGCGCGACCGGGTTGAGGAGGGTGTCCGCGCTCTTGATCCGGCGCACGAGCGCCGAGAGGAAGACCTGCTGGTTGCTGATGCGGGTCAGGTCGCTGCCGTCGCCGATGCCGTGGCGGCTGCGGAGGAACTGCAGCGCCGCCATGCCCTCGAGCGAGTGCACGCCCGGCTCGAGGTAGGTGTTCGTGTAGGGGTCCGCGATCTCGGTCGCGACGCAGACGTCGACTCCGCCGACCGCGTTCGACATCTCGATCACGCCGTTGAACTGCACGACCGCGCCGTAGTCCACCCGGACGCCCATGAGGTCCTCGACGACCCCCGCCACGCAGCCGAGGCTGACGTCGCTGCCCATCGCCTCGTTGATCTTGGTGTCGTACCGGGCGGGGATCGTCTCACCCGTGGCGGCGTTCACGCACTCCGGGATGTCGACGTACATGTCGCGGGGGAAGCTCACGACCGTCGCGTTGCTGTGGTCGGCCGAGACGTGCATCAGCATGTTGACGTCGTTGAGGACGCTCGTCTCCTCGTCGGGGTCGCCGTAGGCGTCGCCCTGGCCCTTCCGCGAGTCGCTGCCGACGACGAGGACGTTGAAGCCGCCCTCGAGTGCGCCGATCTCCGGGGCGCCTCCGGCCTCGACGCTGGAGCCGGCCGCGCCCGGGTGCAGGTCGACCGAGGGCTGCACGGACTGGACGATCAGCGTCGCCGCGATCGCGACCACCGACACCGAGGCGACCACGCCGACACCGCCCACGAGGGCGGCTCCCTTCACCAGGGTCCGCGCGAGGGTGTGCCGCTTCTGGCGGCCGTGCCGTACGAAGGGGCGCGGCGTGCGCGGAGTGTCGCGAGTCTGTGTCGAAGGGCCCGTGCGGCGCATCCGTCTCCCGGTGTCGAGGCGTCAGTGGTGCGGAGGTGAGGGCCGGGCGTCGGTCCCGGGCGTCGCGCAATCCTATACAGAGGGGTGGCGCGTTCCGAAGGAGAGCGGGCGGCCCTCCGTCGTCGCGCGCCAGGACGGGCGTCGGAAGGCGCCGGCGGGAAGCGACGCGAAGAACGGGACGGCGTGGCGGACGGCGCGGCGGACGGCGTGGCGGAGGGCGTGGGATTCGAACCCACGAGACGTTTCCGCCCACCAGTTTTCAAGACTGGCTCCATCGGCCGCTCGGACAGCCCTCCCGGCCACTCCCGCAGGAGCGACACCCGATAGTAACCGCCGAGCGCGCGGGACCGTGGTCAGCGCAGCGCCGCGAGCGCGACCGCCACGCCGTCCTGGTGGACCGAGGGGATCACGGCGGAGGCCACGGCCCGCACCTCGTCGGGCGCCTGCCCCATCGCGAGCCCTGCGCCCTCGGCGGCGGCCCAGGTGAGCATCTCGATGTCGTTGCGGCCGTCGCCCAGCGCGACCACGTCGCTCCGCTCGATGCCCAGCTCCTCGCGGACGACCTCGAGCGCGGTGGACTTGTTGACGCCGTGCGGGGCGATGTCGAGCCAGGCGGTCCAGCCGATCGCGTAGCTGACCTGGTGCAGGCCCATCTCCTCGACCAGCGAGGTGAACTCCTCGATGCCGGTCTCGGGCGAGATCACGACGACGCGGGTGCACAGCCGGCCGAGCAGCTCCTCGAAGGGGACGTGGGTCGTCTCGGCACCCATCACGGCACCGCCCGGGAACGCCTCGGTGTAGAAGAAGGCGCCGTCCGCGTCCTCGACGGCGTAGTGCGCGTCGGGGAGGGAGCGGCGGATGGTCTCGAGGACCTCCGTCGGGTCGAAGGTCTCGACCGTCTCGGGGACGTACGCACCGGACGCGTCGCGGCGGAGCGTGACCGCTCCGTTGCAGCAGATCACGTACTCGGGCGAGATCCCGAGGCGCTCGACGACCGGCAGGGTGGAGGAGGGCGAGCGCCCGGTGGCGAGCATCACCTCGTCGCCCTGGGCGGCCACGCGGGTGATCGCGTCCGTCACCGCGCGGGTGATGGTGCCGTCCTCGTGCATGACGGTGCCGTCGATGTCGAGGGCGACGAGGCGGCGGCCGGAGGCGCGGGCCGCGCTCATGCGACGGGCTCGAGCACCTCGAGGCCGCCGAGGTGGGGCCGCAGCGCCTCGGGGACGAGCACCGAGCCGTCCGCCCGCTGGTGGGTCTCGAGGAGGGCGACGATCCAGCGGGTGGTCGCGAGCGTGCCGTTGAGGGTGGCGACCGGAGCCGTCCTCCCCGACTCGGTGCGGTAGCGGGTGTCGAGGCGGCGGGCCTGGAACGTGGTGCAGTTCGAGGTCGAGGTCAGCTCGCGGTAGGTCTCCTGCGTGGGGACCCACGCCTCCACGTCGAACTTGCGCGCCGCGCTCTGGCCGAGGTCGCCGGCCGCCGTGTCGATGACGCGGTAGTGCAGGCCGAGGCTCTGCAGGACGTCCTCCTGGTACGAGAGGAGGCGCGCGTGCTCCGCCTCGGCGTCCTCGGGGAGGGTGTAGACGAACATCTCGAGCTTGCTGAACTGGTGCACGCGGATGATGCCGCGGGTGTCCCGTCCGCCCGAGCCCGCCTCGCGGCGGTAGCAGGTGCTCCAGCCCGCGTAGCGCTTCGCGCCGCCGGAGAGGTCGAGGATCTCGTCGGCGTGGTAGCCGGCGAGGGCGACCTCGCTGGTGCCGGTGAGGTAGAGGTCGTCGTCGCGGAGGCGGTACACCTCGTCGTCGTGCTCGCCGAGGAAGCCGGTGCCGTCCATGATCTCGGGGCGCACGAGGGTCGGCGTGATCAGCGGGGTGAAGCCGGCGGCGAGCGCCTTCTCGAGGCCCAGGTTCATCAGCGCGATCTCGAGGCGGGCGACCAGGCCCTTGAGGAAGTAGAAGCGCGCGCCGCTGACCTTCGCGCCGCGCTGCATGTCGATGCCGTCCAGCAGCTCGCCGAGCTCGAGGTGGTCGCGCGGGGCGAAGTCGAAGACGGGGCGCTCGCCGACCGTCCTGACGAGCTCGAACGACTCCTCGCCGCCCGCGGGGACGCCCTCGATGATCGGGTTGGCGATGCGCTTCACCAGCACGGTGAAGGCGTCGTCGGCCTCGGACGCCTCCTGCTGGGCCTGCTTGGCGGCGGCGGCGAGGCGCTGGGCCTCGGCGACGAGGGCCGCCTTCTCGTCCTTCGGAGCCTTGGCGACGGTCTTGCCGAAGGCGTTCTGCTCGGCCCGGAGCCGCTCCGCCTCGGTGATCGCCGCACGGCGCACGCGGTCGGCCTCGAGCGCCTCGTCGACCAGCTCGACGGAGTCGCCGCGCGCCTCCTGCGAGCGCTTCAGGACGTCCGGGTTCTCGCGCAGAAGTACGGGATCAATCACCCCAGCATTGTAGAGGAGGGCCGGGACGGGCCGCCGCCCGCGCGTACCCCCGGGGCCGGCTGAGCATCGGCCGCGAGGAGGCATCCGATCGCGCGGGCGGCTGCGAATGTGAGTCGTCCCCCGAGAACGTCCCCCCGCGTTCGACACCCCTGCTTTCCTGAAGGCTCTCCCATGCACGCCACCCCCCTCATCGACGCGACCCCCGGCGTCGTCCTCGAGCGCGACGGCTCCGTCGCCCGGATCACCCTCAACCGCCCCGACGCCCTCAACGCGATCGATCTCGGCACCGCGCGACTGCTGCTGAGCACCGTCGCCGACCTCGACGCCGACGCCGGCTGCTCCGTCATCGTGATCGCCGCGGTCGGCCGCGCGTTCTGCACGGGCGGCGACATCTCGGCGATCATGGGGTCCGAGAACCCGGACCACTACCTGCGCGACGTCGCGACCACGACCGCCCAGGTGATCCGCCTGCTCGAGGACAGCCGCGCCGTCGTCGTCTGCGCGATCGACGGCATGGTCGCCGGCGCCGGCATCGCCTTCGCTCTGGCCGCCGACATCGTGATAGCGACTCCCGCCGCCCTCTTCCTCAGCGCGTACGGCGACGTCGGGCTCGTCCCGGACGTCGGAGTCACCGCCGCGCTCCCCCGCGTCGTCGGCCGCCGCCGCGCCCTGGACTTCGTGCTCTCGGGCCGCCCGGTCCGCGCGGCCGAGGCGCTGGAGTGGCAGCTCGTGACCGAGGTCGTGCCGCGCGCCGACCTCGCCGGCCGCGTCGACGAGCGCCTGCGCGCCCTGGCGGCGAAGCCGGCGCACGTCGCGTCCGCCGCCCGCCGCCTCCTGCGCACCGACCCGCTCGACCGCGCCGAGCGCATCGTCGAGGAGACGGACACCCTGGTCGAGTTCCTGGCGGTCCCCGCCACGCGCACGCTCCTGGACGCCGAGCACGAGCGCCAGGCCCGCCGCGCCGCCCGGGCGACCGCCTCGCTCTGACCCGGCGCGAGCGTCCTCGACGACGCTCTGGCTCCGGGCCGGGCGGACGTCCGCCCGACGGCCCGCGGATCGGCCGGGCGTTCTCCTCCGATCTCGGCTACGGTGGTCCCCGCGAAGGGGAGTAGTTCCCACCGTCCGCCGAGCGGACGACGAGGCGCGTCGACATGCTGGTCCGGGACGATCCGGGCCCGGCGCTCCACCCCGGCTCCGGCCGGGGCGAACGAGACCTTCGGTCAGTCGACGCACGTCCTGACCGGTCCTCTCGCGCGGGTCGGCGGACCTGAGCCAGGAGATCGCATGGCGACCACCGCCCCCACCCCCAGTCCCGCCCAGGTGCGCCGCTGGCGCCGCTACCTCGCCGACGAGCTCGCCGAGGCCTCCGTGTACCGCGACCTCGCCGGCCGCCGCTCCGGCGAGGAGCGGGAGATCCTGCTCGCGCTCGCCGTGGCCGAGGGCCGCCACGAGGAGCACTGGCGCGAGCTCCTCGGCTCCGCGGCGGAGCCCGCGCCCCGCCCGGACCTCCGCACGCGCTTCCTGGGCTTCCTCACCCGCCGCTTCGGCTCCGTGTTCGTCCTCGCCCTGATCCAGCGCGCCGAGGCCCGCTCCCCCTACGCCGACGACGACGACGCCACCGAGGCGATGGCCGCCGACGAGCGGATCCACGGCGAGGTCGTCCGCGGGCTTGCGGAGCGCGGTCGCAACCGCCTCTCCGGGACGTTCCGCGCGGCGGTCTTCGGAGCGAACGACGGCCTGGTCTCGAACCTCGCCCTCGTGCTCGGAGTGGGAGCGAGCGGAGTCGGGACGGGCGTCGTCCTGTTCACGGGCATCGCGGGCCTGCTCGCCGGCGCCCTCTCGATGGGCGCGGGCGAGTTCGTCTCGGTGCGCTCGCAGCGCGAGCTGCTCTCGGCCTCCAGCCCGGACCTCGACGCGAACCGCATCGTCCCCGATCTGGACGTCGACGCCAACGAGCTCGCCCTGGTCTACCGCGCTCGCGGGATGACCCAGGAGCAGGCCGACGCGCGTGCCGCCTCCGTCTTCACGGGCCTGCGCGGCGGCGCCGTCACCTCCCCCATCACGCTGGGCGGTCCCGCAGGAGACCCCGACGTCGACGAGCACGAGTCGATCGGCACGGGCATGGGCGCGGCGCTGTCGAGCTTCTGCTTCTTCGCCTCGGGCGCGATCATCCCGGTGCTGCCCTACCTGCTCGGCCTGACGGGGCTCGCCGCGGTGGTCGTCGCCTGCGTGCTCGTGGGCATCGCCCTGCTCGCCACCGGCGCGGTCGTCGGGCTGCTCTCAGGCGCCCCGCCGCTGGCCCGGGCGCTGCGCCAGCTCGGGATCGGCTACGGCGCGGCCCTGGTGACCTACCTCCTCGGCCTGCTCTTCGGCGCGTCCGGAGTCTGAGCCTCGGCCTCGAGGAGCTGCGCGGACTCGCGCGGCTCCTCGGCGCGGGGCCGCACGACGACGCCGCGCCACCGCAGCGCGGCCACTCCGACCGCCAGCAGCAGCGACGCCGGCAGGCAGCCCAGCAGGGGGATGCAGGAGTAGTAGAGGAGTTGCCGCTGGATCCACGCAGGCGAGGGCACGTCGGAGTCGCCGTAGTAGGGCGGAGGCGGCGAGGAGTAGCCGGTGTAGAGGAGCGCGAGGCCGATCAGGGTCCCCGCGAGGCCGGCGAGCAGGAGCACGAGGAGCCACGGGTTCCGCAGCAGGGGCGCCTCGCGCACGGGCTCGGCGGGAGCAGCGGGAGCGGGGTCGGCGGCCGGCTCCGGCAGGGGTGCGGGCGCGGTCTCGGCGCCGAGGCGGTGCGACCGCCGGCCCTCGGCGGCTCCGGCGATGTCGGGCAGTGCCATGATGCGGCGCGGTCCGGGCACGGACGAGGAGCCGGGGCGGACCACGCGCGACTCCGGGAGCACGGGACGAGCGGCGGCTCCGGACGTGGCGGCGGGAGCGCCGGGGGCGGCACCGGAGCCGGGCCTCGCGAACGCCCGCTCGTCGCCTCTCAGACGCTCCACCGGTCCCGAGAACCCGCGCTGGAAGGCCGGGTCGTAGCGCGGGTCGACCCGTTCGTCGTCGTCAGTCATCGTCGCGACCCGTCATCGTCTTCCCCGGTCATCGTCGACCTCCGGCTCGTGGGAGAGGATCCCGCGCAGCCAGTCGCGGGCCTCGAGGAACACCTCGTCGTCGTAGCGTCGCACGGAGGTGACCGGGCGGCGGTCAGCGCGCGGATACGAGCCGAGGAAGATCACCTTCGGGCTGAAGCGCCGCAGCCCCATCAGCGCGTCGGCGACCCGCTCGTCCTGGACGTGCCCGTCGAGGTCGATGACGAACCGGTACCGGCCGAGGGCATCGCCGATCGGCCGCGACTGGATCATGCTCAGGTTCACCCCGCGGGTCGCGAACTGCTCGAGCATGTCGAGCAGGGCGCCCGGCTGGTCGGCCGGGAGCTCGGCGATCACGCTGGTCTTGTCGGCGCCGGTCGGCTCGGGCAGCGCGTGCGAGCGCGAGACGTGCACGAAGCGCGTGACGGCGTTCGGGTTGTCGCCGATCCGCTCCGCCAGCACCACGACGTCGTGGTGGGCGACGATCCCGGGAGGGGCGATGGCCGCGTCCGCGGGAGATCCGCCCAGCAGGTCGACGGTGGCCTGGACGTTGCTGGAGGCGGGCAGGTGCTCGTGGCTGGGGATCTCGCGGTCGAGCCACACCCGGCACTGTCCGTAGGCCACGGGGTGCGCGGCGACGGTGCGCACCTCCTCGAGGCTCGTCCCCGGGCGGCCGACCAGGATGAACGACACCGGCACCAGGTACTCGCCGACGATGCGCAGCCCCGGGATCCGCGCCAGCGCGTCCTGCGCGGCCGTCACTCCGCCCTCGACCGAGTTCTCGATCGCGATCACCGCGCCGTCGCTGCGTCCGGTGACCAGATCGCTCAGCGCCTCCCCCACGTTCGCGACGCTGCGCCACAGCTGTCCGCGCGCCTCCGGGACCTGCGCGAGGGCCGCCTCCGTGAACGTGCCGCTGGGCCCGAGATAGCTGTAGGCACGGGTCTCGGGGGCGCTGTCGGGCATGGCGCAAGCCTAGCCAGCCGCGGTACCCCTGGAGGGGGCCGGACTGCCACTATGGACCGCATGACCGATCGCGCAGGGAAGCCGGCACAGGCCTCCGATCTCATCGACGTCGAGGCCCTCGTGAGGGCGTACTACGAGAAGAAGCCGGACGTCTCCGACCCGGCTCAGAAGGTGGTGTTCGGCACCTCGGGCCACCGCGGATCCTCGTTCGACACGGCCTTCAACGAGGACCACATCGCCGCCGTCACCCAGGCGATCGTCGAGTACCGGACCGAGCAGGGCATCACCGGCCCGCTGTTCATCGGCGCCGACACGCACGGGCTCTCCCGCCCGGCCCTCACCACCGCCCTCGAGGTCCTGGTGGGCAACCAGGTCCGCGTGCTCGTGGACGAGTTCGACGACTTCGTGCCGACCCCGGCGCTCAGCCACGCGATCCTCCGCTACAACAACGACCCCGCGCACACCGACCGGGCCGACGGCATCGTGGTGACCCCCTCGCACAACCCGCCCCGCGACGGCGGCTTCAAGTACAACCCGCCGCACGGCGGCCCCGCCGACTCCGACGCGACGACCTGGATCGCCGACCGGGCCAACGAGCTCATCGCCGACGGCAACCGCGGCGTGACCTCGGCCGAGCCCTCCGCGGTCGAGACCTACGACTACCGCACGCACTACGTCGCGGACCTGGCGAACATCATCGACCTCGACGCGATCCGGAAGGCCGGCGTGCGGATCGGGGCCGACCCACTCGGCGGCGCCTCCGTGCACTACTGGCAGCTGATCGCCGAGATGCACGGCCTCGACCTGACCGTGGTGAACGGGGAGGTCGACCCGGCCTGGGGCTTCATGACCCTCGACTGGGACGGCAAGATCCGGATGGACCCGTCCTCCCCCAGCGCGATGGCCTCGGTGGTCGCGCGCGCCGGCGACTTCGACATCCTCACCGGCAACGACGCCGATGCGGACCGGCACGGCATCGTCACCCCCGACGGCGGGCTGATGAACCCCAACCACTACCTGGCCGTCGCGATCGACTACCTCTACCGCCACCGCACCGGCTGGCGCGAGGACGCGGCGATCGGCAAGACGCTGGTCTCCTCCTCGATCATCGACCGGGTCGCGGAGTCGCTGGGCCGGCGCCTCTGGGAGGTCCCGGTGGGCTTCAAGTGGTTCGTCCCCGGGCTGGTCGACGGCTCGGTCGGCTTCGGCGGCGAGGAGTCCGCGGGCGCCTCGTTCCTCCGCTTCGACGGCACCGTCTGGACCACCGACAAGGACGGCATCCTCCTCGCGCTGCTCGCCTCCGAGATCGTGGCGGTCACCGGGAAGAGCCCGTCGGCGCTCTACCGCGAGCTGACCGAGCGCTTCGGCGACCCGGTCTACGAGCGCGTGGACGCGGTGGCGACGAAGGCGCAGAAGGCGGCCCTCGGCAAGCTGGACGGCGACGCGATCGCGGCGACGACCCTCGCCGGGTCCGAGATCACCGCGAAGCTCTCGAAGGCGCCCGGCAACGGCGCGGCCGTCGGAGGCGTCAAGGTCGTCACCGAGGACGCCTGGTTCGCCGCGCGCCCCTCCGGCACCGAGGACGTCTACAAGATCTACGCCGAGAGCTTCCGCGGCCTCGACCACCTGCACGAGGTCCAGGCCGAGGCGCGCACGATCGTGGACGCGGCGCTGAACTCCTAAGCGCTGCGCTCCGTCGCCCGAGAAGGCTCGTTCCCGACCAGGAGAACGAGCCTTCTCGGGAGACTGAGCGGCGGTGAAGCGGGGGCGGGCTACCAGCGCGGGTGGACGGTGGGGCGGAAGTGGGTGTCGTAGAGGGCGTTCACGGCCTCCATGAAGGCGGGGCCGAGGGGCGCGGCGGAGGCGGCGGCCGCGTTGGCGCGGGCCTGCTCGGGCGAGCGGGCGCCGGGGATCACCGAGGTGACGCCCTCCTGCTGGACGATCCAGGCGAGCGCGGCCGCCGCGGGGGCGAGGCCGTGGTCGTCGGCGAGGCGGGAGAACTCCTGCGCGGCCTCCACGCCGGTCGCGAAGTCGACGCCCGAGAAGGTCTCGCCGACGTCGAAGGCGGAGCCGTCGCGGTTGTAGCTGCGGTGGTCCTCCGGCGCGAACACGGTCTCGGTCGTGTAGCGGCCGCTGAGCAGGCCCGAGGCGAGCGGGACGCGCGCGAGGATGCCGACGCCGGCCTCGCGGGCGGCGGGCAGCACCTCATCGAGCGGCTTGAGGCGGAACGCGTTCAGGATGATCTGGACGCTCGCGACGTTCGGTCGGGCGATGGCGGTCAGCGCCTCCTCCGTGCGCTCGACCGAGACGCCGTAGGCGGCGATCGCGCCCTCGGCGACGAGGGTGTCGAGGGCGTCGTAGACGGCGTCCTCGGAGTAGACGGAGGTGGGCGGGCAGTGCAGCTGCACCAGATCGAGAGTGTCGACGCCGAGGTTGACGCGCGAGCGGTCGGTCCAGGCGCGGAAGTTGTCGAGCACGTAGTTGGCGGGGCTCTGCTCCGCGCGACGGCCCATCTTGGTGGCGACGAAGACCTGCGCGTCGGGGTGCGCCGCGCGGTAGGCGCCGATCGTCCGCTCGCTGCGGCCGTCGCCGTAGACGTCGGCGGTGTCGAAGAGGGTCACCCCCGACTCCACCGCTGCGTCGAGCACGGCGAGGGCGTCGGTCTCGGCGACGTCCCCCCAGTCGGCACCGAGCTGCCAGGTTCCGAGGCCGACGACGGAGACGGGGGCGCCGGTGCGTCCGAGGATTCGAGTTTCCATGCCTCCACCGTAGGTGCGGCCGAGCCCGCGGCGGACCCCCTTGCGCGTGCTCTAACGTCGAGGGCATGCCCCTCCTCGTGCTCGGAAGCGCCAACCTCGACCACGTCCACCGGGTCGCCCGCATCCCCGCTCCCGGAGAGACGGTGCTCGCCCTCGACGCGAGCACCTTCCCGGGCGGCAAGGGCCTCAACCAGGCCGTCGCGGCCGCACGGACCGAGCCCGGCACCGTCTTCGTCACGAGCCTCGGACGCGACTCTGCGGGAGACCGGCTCGCCGCGGTCCTCGGCGAGGAGCCGCTGGAGCTGCGCGCCCGCCGCGGCGACGTCCGCACCGGCACCGCGCAGATCACCGTGGACGAGCGCGGGGAGAACGCGATCGTCGTCGACTCCGGAGCGAACGCCGCCCTGGTCGGGTTGACCGCCGAGGAGTCGGCCCTGGTGGCGGCGGCCGACGCCCTGCTCCTCCAGCTCGAGATCCCGACGGCGACGGTGACGGAGGCGGCCCGCGCCGCGCGCGCCGGCGGCACGGTGTCGATCCTGAACGCCGCCCCGATCGGCCCGCTGCCGGAGGAGCTCCTCGCGGTGCTCGACGTGCTGATCGTCAACGAGCACGAGGCCCGCGAGCTCGCCGCCGATCGCGGCATCACCGCCGCCGACGACGACGCGCTCGCCGCTGCCCTCACCGCGCTGGTGCCGCTCGTGCTGGTCACCCTCGGCTCCGACGGCGTCGTCGTGGCGGTCCGCGACCGCGAGCCGGTGCGCACCCCGGCCTTCCGGGTGGAGGCCGTGGACACCACCGGCGCCGGCGACACCTTCTGCGGCGCCTTCTCGGCCCGGCTCGCCGCCACGGGAGCACGGCTCGACGATCCGGAGCAGCTGGTCGCCCTCACCCACTGGGCGAGCGCGGCCGCGGCGATCTCGGTCACCCGCGCCGGAGCGGCGGTGTCCGCGCCGACGGCGGCCGAGACGGACGCGTTCCTCGCCGAGCGCGCCTGAGGGGGAAGCTCTTCGGGGAGGCTCGCCTGAGCGGGAAGCTCCTCAGGGAGGACGGAGCGGACACCGACCTCGGGCGCCCTGCAGCACCGTCGCTCCGGTCGGCACGGTGCACTCCGGAAAAGCACGAGAGCGCTGGGCCCGGCTCCGCTCCTCACGGCGGGGCGTCCCGCCCGGCGGACAGCCGCGCCCGCTCCCCGTTCCGGCTAGTCGATCGCGGCGACCCGGACGGTCACCCGCGGCCGCAGCTCCGGATGCACCCGGACGCACCACTCGCGCACCGCGGCTCCGATCGCGCGCGCCACGTCCGGCGCGGACGCCTCCGCGGTCACGCAGAGGTCGACGGCCACGGACACCTCGTCCCCCGCGACGCGGACCAGAACCGGATCGGCGAACGTGCCGCCGCTCGCGGTGCCCAGCGGCTCGACCACGATCCCGGTCGCGCTCAGCGCCGTCGCCGCGTGCGCGAGCACGTCGCGCACCTCGGGCCTGGCCGGCATCAGGGTCGCGACGCCGTCCAGGGCGCGCAGCTCCGCAGCGAGCGCGGACACCGGATCGACCGGGGCCGCCGACTCGAGGCCGCTCACGACTCCTCCGTCCCGGGGACGTAGACGTCCTCCACGCGGACGTCGATCCTCGACACCCGCAGCTCGGTCTGGGTCAGCAGCCGCGAGTGCACGCGCTCGCGCACCTGCTGGGCCGCCTCGGCGATCGGCACCCCCCAGAAGACCGAGATCGTCAGCTCCACCACGACCTCCGCGCCCGGCTCGGCGATGTCGCCGACCAGGCGGCAGCGGCCGACCAGCACGCCGGCGACGCTGTCCCCCGCCTCGCGCACGAGTCCGCGGACCGCTCCCTCGGTGATCGTGAGCGCCACGTCGGGCTGGACGCTCGCCAGCGGGATGTCGCGTCCGGCCCGCGACTCGCGGCGGACCTGGGTGAGGATCGAGCCGAACCAGCTCTCCTCCGGCGCGGGCAGGCGTGCGGCGTCGTCGTCGATGAGCGCGCCGGAGAGGGCGCGCACGCGCTCGAGGGCGCGCAGAGTGCGCCGGTGCTCCGGCGACTCCTCGATGGCGGGGTCGTACGGCGTGCGCCCGCGGTCGAGGTAGTCGCTCAGCTCGTCGATGCCGATGCCGTCGCCCTCCTGCTCCGTCGCGTCCGCCTCCTGCTCGAGCGCGGGCGGCAGCACGACGTCGTGCTCCCCCGCGCGCTCCGGCCCGTCGCCGGGACCCTGGTCCGCGTTCATCGCGTCTGCTCCCTCATCGCCAGTCCTCCATCGCCACGACCAGCGACTCGCGCGCGCGGGCGAGCTTGCCCCGCACGGCGGTCACCGTGAGACCGAGGTGATCGGCGATCTCGTTGTACGACTCCCCGCCGACCTCGCGCAGCACCCAGCACTGACGCTGCGACTCCGGCAGCTCGGACAGGGCGTGCGCGAGAGCCCGCATGGCGTCGCTCTGCTCGGCGGCCTCGAACGGGCCGGGCTCTCGGGCCGGGGGATGCTCCACGGCGTCGACGTCGTCGGTCGGGCGGCGCTGGCGCAGCAGGTCGACGCTGGAGCGGCTGACGATCCGCATCATCCAGCTGCGCACGCTCGCCGGCTCCTTGAGCTGCGGGAGCTGCGCCCAGACCGTGATCAGCGCGTTCTGCACGGCGTCGGAGGCGTCGGCCTGCGAGCCGGTGAGGCGCCAGGCGTAGGCGCGGAGGATCGACTGGTGCCGCTTGACGAGCACCTCGAAGGCGCGCACGTCGCCCTCGGCGGAGCGCTCGGCGAGCAGCGCGTCGCTCGCCGCTTCCAGTCCGGGCACGGCGCCTCCTCCCTCTCCGCTCACGCGGCCTCGGGCCGCCTCTCAGGTGACGCTCAGGAAAAAGTCCGCCGAGCACCGTGACGAACGCCGTCCGGGCTCCGTCTCACTCATGAAAGCACAGCCCGACCGGATTCCCGCCGGGCCTTCGACCCCGGTCTGCTCAGCAACGGCAGCCGATGAGACGTCCAGGAGACCTCATGAGCGACACCACGCGCACCCCCTCCACCACCCGCGTCGACAAGACCTCCGTCGACACGGTCACGAGCCTCGGCGGCTCGCGGACCTCCGGCACCGCCCAGGGCACCACGGTCATCGACGACAGCGTCGTGGCCAAGGTCGCCGGCATCGCGGCCCGCCAGGTGCCCGGCGTCTTCGCCCTCGGCAACAACGCCGCCCGTGCCTTCGGCGCGATCCGCCAGGCCGTCGGCGGCGCCGACCACGCCCAGGGCGTGAGCGTCGAGGTCGGCGAGACCCAGGTCGCGGCCGACGTGACCATCGTCGTCGAGTACCCCGTGCCGATGCAGAAGGTCGCCGACTCCGTCCGCGCCGCCGTCTCCGAGGCCATCACCGAGCTCGTCGGCATGGCCGTCTCCGAGATCAACGTCGCCGTCGTCGACGTGCACATCCCCGGCGACGACAAGGACGACGAGGCCACCGAGAGCCGCGTCCGATGAGCGACTTCCAGCGCCCCGCGCCCACCGCCCCCGGCGGCCGCAGCACCGTCCTCGGTGTCGTGGTCGGCGCGATCCTCGCCTTCGCGGCCCTGATGTTCGGCTTCTGGGGCTTCGTCCTCACCGCCCTCTTCATGGCCCTCGGCGTCGTGATCGCCCGCATCGCCGACGGCACCCTCGACGTGCGCAGCCTCGTGGACGTGTTCCGCGGCCGCACCACCTCCCGCTAGGAGCCCACTGTGACCGCTCTCGACACGCGTCCCGCATCGCCGGTGGCGGGCACCGTCACCATCACCGTCCGCTCCATCGAGCGCGCCGCCGTGGCGATCGTCCACGAGGAGCTGGGCGTGGAGGTCTCCGCGATCCGCGTCCGCCTCTCCGATGACCGTGGCGGCCTCGCCCTCGCGGTGACCGCGCCGGTCGTCGTCGAGCCGGGCACCGCCCCGGCCGGCGGCTCCCTGCTCGAGCGCCTGCACGGCGACCGCACCCGCATCGCCTCCCGCATGGAGGCGCTGACCGGGCGCACCGTCAGCCGGATCGACATCCGGGTCACGGGCACCCGCACCCGAAGCACGAGGAGAGTCGCATGAGCCCCGCACCGTCGGCGCCCGACACCCGCTACAGCCGCTACCTCCGTCGCGAGACCCACAAGTCCCGCTCCGCCGCGCAGATCGTCGTCCTGGTGCTCATCGCCCTGGTCGCGGCCTATGTCGGCACGGAGGCGGTGCTCGCGATCCTCGGCGCCGCGCCCCTGCTCGCCGCACCGTCCGCCCTGCTGGGCGCGATCGTCGGAGTCGCGTCGCTGGCGAACCCCGCCCTCATCGGCGTGGCCGTCGGCGCGGGCGTCCTCGCCCTGGTCCTGCTGGTGCTCGCACTGGCGCCCGGGGCCCGGGCCCGCCACACCGTGGACGACGACCGCCTCGCCGTGGTCGTGGACGACGGCGTGATCGCCTCCTCCCTGGCCCGCGCAGCCCGCACGGCCGCCCACTCCCGCCGCGAGGACACCCGCGCCTCGCTCGGGCGGCGCACCGCACTGGTCGAGGTGACCCCCGCCTCCGGCATCGCGGTCGACCGCGACGCCGTGCAGAGCGCCGTCGACGAGGAGCTCGCCCGCATCGGCGCGAAGCCCGCCCCGCGCTCCACCGTCCGCGTCTCGACCTCCGGGAGGATCTGATGACCACGAGCAACCGCTTCGTCAACCGGCTCGTCCTGCTCGTCGTGGGCCTCGTGCTCGCGCTGGTCAGCGCCGGAGCCGTCCTGATCGCCGTCTCGCAGCCGGTCCGCGACTCCGTCCTCTCCTTCGCCGACGGCGAGGGCGCGGCCCTGGTCTCGCGCCTCTCCCCCGAGGAGGGCACCGCCTGGAGCGATGCCGCCGTCCTCTGGCCGCTCTACGCCGTCGTCGGGATCTGCCTCCTCGGCATCGTCCTCGCGCTGGTGATGGCCTTCGCCCACGGTCACGGCCGCACCGGCACCGTCCTCCGCGACGAGGCCGAGGGCGCGCCCGCCGGAGGGATCGAGATCGCGACCGGCTTCGCGGAGGACGTCCTCGAGACGGCTCTCGCCGGGCGGACGGAGCTCCTCGACGTCACGGTCGCGGCCTACCGCCACGGCTCCGAGACCGCGCTGAAGGTGCGCGTCCTCCCCCGCGGCGGCGTCTCGCCCCGCACCGTGGTCGACGCCGTGCACCAGGAGGTCGACGCGCTCGACGCCCTGCTCGGCGCCCGCCTGCCGGTCCTGCTCGAGGTCGCCTCGAGCGCCCGGGCCGGCTTCTCCAAGGAGGACCGGGTCGCCTGACTCCGGTCCCGCAGCTTCCCCGGCACCCGCCGGCGGATGGTCACACCGAACAGAAGGAGCCCCTCATGGGTGCAGACGACAAGATCCGCAACGCAGCCGAGAACCTGGTCGGCAAGGCCAAGGAGGCCGTCGGCAAGCTGACGGACAACGAGCGCCTCGAGGCCGAGGGCCAGGCCGACCAGACCAAGGCCCACACCAAGAAGGTCGGCGAGGACGTCAAGGACGTCTTCAAGAAGTGATCTGACCGGAACCTCGACGGGGCCGTCACCGCATCAGCGGTGGCGGCCCCGTCGTCGTGCGTGGAGCGGGTGCGTCGAGCGTCAGACGCCCCAGAACATGATCCGGCCGGCGGAGGCCGCGTCGATGCTCTGGTCGTGGTTGTCGGCGGTGTGCGAGGAGTAGAGGATCCTGTCGCCGTCGACGCTGGTCACGACGCCCGTGTGGTCCCAGTCGCCCGAGCCGTCCCAGTCGAACTGGACGATGTCGCCCGGCTTCACCCGGCTCCGCTCGGAGTCGGGGATCGCGGTCGCGCGCTCGGGGTGCGCGGCGAGGTAGGCGTTGAACGCGGTCGACGACGCCCAGGCGGAGCTGTACCCGCCGGAGGAGGAGTAGCTCCACTCGCCGTCCATCTCCCAGCCGCGGGCGATCAGCGACTGCGAGGTGAAGTTGACGCAGTCGTTGCCCGAGATCACGCCGTACTGGGCCGAGTTGTAGTCGTTCCAGTAGGTGGAGAGGTAGTCGAGCTGCGAGGCCAGGCGGCTCGCGTCCAGCGCGGCCTGGGCCTTCGCGGCCTCGATCGCCGGGTCGGGCGTGTAGGCGAAGGTGATCGCCGAGGCGACGACCTTCGTGCTGGCGAGCACGCCGGTCGCGGCGAAGCTGGGAGTGGCGGCCGCGGTCGGGGCGGCGAGGTCGGTCGAGGCCTCGGCCGTCGTGCCCTCCGCGGCGCCCGACGTGTCGACGGCCGGCTGCACCGCGTCGGCCGGGGTCCCGTCGACGGTGACCGCCGCGGCGGAGTCGGTGACCGCGTCGAACGTGATGGCCTGACCGTCGGCGTCGAAGAAGGCGACCGGGACCTCGCCCGCTGCCTCTCCGTCGGCCGGAGGGGCGGTGACCGTGATCTGGTCGGGGTTGTCGACCGCGACGCTGCCCTCGGCCTCGCCGAAGCGCACGGTGGCGACCGAGTCCAGGTTCGATCCCTCGAGCGTCACGCTCGTGCCGCCGGCGACGGTGCCGGAGGTGGTGGAGACGGAGCTGAGGACGACCCGGGCGGAGGCGGTGGTCGCGGGGAGCACGGCGACGCTGGTCGAGGTCGGAGCAGCGGACGGCGTCGCGGTGGCCGACTCGGCCGAGGAGCCGGTGCCGACGGTGAGGCTCAGGCTCGACGCGACGGCCACGACGACGAGCCCGCCGGAGACGGCGAGCGCCAGCGTGCGCGGGGACGGGCGGAAGAAGGAGGCGCCGCGGCGGGCGGGCGCGGTGCGGAGCCGGTGCCCCTCCGCTTCGCGGCGGTCGCGGCGGGACGAGAACGATCCCTCCGCGACCGCCGCGAAGCGGAGGGGCACCGGCTC
>NZ_PSVB01000018.1:0-72402 GCF_002932165.1 Rathayibacter sp. AY1F8
CGTCGACCGGGCCGTGCTGCGGGTGCTCGCGCAGAAGTATCGTCTTGGTGTGCTGGCGGCCAGCGAGGACGACGCCCACGAGTCGATCGGCAGCGTCTGGTGTGTATACGGGGCAGGCGCCCGCCGCCGCCCCGAGCTGACGCGGATCTCCGCGCGACGACCCCTGGTCGAGGGACGCCTCGACCTCCGGAGCATGGGTGAAGATCGGCGGATGACATCCGTGGGGGCCGTTCCGGAGCTCAGGCTGGCCGTCGTCGACGACCAGCCCCTCTACCGGCACATGCTGTCGTCGCTGCTGCGCGCGGTGCCGGGCGTGCGGAGCGTCGTGGAGGCCGGATCCGCCACGGAGGCGCGGTCGGTGCTGCGGCCCGCGGAGCTCGACGTGGCGATCCTCGACATCGAGCTCGGCGACGGGGACGGCATCGAGCTCGGGCGCCGGCTGCGGTCCACCGCGCCGGGGCTGGGCATCGTCCTGCTCTCGGCCGTCGACGCGATGCACCGCTTCCTCCGCCTCGACCGCGCCGAGGCCCGCGGCTGGAGCTACCTCTCGAAGACCTCCTCCCTCTCCGCCCCCGCGCTGCTCGCCTCCGTCCGCGCGACGGCGGACGGCCGCACCGTGCTCGATCCGGCGCTGGTCGCCGCCCGCGCGGCCCGCCGCGACTCCCCGGTCGCCGCGCTGAGCCCGCGCCAGTACGAGGTGCTCTCGGGTCTCGCATCGGGGCTGACCAACGCCGCGATCGGCGAGCGCCTCGGCATCGCGGTCCGCTCGGTCGACAACCACGTCAACGCCGTCTACGCGGGCCTCGGCGTGCGGTCGGACGGCGAGCGCAACCCGCGGGTCGACGCGACGCTCCTCTTCCTCGAGCACACCGGATGAGCGCCGGCCCGAGCGACACGCGCGAGGACAACCGCATCGTCCTCGGAGCGATGGCCCTCCTCGGCGGCGTCCTCTCGCTGCTGGCCGCGCTCCAGGCCGTCTTCGCGCTCGGGATGCTGTCGCGGACGCTGCGGAGCGTCGATCCGGGGCCGCTGCTCGACGTGACGACGCGCGTCCTGGTCAACGTGTCGACGATCGGGCTCGCGATCGCCCTGGTCGCGGTGCTGCGTCCCGAGCGCTCGACCGGCGGCGGCCGGGTGGCCCGGACGGCGATCATCGCCGTGGGGATGGGACTCGTCCGCTGCTGCCTCCAGGTGCTGACCGGCGTCTACCCGCTCTCGGCCCTCCCCGCTCTCGCGGTCGAGCTGGTCGTCGGATCCGCGGTGATCGCGCTGATCACGGCCTACGGCTACCTGCTCGTGCGCGCGGCGCGGCGGGTTCGCGAGAAGGAGCGGGAGCACGCCCGCGCCTCCGTGCAAGCGCTCGAGGCGGTGCAGGCCCTGCAGCGGGAGGAGCTGCGGGTGCGGCGCGACGTCGCGCAGAGCCTGCACGGCGGCCTCCAGAACGGACTGGTGGTGCTGACCGCCGAGCTGCACGCGGTCGCGAGCGCATCCGACGAGGCGGCCTCGGAGCGGCTGCTCGCCATCGCCGCCCGGCTCGACCGGCTCCGCGAGGACGAGGTGCGCGCGGTCGGCCACGCCCTCTACCCGGTCGAGATCGACCACGGCCTGGTCCCCGCCGTCCGCGACCTCGTCGCGCGACTCCCTCCCGAGATCGCCGTCGACCTCGACCTCGGCCGCATCCCGGCGCTCGCCGCCGAGGGCGCCGAGGCGCCGCTCGACCAGCGGATGCTCCTGGTCCGGCTCCTGGAGGAGGCGGTCACCAACGCGCTGAAGCACGGCGGCGCCTCCTCGCTGCGGGTGCGCGGCGACGAGGAGGCGGGCGTCGTGGTGCTCACCCTCGACGACGACGGCCGCGGACTCGTCGAGGGGTCGACGCGCTCGGGCCTGGCGCGGCTGGAGCGGCAGCTCGCGGTCTACGGGGGCTCGTTGGAGCTCTCGGACTCGCCCGTGCTGGCGGGGGCGCGGCTGAGGGCGCGGCTCCCGCTGTCCGACGCGGACGGCGGCGGGGCGGAGTAACGGGACGGGCGCTCCCGCCGTCCCTCGCGTCGAGCACAGGGCGGTCCGAGGGACGGATTCATGCCGGATGGCGAGCCGTCTCCTCGTGCCCGCCCCTCACGCCGGGTAGACCAGCAGATCCTGCGGAGCGACGGTGAAGCCTGCCTCGCGGCCGGGCGCGAGGTCGAGGCGCGCCGCGTCGGCCGCCGGGACGTCGGCGGTCAGGAGCGCGCTGCGCACCCGCACCGCGTCTCCCCGCTGCTCCACGTCGGTGATCACGGCGCGGAGGCCTCCCTCTCCGACGGAGACGGCGGAGGGACGGACCGCGGCGAGCACCGCGGCGCCGACCGCGACCGGCTCGGCCGCGACTCCGGACAGCTCGTGCCCGCCGGCGGTGCGCAGACCCGTCGCGGTGCGGACGCCGTCGAGCAGCTCGAGCCCGGCGAGCTCGGCGGTGAACGCGGTGCGCGGGCGCGTGAGGACCCGGGAGGTCGGCCCCTCCTCCACCACACGGCCGCCGTGCAGCACCAGAACCCGGTCGGCGAGGGTCCAGGCGTCGAGCACGTCGTGGGTGACCACGATCGCCGAGCGGTCGGCGAGCACCTCGCGGAGCATCCGGCGGAGGACCGGGGCGGTCCGGGCGTCGACCGCGGCCAGCGGCTCGTCGAGCAGCAGGAGGCGCGGGTCGGTCGCGAGGGCCCGGGCGAGTGCGACCCGCTGAGCCTGGCCGCCGGAGAGACTCCCCGGGCGCCGGTCGGCCAGGTCGGCCACGCCCGCGGCGGCCAGCTCGCGCTCGGCCCGCTCGAGGGACCGCGCCCGTCCGGCGCCGGCGCTGCGCGGACCGAACGCCGCGTTCTCGCGCACGCTGAGGTGCGGGAACAGCAGCGGGTCCTGCGCCAGCAGGGCGACGGGGCGGCGGTGCGGAGGAGTCCAGCGGCGGTCGTCGAAGAGCAGCGCGCCGCCGGCGGTCGCCCGCCCGGAGTCGGCGCGGACGAGGCCGGCGATCAGCTCGAGCACGGTCGACTTCCCCGCGCCGTTGGGCCCGAGCAGCGCGATCGTCTCGCCCTCGGCCACGTCGATCCGCACGTCGATCCCGCGCGCCGCGAGCCGCGCCTCCAGCAGCAGGCTCACCGCGGCACCCCCCGGGCTGAGCGGCCGTGCGCGAGACCGATCACGAGCACCGCGACCACCACGAGCACCAGCGCGAGGGCGACCGCCGCGTCCGGATCGCTCTCCCGCTGCAGGTAGATCTCGAGCGGGAGGGTGCGCGTCGTGCCCTCGAGGCTGCCGGCGAAGGTCAGCGTCGCCCCGAACTCGCCGAGCGCCCGCGCGAACGAGAGGATCGCGCCCGAGGCGAGGCCCGGCAGGATCAGCGGCAGCGTGATCCGGCGGAGCACTGTCCCGGGGGAGGCGCCGAGCGTCGCTGCGACCGACTCGTACCGCGCGCCGGCGCTGCGCAGTGCGCCCTCGAGCGTCAGCACCAGGAACGGCAGGGCCACGAAGGTCTGCGCGATCACGACGGCGGTGGTCGAGAACGCGATGCGGACGCCGAGGGCCTCCAGTGCGCCGCCGAGCAGGCCCATCCGCCCGAAGGTGAAGAGCAGCGCCAGCCCGCCGACCACCGGCGGGAGCACCAGCGGCAGCAGCACCAGCGAGCGGAGCAGGCGCTGGCCGGGGAAGGCCGTGCGGGCGAGCACGAGGGCCATCGGGGTGCCGAGCAGCAGGCAGAGCAGAGTCGCGACGGCGGAGGTGCGCAGGCTCAGCAGGAGCGCGGCGACGGAGGAGTCGGAGGTGATCAGCGGCAGGAACTGCGGCCAGTCGACGCGGGCGAGGATCGCGGCGAGCGGGAGCAGCACCAGCAGGGCGCCGAGCGCGGCGACGGCCACGACCCAGCGCGGCAGGCCGGACCCGGTGCGCATCAGCCGCGGGCGAGCGGCGTCTCGACGATGACCGTGGTCGCCTTGACCACCGCCACCGCGGGCGACCCGGGCTCGAGCCCGAGCTCGCGGACCGCCTCGCTGCTCATCAGCGAGACCACGCGGTGCGGACCGCACTGCAGCTCCACCTGCGCCATCACGGTGTCCATCACGATGCCGGTGACGATCCCGACGAAGCGGTTGCGGGCCGAGCGCGCGACCGGGGACGGATCCTCCGGCAGCACGGCGTTCGCGCGGGCGAGCCGGGCGACCTCGAGGCCGTCGACGACGCGTCTCCCGGACGCGTCCTTCGCGCTCTCGAGCGTCCCGTTCTCGATCCAGCGCCGCAGCGTGTCGTCGCTCACGCCGAGCGCGGCGGCGGCGTCCCTGATCCGTATCTGCGGCATGGAGTCGATCCTACGTCCGCGGCTGAGCCTGTGCAGTGCCCGTCCCCTCTCCACGAGATGCCGCTCCGGTGCGCCTCCTGCGGCGTGCCGCGCATCCGGGTGGCATCTCGCGGAGAGGGAGGAGAGGAACGCGGAGGGACGGACGCTGGGGATCCCGGGCCGCGCGCGCAACCCCCTGGAGGACCGGCGGGAGCACGACGCACGCTGAACGGACGACGACACAGGAGGCGGCATGCGCGCGATGGTCTACCGGGGCCCCTACAAGGTCCGCGTGGAGGAGAAGGACCGGCCGAGGATCGAGCACCCGAACGACGCGATCGTCCGGGTGACGATGGCGGCGATCTGCGGATCCGACCTGCACCTCTACCACGGGCTGCTCCCGGACACCCGGATCGGCCACACCTTCGGCCACGAGTTCATCGGCGTGGTCGACGAGGTCGGCTCGTCGGTGCAGAACCTCAGCGTTGGCGACACGGTGATGGTCCCCTTCACCATCTACTGCGGCTCCTGCTGGTTCTGCTCCCGCGGCCTCTACTCCAACTGCCACAACGTGAATCCGAACGCCACCGCGATCGGCGGCATCTACGGCTACTCGCACTCGGCGGGCGGCTACGACGGCGGGCAGGCGGAGTACGTGCGCGTCCCGTTCGCCGACGTGGGTCCGACGAGGATCCCCGAGTGGCTGCCGCACGAGGACGCCCTGATGCTCACCGACGCCTTCTCGACCGGCTACTTCGGCGCGCAGCTCGGCGACATCGTCGAGGGCGATACGGTCGTGGTGCTCGGAGCCGGACCGGTCGGCCTGGCCGCCGCGCGCTCCGCCTGGCTGATGGGCGCCGGCCGCGTCATCGTCGTCGACCAGATCGACTACCGCCTCGCCAAGGCCCGCGACTTCGCCTTCGCCGAGACCATCGACTACACCGAGGAGGACGACCTCGTCGTCACCCTCAAGAAGACCACCGGCGGGCTCGGCGCCGACGTCGTGATCGACGCGGTCGGGGCGGAGGCCGACGGGAACCTCGTCCAGCACGTCACCGGCGCCAAGCTCAAGCTGCAGGGCGGCTCGCCGATCGCGCTCAACTGGGCGATCGACGGCGTCCGCAAGGGCGGGACCGTCTCGGTGATGGGCGCCTACGGTCCGCTCGCGAGCGCCGTCAAGTTCGGCGACGCCGTCAACAAGGGCCTCACCCTGCGGATGAACCAGGCCCCCGTCACCCGGCAGTGGCCGCGCCTGTTCGAGCACATCCGGGCCGGGCACATCACGCCCAGCGACCTGATCACGCACCGCATCCCGCTCGAGCACATCGCCGAGGGGTACCACCTGTTCTCGTCCAAGCTCGACGGCTGCATCAAGACCGTCGTCGTCCCGTAGGAGGATCCCGTGCCGTACACCGCCGACCGCCCCGTCCGCGTGCCGACCGCCGAGGAGCTGCGTGCCCGCATCCCCGGCTGGGGCGCCGACCTCGATCCCGCCGACCGGCCCGCCTTCCCCCGCGAGCGCAGCGACCTCGTCTCGGGCGCGCACTGGGAGCGTCCGGAGAGGATGCGGACGCACGGCCGTCGCGAGAAGAGCATCGAGCACCTCGAGCTGCCCGCCGTCTTCGGCACGGCGCAGCCCCTCCACGGGATCTCGGGCGCGATCCGCCGCTACGCCTACGACCGGTTCAGCGAGGGGCGCCACGCGCACTGGCTGCTGCTCGTGCTGGGCGACCGGGTGGAGTCGACCGGGGCGCACCTCCGCTCGCTGCTCACGACACGGCCGGACGATCCGATCACTGAGACCGGCGTGCTCGCCGAGGTGCACGCGCACCCGATCGCCTCGCGCCGCGGCCGGACCGACGTGCGCCACCAGATCCTCGACCCGCTGCTCGTCGGCGGCCCCTGGGTCCTCGCCGCCCTCGGCGCCGTGGCCGTCGCCCGCCGCCTCCTGCGCTGACGCCCGTTCCCCTCTCGCGAGAGGCCGCTCCGGTACGCCTCCGTCGGCGTGTCTCGGACCGGAGCGGCGTCCCGCGGAGGAGGACGGGGGTCAGCGGCTGCGGGGCGCGGCGCCCGCGGTCGGCGCGGTGCGGGTGTCGACGCTCGCCGTGAGTGCCGCGGAGTAGCCGGACGCCGGGCTGCCGGTCATCGTCGCGAGCTGCAGGGCTCCGCCGTCGTCGCCGAAGACGGAGTCGGTGTCCAGGCCGACCCGGGCGAGGTTCGCGGCCGAGCCCGCGTACGCGTCGAGGGCGTAGACCGCGGTGCACGCCTCCTCCTGGAGGGCGACCTGCGAGGTCGCGATCGCGTTCGACGCGTCGGTGATCGAGTCCACTCCCGGGTACACCTCGAAGTGGATGTGCGGCCAGCGGCCGGAGTAGCAGGCCGGGACGATCGTGGCGAAGGAGACGACGCCCGACGCGTCGGCGACCTGCACGCCGCGGAGGTACGTCTCGTCCTCGACGCCGCTGGAGTACATCGAGTAGTCCCCGTGCGCGTCGCAGTGCCAGACGTACACGGCGGCTCCGGCGAACGGCACGTCCCCGTTCGCCGCGTCGAGGATCGTCAGAGTGAGTGTCAGGGGGACCCCGTCGGCCGTCGCGCCGCCGCCGATGCTGGTCCGCAGGTCGCTGCGGACGATCCCGGAGCGCTCGAGGACGTCGACCCCGTTCGAGCCGTCGCCCGGGTAGGGGCCGGCCGTCTCGTCGGGGATCTCGCCGGCGACCGCGGTGCCGGCCCCGGCCGTGGCGGTCGCGGTGGGAGTCGCGGTGGCGGTCGCGGCGGCGGAGGAGGCGGATCCCGATCCTCCGGTGGCGCACGCCGCGAGCCCGAGGGTCGCCGCCCCCGCACCGACCAGCGTCAGCACGCCGCGCCGCGAGAAGAGGGTCCCCACGTCGAACGGGAGGCCCTGGTCGACCACCTCCTCCTCGGGGCGGTCGAGCCGCCGGCCCTCGTAGGCCGGTCCGTCGGGCGTGCTGCGGGGCTCCGGGATGCGGGTCATGGTCGTGCTCCTCGTCGATCGTGGTGTCCGTCGCGGGCAACCCTGGCGGCCGGGGCTCTGCGCCTCCGATGACCGTCCTACGACCCTCCTATGACCGACCCGCTGACCGTCCTGCACCCCTCGTCCGACGCCGCGACGCTCCTCACGGCGCTCCGAACCCGGCCGCCGCGAGCACCGCGCGCCCGGCGTCGGAGGCGACGTACGCGACGAAGGCCGCCGCCGTGGCCGGGTCGCCCGCTCCGGTCAGCGCCGCGATCGGGTACGTGTTCACCGCCTCCGAGGCCTCGGCGAAGGGGATGCCGGTGACCGAGCCCGCAGCCCCGCGGACGTCGGTCGCGTAGACGAGCCCGGCGTCCGCCTCGCCCGAGGACACCTTGCCGAGCACGTCGGTGACCGACGACTCCTCGCTCACGGGAGAGATGTCGACCCCGGCGGCCTGCTCGACCGCGGCGGCCGCCGCTCCGCACGGCACCTGCGGCGCGCAGACGACGGTGGCGGTCCCGGGCCGGGCGAGGTCGGCGAGCGAGGCGACCTGCGCCGGGTTGCCGGGAGGCACGGCGATCTCGAGCGTGTTCGTGGCGATGTCGACCGGGTTCCCGTCGACGAGCCCGGCCTCGGCGACGGTGGACATCGTGCGCTCGTCGGCGGAGGCGAAGACGTCGGCCGGGGCGCCGTTGACGATCTGCGTCGCGAGGTCGGAGGAGCCGGCGAAGGAGAGCTCGACCTGCGCGCCGGGCTCGGCGGCCTCGAACCCCGTGGCGAGCTCGGTGAACGCGCCCTTCAGCGAGGCGGCGGCGAAGACCGTGATGGAGCCGCCGACCGAGGACGTCGCGCCGCCGGTGGCCGCATCGCCGGCGGGGGTCGACGGAGCGGAGCAGCCCGCGAGCAGGAGGAGCGCGGCAGCGGCCGGGACGAGGGGGAGCAGTCGACGACGCACGGGGACCTCCGGATGTGGGCTCCGCAGATGCGGCGGACAGCTGATTCTAGAACCTCAGGTGCGGAGCCGGGCTGGGAGGAGGGCCTCACGTGCGGCGGAGAGACGATCGGAGGACCGGACCGGCCGGGCGATGCACCTGCGCGGGGAACGACCGCCCGCGCGACGCACAGCGGTGGGCGGACCGCAGCCCTCCGGCTCCGGCCCGCCCGCCGCTCGTCGCGGCCGCCTCGACGGCGGCCCTCCGCTCAGCTCTGCGGCGGCGAGTAGAACTGGAGGTCGTTGCCCTCCGAGTCCTTGAAGGGGAGGATGCGGCCCCACTCGTGGTCGCTGATCTCGCCCTCGATCGACGCGCCCCGCGCCGTGAGGCGCTCCAGCTCGTCCTCGATCGAGCCCTCGGGCTGGAACGAGATGACCGCCCCGCCCTGCTCCGCGACCGTGGCCGACTCGCGGGCGTTCAGGCCGATCATCAGCCCGCCGGCGTCCAGCTCCGACCAGTCGTCCGAGGTGTCCTTGACCTCGAGGCCGAGCGTGTCGCGGTAGAACGCGACCGCCCGCTCCATGTCCGTGACGGGGACCCAGACCGTTGCGACTCCTGATGCCATGTCGTGCTCCTTCGCTCGATGATGCCGTTCCACCGACGCTAGGTCGGGGACGCCCGGAGCGGGGGCCCTTGCGCCGACGCGCGGAGGCTGCTCTCGCGCGGCGCCTCTCCGCCGAGCTGCCGTGCTCACGCGCCCGGCAGCGGTGAGGCGCCGGCTTCCCGCTGCCCGTCAGTGCCGAGACACCGCCCCTCGCCGAGACACCGCCCCTCGCCGGCGTCCCGGCGCGCAGCGGGACGTCTCGGCCCGGCCTCCGCGCGCGAGCGCTCCCCGCCGACGTCACCGACGACGCGGCCGCCGAGGCGGGCGTCGCCTGGATCGAGGAGGCGGTGGGCCCGCTGCGCATCGTGGTCAACAACGCCGGCGTCCAGCACCGCGTGCCCCTGCTCGAGCTCGAGGTCGCCGACTGGGAGCGGGTGCTGCGCACGAACCTCACCAGCGCCTTCGTGGTCGGCCGGGCGGCGGCGAAGCGGATGATCCCGCGCGGCGCCGGGAAGATCGTCAACGTCGCCTCGGTGCAGGCCGATCTCGCGCGGCCGACGATCGCGCCCTACACCGCCTCGAAGGGCGGGATCCGCAACCTCACCCGCGCGATGACGGCGGAGTGGGCGCAGCACGGCATCCAGGTCAATGCGATCGCTCCGGGGTACATCCACACCGAGATGACGCAGGGCCTCGTCGACGACGAGGAGTTCGACAGCTGGATCCTCGGGCGCACGCCCGCCGCGCGCTGGGGCCGCGTCGAGGACCTGATCGGCCCCGCCGTCTGGCTCGCCTCCGACGGCTCGGACTACGTCAACGGGCAGGTCGTCTTCATCGACGGCGGCATGACCGTCGTCGTCTGAGCCACCCCTCGACCCACCGAACGGAACCCGCATGACCGCGCTCGTCCCCGCCTCCACCACCCGCGTCGTCGTCCACGCCGCCGGCGACCTCCGCGTCGAGGAGGCGCCGCTCGCGCCGCGCGGCCCCGGCGAGGCCCTCGTCGCCGTCGCGTACGGCGGGATCTGCGGCTCCGATCTGCACTCCTGGACGCACGGCGCCGCGGGCGAGTCGATCCTCCGCGAGCCGCTGACGCTCGGCCACGAGGTGGTCGGCACGGTCGTCGAGGCAGCGGTGGACGGCTCGGGACCCCCGGTCGGCGCGGCCGTCGCCGTGCACCCCGCGACCGCTCGCGGCGAGTGGCCCGACGGGCGCCCCAACCTCGCGACCGAGGGCACCTATCTGGGCAGCGCCGCGCGGATGCCGCACACCCAGGGCGCGTTCGCCCGCCACGCGGTGCTGCCGGCGCGCATGCTCCGCGAGCTGCCCGCCGTCCTCGGGCTCCGGGAGGCGGCGCTCGCGGAGCCGGCGAGCGTCGCCTGGCACGCGGTCTCGCGAGCCGGAGAGGTGGCGGGACGTCGCGCGCTGGTGATCGGCAGCGGCCCGATCGGAGCGCTGATCGTCGCCGTGCTGAAGCGGGCGGGGGCGGCCGAGATCGTCGCCGTCGACCTGGCCGAGGAGCCCCTCGCGATCGCCCGGGCGGTCGGCGCGACCCGGACGATCCGCGCGACCGACGCCGACGCGATCGCCGAGGTCGCGGCCGACGTCGTCTTCGAGTCCTCGGGCAGCCCGCGCGGCCTCGCCTCGGCCGTCCGGGGCGCCGCCCGCGGCGGCACTGTCGTGATGGTGGGACTCCTCCCCTCGGGCGAGCAGCCGGCCCTGATCTCGCTCGCGATCACCCGGGAGCTGCGCCTGATCGGCTCCTTCCGCTTCGTCGACGAGATCGACGAGGTGCTGGCGGCGCTCGCCGACGGGAGCCTCGCGGTGGCGCCGGTGGTCACACAGGTGCTGCCGCTGGAGCGCGCGCTCGAGGCCTTCGAGCTCGCCCGCGACGCCTCGCGCTCGAGCAAGGTGCTGCTCGACTTCACCCCGTGACGGGCGCTCGAGGCGCCTCCGGAGGGTCGGGATCGCCCGAGCGTTCGGGGTTCCCTCGGACGGCGGCGCCGCCGGAGCACTACCGTTGCACCATGGCGTCCACCGATACCCCCGATTCCGCCCCCGAAGCCGACACCGCTTCCGAGAGCGCCCCCACGCTCACCTTCTCCGACCTCGGTCTCTCCGACCCGGTCCTCAAGGCCCTCAAGGAGGTCGGCTACGAGACGCCCTCGGCCATCCAGGCCGCGACGATCCCGTCCCTCCTCTCCGGCCGCGACGTCCTCGGCGTCGCCCAGACCGGCACCGGCAAGACCGCGGCGTTCGCGCTGCCGATCCTCTCGCGCCTCGACGTCTCGCAGAAGACGCCGCAGGCCCTCGTGCTGGCCCCGACCCGCGAGCTCGCGCTGCAGGTGTGCGAGGCGTTCGAGCGCTACGCGTCCGGCCTCCGCGGCGTCCACGTCCTCCCCGTCTACGGCGGCCAGGGCTACGGCACCCAGCTCTCCGCGCTCCGCCGCGGCGTCCACGTCGTCGTCGGCACGCCCGGCCGCATCATGGACCACCTCGAGAAGGGCACCCTCGACCTCTCGCAGCTGAAGTTCCTGGTTCTCGACGAGGCCGACGAGATGCTCAAGATGGGCTTCGCGGAGGACGTCGAGACGATCCTCGCCGACACCCCCGTCGAGAAGCAGATCGCGCTGTTCTCGGCGACGATGCCCGCGCAGATCCGCCGCATCTCCGGCAAGTACCTGAAGGAGCCGGAGGAGATCACGGTCAAGAACAAGACCACGACCTCCGTCAACACCACCCAGCGCTACCTGATGGTGTCGTACCCGCAGAAGGTCGACGCCCTCACCCGCATCCTCGAGGTCGAGAACTTCGAGGGCATGATCGTGTTCGTCCGCACGAAGAGCGAGACGGAGACGCTGGCCGAGAAGCTGCGCGCCCGCGGCTACACCGCGGCGGCGATCAGCGGAGACGTGGCCCAGGCCCAGCGCGAGCGCACCGTCGAGCAGCTGAAGTCGGGCAAGCTCGACATCCTCGTCGCGACCGACGTCGCCGCCCGCGGCCTCGACGTCGAGCGCATCAGCCACGTCGTCAACTACGACATCCCGATCGACACCGAGTCGTACGTCCACCGCATCGGCCGCACCGGTCGCGCGGGGCGCAGCGGAGCGGCGATCAGCTTCGTCACGCCGCGCGAGCGCCGCCTCCTCGCTGCCATCGAGAAGGCCACCCGCCAGCCGCTGACCGAGATGCGGATGCCGAGCGTCGAGGACGTCAACGTCACCCGCCTCTCGCGCTTCGACGACGCGATCACCGCGGCGCTCGCCGACACCGAGCGCCTGCAGCGCTTCCGCGACATCATCGGCCACTACGTCGAGCACCACGACGTGGTCGAGTCGGACGTCGCCGCCGCGCTGGCCATCGTCGCGCAGGGCGAGGAGCCGCTGCTGCTCTCGCCCGACGACCCCCGCTTCGCCCGTCGCGAGCGCGAGGACCGCGACTCCCGGCCCGACCGGGGCGACCGCCCCGAGCGCGGCGACCGCTTCGACCGCGGCGGCGACCGGGGCGAGCGTCCCGAGCGCCGTCAGCGCCCGGCGAACAGCAACCTCGCCTCGTACCGGATCGAGGTCGGCCGCCGCCAGCGCGTCGAGCCCCGCCAGATCGTGGGCGCGCTCGCGAACGAGGGCGGCCTCAACCGCGGCGACTTCGGGCACATCGACATCCGCCCGGACTTCTCGATCGTGGAGCTGCCGGCCGACCTGCCCCAGGACGTGCTCGACCGCCTCGCCGACACCCGCATCAGCGGCCAGCTGATCGAGCTGAAGCCGGACCGCCGTCCGAGCCGCGCCGGCGCCGACCGCGGCGGACGCCCCAGCGGCCCGAGCCGCTCGAGCGAGCGCCCGGAGCGCAAGCCGCGCTACTGACGCCTCCCGCCCCGGCGGACGGGCCTCCACGAGACGCCACTCCGGTACAGCGACCCTTGCGTGTCGCGTACCGGAGTGGCGTCCCGCTTTCGTGCGGGGGCGGCCTCAGCGGCGCAGGACGCGGCGGGCCAGCACGTTGCCGAGCAGCTGCACCAGCTGCACGATCACGATGATCACGAGCACCGCGGCCCAGGTGACGACCGGCTCGAACTGCCGGTAGCCGTACTGGATCGCGAAGTTGCCGAGCCCGCCGGCGCCGATGTATCCGGCGACCGCCGACATGTCGATCACGGCGACGAACACGAACGTGTAGCCGAGGATCAGCGGACCGAGCGCCTCCGGCAGCAGTACCGTGCGGACGATCCGGAACCGGCTCGCTCCGACCGACCGCGCCGCCTCGATCACGCCGGGCTGCACGGTCAGCAGGTTCTGCTCCACGATCCGCCCGATGCCGAAGGCGGCGCCGAGCGAGAGGGTGAAGACGATGGCGTCCGTGCCGATGCCGGAGCCGACCACCAGCCGGGCCAGCGGCTGGGCCGCGGCGATGAAGATGATGAACGGGATCGGCCGGAACACGTTCACGATCACGTTGAGCAGTCCGTGGACCATCCGGTTCGCGTAGAGGGCGCCGCCGCGGGTGAGCGCGAGGCCCAGTCCGATCAGCAGTCCGCCGAGCCCGCCGAAGAGGAGGCTCAGCGCGACGATGTAGAGCGTCTCGCCGGTCGCCTGGACGAGCTTGGGCAGGAGCGGGATCAGCTCGTTCATCGGGGCACCTCCGTGAGGGCGACGCGTCCGCCGAGGCGGGCGAGGAGGGGGTCGACGACGCCGTCCGGCGCGTCGAGGGCGACCGTGAGGTGGCCGAAGGCCCGTCCGCGGACGTCGGTGATGCCGCCGTAGACGAGCTCGAGCGGCACGCCGGCCGCCGCGACCTCGGCGAAGACGTCGCCCTGGGAGGCGGAGTCGTCCGAGAACGAGAGCGTGACCAGCCGGCCGCGGTGGCGCGTACGCAGCACGGCCGCCTCCGCGGGCGAGGGCACCGAGCGGACGACCGTGGAGACGAAGCGGCGGGTGACCGGCTCGCGCGGGGCCGAGAACACGTCGAAGACGGGCCCGCGCTCCACGATGCGGCCCGACTCCATCACCGCGACCTTCGTCGCGAGCTGCTGGACCACGTCCATCTCGTGGGTGATCACGACGATGGTGACGCCCAGCTCCTCGTTGATGCGGCGGAGGAGGGCGAGCACCTCGCCGGTGGTGTCCGGGTCGAGCGCGCTGGTGGCCTCGTCGGCCAGCAGGATGCGCGGGGAGGCGGCGAGGGCGCGGGCGATGCCGACGCGCTGCTTCTGCCCGCCCGAGAGCTGCTCCGGGTGGCTGCGCGCCTTGTCGCTCAGACCGACGAAGCGGAGCATCTCGTCGACGCGGGCGCGCTGCTCCGTGCGCGGGACGCCCGCGACCTGCAGCGGGTAGGCGACGTTCTGCCCCACGGTCTTCGAGCCGAACAGGTTGAACTGCTGGAAGATCATCCCGATCCCCAGGCGCAGCCGGCGCAGCTCGCGCTCGGGCAGGCCCACGGTCTCGCGGCCGTCGATCTCGATGCTGCCGCTGGTCGCGGGCTCGAGGGCGTTGACGAGGCGCGCGAGCGTGCTCTTGCCGGCGCCGGAGTAGCCGATCACGCCGTAGACGTCGCCCGCCTCGATCTCGAGGCTCACGCCGTCGACGGCCGCGGTCGGGGCGGCGCCGCGCCCTGCGCCGGGGTACACCTTGCGCACGTCGGTCATGCGGATGAGCGGCACGGGGCGCCCTTTCTGTTGCGGGGGAGGCGCGGGCCCGCGCCGGTGGGGAGCTCCGCGAGCGGAGGACCCGACCGGCGCGGTGCCGCAGGTGCCGGAGTCAGGAGGCGGCGGAGATGTCGGTCTCGGCGGACTCGAGCGAGGTCTCCAGCTCGGAGGCGGGGGTCTTCAGGAAGACCGCGGTGCCGCCGGACTGCTCCGAGACGCCGTCGAGCACGTCCTGGCTGTCCTGGTAGATCGAGACGAGCTTCGTGTAGGTCTCGTTCCCGGCGTCGTCGGCCCGGGCGGCGAAGATGTTCGTGTAGAGCAGGGAGGCGGGGTCGCTCGGGTCGTCCTGGGCGATCGCGTCCGAGGCCTTCAGGCCCGCGTTCTCGATGAAGTCGTTGTTGATGATCGCGGCGGCCACGTCCGGGAGCGACGTCGGGGTGAGGGAGGCCTCCAGCGCGGTGACCTCCACCTTCGAGGAGGACTCGACGTCGTCGACGTTCGAGAGCACTCCGCCGCCGTCCTTCAGCTCGACGAGCCCGGCCGACTGCAGCACCAGCAGCGCGCGCGCCTGATTGGTCTCGTCGTTGGGGATCGCGACGGTGGAGCCGGCGGGGATGTCCGCGACGTCGTCGTACTGCGAGGAGTAGAGGCCGAGCGGGTAGATCGCGGTCGCGCCGATCGGCACGAGATCCGCGTCGGCCGAGGTGTTGTACTGCGCCAGGTAGGCGATGTGCTGGAACTGGTTGAGGTCGATCTCGCCCTCGGTGAGGGCGGGGTTGGGCTGGTTGTAGTCGCTGAAGTCGACGATCTCGACGTCGATCCCGGCGGCGGCGGCGGCCTTCTCGTAGGTGGCCCAGTAGGGGTCGCTCGCGCCGACCACGCCGATGCGGACGGTGTCGTCGCCGCCGCCCGCGCCGGAGCAGCCGGCGAGGAGGAGGGCGGCGGAGGCGGCGATCGCGGAGGTCGCGAGGAGTCGGGTGCGCAGGGTCATGGCTGTGGGGATCCTTCCGTGGAGAGGATCCGGGCACGCGGTGCCGACCGGGCGGTGCTGGTCACCGCCGGCGCTGCGACCGGCCTCCGGTCGCTCGGCGCCGCGACTGCGCGGATCCCGGGGATCACCTTACGAAGGCGGTCGGACCCGCGCGGAACCCGCGCGTAACACGGCGACTCGGAGGCAGCGGAGGCGCGCGCTCACCGCGGGATCGCGCTGTGACGGCTGCTCAGCGCCTGACCGCGCCGCGCCGGACGCTCAGCTCGCGAGCGCGCCGTCCTCGCCCGCCGACGCCTCGTGCTTGGCGATCCGCTTCGCGATCGCGTCGCGCTCGGCCCGGAGCGACGCGATGGTCGGCTTGTCCAGGCGGGGGTCGGCCAGATCGGCGAAGGGGCTCGCGGCGCCGGTGCGCGCGGACACGAGCGCGGCGTACGCCTTCGTCGCGGCGCGGAGCTCGGCTCCGGCCCGTTCGACCTTCCGCGGCTTCGACTCCTTGTCCGAGACGAGTCGGGCGTGCTTGTCGAGGGCCTCTACCAGTGCGCGATGCGCAGCGTCAATCTTCTTGCTCATAGGCGCATTATGGCGCAGGATCGGCGCACGGCGCCGACTGTGACTCCCCGCGCCCGCCGCCCCCTTCCGTGAGACGCCGCTTCGGCACGCGACACGCCGGGGGAGGCGCACCGGAGCGGCATCTCGCGGGGAGGGGACGGTCGGGTCAGCGGGCGACCGGCGTGGAGACGGACGACGCGCCCGCGCTGGTGGCGACCGCGTCGAGGACGCGCTGCACGTCGAGGGCGTCGGCGAATGTGGGCGTGACCGCCGTGCCTCCGGCGATCGCCTCGACGAGGTCGACGACCTGGTGCGTGAAGAGGTGCTCGTAGCCGATGCCGTGCCCGGTCGGCCACCAGGCCGCCATGTACGGGTGCGCCGGCTCGGTGACCTGGATGCGCCGGAAGCCCTGCGCCTCCTCGGGGTCGCGGGCGTCGTAGTACTCGAGCTCGTTCATCCGCTCGAAGTCGAACGCGATCGAGCCGAGCTCGCCGTTCACCTCGATCCGGTTGGCGTTGCGGCGGCCGGTCGCGACGCGGGTCGCCTCGAAGACGCCCAGGGCGCCGCCCTCGAAGGAGGCGGTGAAGGCCGCGGCGTCGTCGACGGTCACGGCGCCGCGCGGGGCGTCGGCACCGGCGCGGCCGCCGAGGCCGACCTGCTCGCTGAGCACGGGGCGCTCGGTGGTGAAGGTGCGCAGCGTCGCCGAGACCGAGGTGATGCCGCGGCCGGTCAGCCACTGGGCGGTGTCGATGCTGTGCGCGCCGATGTCGCCGAGGGCGCCCGAGCCGGCGCGCTCCTTCTGCAGGCGCCAGGTCAGCGGCGCCTCGGAGTCGGACAGCCAGTCCTGCAGGTACTGGGCGCGCACGTGGCGGATGTCGCCGAGGCGGCCCTCCTCGATGAAGCGCTTCGCGAGGGCGAGGGCCGGGGTGCGGCGGTAGCTGAAGCCGCACATCGCCACCTTGCCGGAGGCGGCGGCCGCGGCGACCATCCGCTCCGCCTCCTCGACGGAGTTGGCGAGGGGCTTCTCGCACAGCACGTGCTTGCCGGCCTCGAGGGCCGCGATGGCGATCTCGGCGTGGGTGTCGCCCGGGGTGCAGATGTCGACGAGGTCGATGTCGTCGCGGGCGATGACGGCCCGCCAGTCGGTGGAGGCCTCGCTCCAGCCCAGCCGCTCGGCGCGCTCCGCGGTCGAGTCGGGGTTGCTCCCCACGAGCACGGCGAGCTCGGGGCGGAGGGGGAGGGGGAAGAAGCGGGAGGCGGTGCGCCAGGCGTGCGAGTGGGTGCGGCCCATGAAGGCGGTCCCCACCATCGCGACGCGCAGGGCTCGGTCGTTCGACATCGTCGTCCTTTCGTCGGCCGTACGACCCTGCCACGGGTCGGGGCGCGGGCGCTACCGCGCTCGGCGAGGCCGCCTCCGGGGCGACGCGCCCGGGCTGCACCGACATGAGCGCGTTCATAGGGTTCGGAGAGCGCTCTATCACGGACGGAATGTCTCAACCGCCGCCGTCAGATGTCGCGTAATCCCGCGGATCCCAGCCCTGACGCGGTAGCAGGAAGCCCTCGGGGCGACTGGGCGATCACCCGAACCGCCTTCGAATCGGTTCAGAACTTTTGCTTGACCCGCGACGTAAGTGGAAGTAGCTTCATCCGCATGGTCACCGCAGACCCCCGCAGCACTGCTGCACAGCCTCTTCCCCGCACCTCCGACGAGTCTCAGCAGCTGCTTCTGCAGATGCGCGGCATCGTGAAGGTCTTCCCCGGCGCCCGTGCTCTCGACGGCGTCGACCTCGATGTCCGACCCGGTGAGGTGCACTGCCTCCTCGGCCAGAACGGCGCCGGCAAGTCCACCCTCATCAAGACCCTCGCCGGGGCCCACCAGCCCACCGAGGGCGAGATCCTCGTCGACGGGAACGTCGTCACGATCCCGTCCCCGACGGCGGCCCTCGCCCTGGGCATCGCGACGATGTACCAGGAGCTCGACGTCGTCGACGGCCTCTCCGTCGCCGAGAACATCTTCCTCGGCCACGAGCTCTCCCGCGGCGGCTTCACCGCCCGGGCGAAGGCCACGAGGATCACCCGCGAGCTGATGGAGCGCCTCGGCCACTCCGAGATCTCGCCGAACCGCGAGGTCGGCACGCTCTCCGCCGCCGGCAAGCAGATCGTGCAGATGGCCCGCGCCCTCTCGCACGACGCGCGGGTCATCATCATGGACGAGCCCTCCGCGGTGCTCGACTCCGAGGAGGTGGAGAACCTCTTCCACGTGGTGCGCCAGCTCACCGCCTCCGGCGTCGCCATCGTGTACATCTCGCACCGCCTCGACGAGATCCGCGCCATCGGCGACCGGATCACCGTGATCAAGGACGGCGCCACCGTCGCGCAGAACCTCGCGGTCGCCGACACCCCCACCTCGAAGCTCATCACCCTGATGACCGGCCGCGCCGTCGAGTACGTGTTCCCGGACCGCCAGGAGCTCGACGTCGAGGCCGAGACGCTGCTGAAGGTCGAGAAGCTGGGCCTGCAGGGCTCCTTCTCGGACGTCTCCCTCGAGATCCGCGCCGGCGAGGTCGTCGGGCTCGCGGGGCTGGTCGGCTCCGGCCGCTCCGAGATCCTCGAGACCATCTACGGGGCGCGCCGCGCCAGCACCGGGACGGTCAGCGTGGCGGGCAAGCGCCTGCGCGCCGGCTCCGTCACCTCGGCGGTCGACGCCGGCATCGGCCTCTGCCCGGAGGAGCGCAAGAGCCAGGGCCTGCTCCTGGACGAGCCGGTCTACCGCAACATCACCCTCTCGACCTTCGACCGCTTCGCCAAGCGCGGCTTCCTCGACGAGCGCTCCGAGCGCGCGGCGGCGGCCGAGCAGGCGGTCTCCCTCGACCTGCGGCCCTCCGGGGTCGACCGCGACGCCCGCACCCTCTCCGGAGGCAACCAGCAGAAGGCGCTCCTCGCCCGCTGGCTCGTGCGCGGCTGCCGCGTCCTGCTGCTCGACGAGCCGACCCGCGGGGTCGACGTCGGCGCACGGGCCGAGATCTACACCCTGATCAGGGACCTCGCGACCAACGGCGCCGCCGTGCTCGTGGTCTCCAGCGAGATCGGCGAGGTCCTCGGACTCTCCGACCGAGTGCTCGTGATCTCCGACGGCGCCGTGGTCCACGAGGGCCCGGCCGATTCGATCGACGAGCACCGCGTGCTCGATCTCGTCATGGAAGGAAGTGCAGCGTGAGCGGACAGCTCGACACCGCGTCGCCGTCGATCGGCGGTCCGCAGGAGGACGCCGCCCGTCACGCGTCGGCCGCGACGGGAGGCTCCTCCGGGGGCGTGCCCTCGAAGGACTCCCGCTCCGGGATCGCCCGCCTCATGCAGGGCTCCCTCGGCCGCAACGTCGGGCTGCTGCTCGCACTGGTGATCCTCTGCATCGTCGGATTCGCGACCGCGGGGGAGCGCTTCGCCAGCGTCGACAACGTGCTCACGATCCTCCGCCTCGCCGCCGTCATCGGCGTGCTGAGCATCGGGATGACCTTCGTCATCACCTCCGGCGGCATCGACCTCTCGGTCGGCTCCGTGATGGGGCTCGCGACGGTCTGGGCGAGCACGGTCTCGACCCAGTACTACGCGGCCAACACCTCCTGGCTGGTGATCGTGCTCACCGCGGTCGTCGTCGGCCTCGTCTGCGGCCTCATCAACGGCGCGCTGATCGCCTACGGCCGGGTCGTCGCGTTCATGGCCACGCTGGCGATGCTCGTCGCCGCCCGCGGCTTCGCCGAGCTGATCTCGAACCGCCAGACGCAGGTCGTCACGGTCACGCCGTTCCTCGACTTCTTCCGCGCCGACGTGCTCGGCATCCCGGTGCTCGTGCTGATCTTCGTGGTCGTCGCCGTCGCCGGCTGGATCCTGCTCAACCGCACCACCTTCGGCCGTCGCACCATCGCGGTCGGCGGCAACCCCGAGGCCGCCCGCCTCGCCGGCATCAAGGTCCGCCGCCACACCATGTACGTCTACGGCCTCGCCGGGCTCACCGCCGGCATCGCCGCCGTCATGATGCTCGCCCGCACCACCGCCGGCAGCTCGACCAACGGCCTCCTCTACGAGCTCGACGCCATCGCGGCGGTCGTCGTCGGAGGCACGCTGCTGGCCGGCGGCCGCGGCACCATCGTCGGCACCGTGTTCGGCGTCCTCATCTTCACGACCCTGACCAACGTGTTCACGCAGAACAACATGTCGACCTCGACTCAGGCCGTCGCGAAGGGCGCGATCATCGTCGCCGCCGTCCTGCTGCAGCAGCGGTTCGCCGCCCGCGGCAGGAAGTCCTGACCCCGGGGCTCCGGCCCCGCTCCTCCACACACAGCAACCCACCCGACCACTCAGGTCACCTCTCCGCAGGACACGTGTGCCCTCGGACCCCTCGGATCGATCGAAGGAGATCACTTCCATGCCCGCACGCCCCTTCACCCGCAGCCGCCTCTCCCGCACCGCCCGACTCGGCTCGGCCGGCGTCGCCTTCGGCGCCGTCGCGCTGATGCTCACCGGCTGCATCTCGAACGCCCCGGTCGAGACCGGCAACGCCGCCTCCGGCGGGACCGCCGCCGCCGTGGCCGCCTCGGACAACGACGCCTCCGGCGACAACGTCGTCATCGGCTTCACCGCTCCCGCCGCCGACCACGGCTGGATGGGCGCGGTCAGCCGCGCCGCCATCGCCGAGGCCGAGAAGTACGACGACGTGGAGCTCCGCACCGCGGAGGGCACCAACGACGTCAACCTCCAGATCAGCCAGGTCGAGACCTTCATCAACGACGGCGTCGACGCGATCGTGCTCCTGCCGATCGACGGAGCGGCGCTCACGCAGGTCGCCACCCAGGCGATGGAGGCGGGCATCACCGTCATCAACGTGGACCGCGAGTTCTCCAGCCCCTTCGCCGCCCGGTCGACCATCCTCGGCGACAACTACGGCATGGGCGTCAGCGCCGGCACCTACATCTGCGAGGAGCTCGGCGACAACCCCGACGCCGTCGTCGCCGAGATCGCCGGCATCGACTCCCTCCCGCTGACCCAGGAGCGCAGCCAGGGCTTCTCGGACGCGCTCGAGGGCTGCGGACTCGACGTGGACAACCGCGTCGCCGCCGACTTCACCGTCCAGGGCGGAGAGCAGGCCGCGGCCAACCTCCTCCAGGCCGCGCCGAAGATCGACGCCATCTGGAACCACGACGACGACCAGGGCGTCGGCGTCCTCGCGGCGATCGACACCGCCGGACGCGACGAGTTCCTCTTCGTCGGCGGCGCCGGATCGGCCAACGTGATGCGCGCGATCGAGGCCGACGACTCCGTCGTCAAGGCCACGGTCGTCTACCCCTCGACCCAGGCCGCGGACGGCATCAAGCTCGCCCGCCTCGTCGAGCAGAACAAGTCGATGGCCGACACCAGCTCGCTCGGCGTCCCGCGCCAGATCCAGCTCTTCGCGCCGGTCGTCACCAAGGACAACGTCTCCGAGTACCTGCCCTCGGCCTTCGAGTCCTGATCGGCCCCACCAGCCCGGGTCGGCGCGGGAACCATCCCGCGCCGGCCCCCACCTCGGCGCCGCCCCGGGATCACTGACGACCCGCAGCGCAGCGCCACCGGCATCCGCGAGAGGAGGAGGAGTGCAAGACACCGGCCCCAGGGCCGGACAGGAGGAGACCGGATCCGCTCAGTCGTGCGGACAGCGACGGACCCGGCCTCTGCGATGAACACCTCATTGAAGGAATCACATCACGCATGAATGGTAAGCGATCCTCGAGAAGAAGCATCAGGCGTCTTCTCGCACTCGGCATCGCCGGGATGGTGACGGTCTCCGGACTCACCGCCCTCGGCCTGCCCGCCTCGGCCCACGACGGAGTGGACCACGGTTCCGAGGGCGGAGCATCCGCTCTCGACTGGAGCAACTACGAGAAGGTCCTGCTGACGAAGAACGTCGGCGAGCCCCTCGACCTGGCCGTCCTCCCGGACAAGTCGGTCCTCCACACCGCTCGGAACGGCGAGATCCGCCACACCGACCCCAAGACCGGCACCACCCGTGTCGTCAACACGATCCCCGTGTACCAGAACTCGGAGGACGGGCTGCAGTCCGTCGGCATCGACCCCGACTTCGCCGAGAACAAGTGGGTCTACCTCGTCTACGCGCCCCCCGGGAACACCCCGACCGGCGCGGCCCCGAACATGCTGCCCGAGGGCGCGACCGACAGCTACTGGGACCAGTGGAAGGGCATCAACCGCCTCTCCCGGTTCAAGTGGACCGGCTCGGGCCTCGATCTCGCGAGCGAGCAGAAGATCATCGACATCGAGACCCAGCGCGGGCAGTGCTGCCACGTGGGTGCCGACTTCGACTGGGACGCCGACGGCAACCTGTACCTCTCCACCGGCGACAACACGCCAGCGAGCGCTCCGGGTGCCGCGGGCTTCGCGCCGAACAACGACGCGCCCCGCATGAACCCGGGCTTCGACTCGCGTCGCGGCGCCGGCAACACGAACGACCTCCGCGGCAAGATCCTCCGGATCACCGTGCAGGAGGACGGCTCGTACACGATCCCCGACGGCAACCTCTTCCCGGTGGGAACCGAGAAGACCCGCCCCGAGATCTTCGTGATGGGCGTCCGCAACCCGTTCAAGATCGACGTCGACGCCGAGACGAACACCCTCTCCTGGGGCGACTACGGCCCCGACGCCACGAAGGCCGCTGCGGCCGACGGCGTCCGCGGCCCGATGGGCCTCGTCGAGTGGAACGCGACCGGACTGGACGAGCCGCACAACTCCGGCTGGCCCTACGTCCACGGACCGAACGCGCCGTACAACGAGTGGAACTTCGAGACGTCGACGCCCCGCGGCTTCTTCGACCCGGAGAACCTGAAGAACAACTCGCGCTGGAACACCGGCCTCGTCGATATCCCGGACGCCAAGGCGGCGACCGTCTACTACGGCGACAACCCCGGCGACCAGCCGTTCGACGAGCTCGTCAACTTCGGGACCAGCACCGGCCAGGGCCCCATGGGCGGACCGGTGTACCACTTCGACGCGGACAACACCTCGACGTCGAAGTTCCCGGAGTACTGGGACAAGAAGACCTTCTTCGGCGAGTTCTCGCAGGACTACATCGCGGCGTTCACGCTCGATGAGGACCGCGCGGTCACGCACATCGAGGACTTCCTCCCCAACGCGGCGCTCAGCCAGGCCGCGCAGCCGATCCACGACAACCCGATGGACATGGAGTTCGGCCCCGACGGGTCGATGTACGTGATCGAGTACGGCGACGGATTCTTCCGCGCCAACCCCGACGCGGGCCTGTACCGGATCGACTACGCCGAGGGCAACAAGGCGCCGCAGGCCCGCTTCACCGCGACCCCCCTGTCCGCCTCGCAGACCCCGCTCGAGGTCACGTTCGACGCCAAGGGATCGACCGACCCCGAGGGCGACGCGCTCACCTACGACTGGGACTTCGACGGCGACGGCACCTTCGACGCCACCGGAGTGTCCGTCAAGAAGACCTACACCGAGCTCGGACAGTTCACGGCCCGTCTGCGCGTCACCGACGCCAAGGGCAAGTTCAGCCTGACCTCGCGGGTCATCTCGGTCGGCAACCAGGCGCCGCAGATCCAGATCCAGACGCCCGGCAACGGCTCGTTCTTCAGCTGGGGCGACGCGATCCCCTACCAGGTGACCGGCAAGGACGCTGAGGACGGCGACCAGATCGTCAGCAGCCGCGTGGGCTGGACCTACGGCCTCGGCCACGACGAGCACGCCCACCCCGAGGTCACCGGCACCGGTGCCAAGGGAGCGTTCCCGACGTCCAAGGACTCGCCCGAGCACGGCCCCGGCGCGCTGCTGTACGGCACCGTCGTCGTGACCTACACGGACGGCGGCTTCAACGGCCTGCCCCCGGCTGCGGCCGAGGCGACGCTGCGGCTGAACCCGAAGACGCAGGAGGCGGAGCACGCCGCCCGTGAGGGCGTCCTGCCCTACGCGGACACCACCGCCAGCGGCGGCAACGCCGTCAGCGGACTCGGTGCGGGATCCTTCCTGCGCTGGGACCCGGTGAACTTCGCCAACCTGACCGGCGTCGTGGTCCGCGCCACCGGTGAGGGCACCGTCGACCTCCGCTGGAACGCTGCCGACGCAGCGCCCTTCGGAACGGCGACCATCCCCGCGGGAGCCGGCTGGAAGGACGTCCTCGTCCCCTTCGGCACCAACGTCCCCCGCGGCACCGGCTCGCTCTACGTGACCTCGCCCAGCGGCCTGTCGCTCGACTCCCTCACCTTCCAGGGTGCCGGCGCCGGTGACAAGACGGCTCCGACCGTCGCGGCGACCCTCGACCCGGCAGCGCCTGCGGGCGTCGGCGGCGTCTACAACAAGCCCGTGACCCTCGGCCTCACCGCCACGGACAACGGAGCGCTCTCCACCGTCCAGTACTCCGCCGACAACGGCACGACGTGGACCACGGTCCGCGCCGTCAACGGCGCGTACACGGTCCCGTTCACCACGAACGGCGCCCGGACGATCCAGTACCGCGCCACCGACACCGGCGGCAACGTCTCGGCGGTCGGCACGGTGAAGTTCACGATCGACCTGGCCGCGGCGAACGCCCCGACCGCCGCGTCGACCACCACCGTGGCGCTCTCGGCTCCCCGCGTGACCTTCGGGGCACCGGGCGAGGCGACCGTCACGGTCACCGGTCAGGGGGGGAACCCCGGCGGAGAGGTCGTCCTCTACGAGGGCGCCACCGAGCTGGGCCGCGCGACGCTGAACGACGGCAAGGCGACCTTCGCCCTGCCGAAGACCCTCGGCGCCGGCACCCACACCCTCCGTGCGGCGTACGGCTCGGACGCCACCTTCAAGGCCTCGGAGGGCACCGCCCGCCTGATCGTCTCGAAGGCCGCCTCGGAGCTCACCGCGACCGTCTCGCCCAACCCGGTCAAGCCGGGCGCCAGCGCGCAGGTCACGGTCGACGCGACGTCCTCGACGGGTGTCGCCGGCACCGGTCAGGTGAGCGTGATGGTGAAGAGGAACCTCTCCACCGTCGCGATGCTCACCGGGACCCTCGACGAGAACGGGCACGTCGTGGTGACGCTCCCGAAGCTCGCGGCGGGCAGCTACAAGCTGACCGTCACCCACACCGCCACGGCGGACACCAACGCCGCGTCGGCGCTGCTGAACCTCACCGTCCAGCAGTAGCCCCCGCGCAGGGGCCGGCCGGCTCGACTGGGCCGGCCGGCCCCCCACCCCCTGCACCATCTGCCATTTCGAAGGAGAAATGATGCACCACCACCACGCATCCATCACGGCCAAGCCGATGAGCCGGCGCTCGCTGATGACGGCCCTGGCCGCATCGACCGTCGCGGTCGGCGTCGGAGCGGGAGCCCTCGCGGCACCCGCCACGGCCGCCCCCGCGCCCTCGTCCGGATCCACGCGCCTGGTCCCGATCAACCGCATCGGCATCCAGCTCTTCAGCGTCCGCGACAAGGTCTCGTCGCTCGGCTTCCGGGCCGTCTTCGAGGAGCTCGGCCGCATCGGCTACAGCGAGATCGAGTTCGCCGGGTACACCCAGGGCAACGTCGGAGCGATCACCCCGCAGCAGATCCGCCAGCTGCTCGACGACAACGGCCTCCGCGCCGTCGGCTCGCACGTCGGCACCAACCTCCTCCGCTCGGAGCTGGGCAAGCAGATCGAGATCGCGCAGATCCTCGGCACGCCGCACCTCGGCACCGGCAACGCGCCCACCAACGTCAACACCAAGGCGGGCTACCTCGCCGCGGCGGAGGAGTGGAACAAGTGGGGCCAGCAGGTCTCGGCCGCGGGCATGAAGCTCTACCAGCACAACCACGCCGGTGAGTTCGGGTTCGCCACGGACGACCCCAAGACCCGCCTGTACGACCTCTTCTACGACAACACCGACCCGCGTCACGTGTACCTCGAGATGGACGTCTACTGGGCGTACGTCGGCAAGAAGCTCTACCCGGGCTTCGAGCCGCTCGACTACATCAAGCGCAACCCGCGCCGCTACCCGATCCTGCACCTCAAGGACGGCAAGACGAACAACGCCAACACCAACGGCTACGACATCGTCGAGTTCGGCGCGGGCAACCTGCCCTACCAGGCGTTCCTCTCGGAGCTGCGCGACCGCGGCCAGCGCTTCGGCGTCTGGGAGCAGGACACCGCTCCCACGCTGGCGACGCCGCCGAGCACGGGGAACTCCCTCGAGGCCGCTTCCCGCAGCTACTCCGCGATCGCTGCGCTCCGTGGCTGAGCGCACCCCGCGCCGCGCGCGCCGCACCGACAGCACCACCACCAGCACGACGCGCACGAGCGCACCGAGGAGAACCCCCATGAAGTGGAAGACGCCCACGGCGGTCCTCGCGGCCGCCTCCCTCGCGATGGTCGCCGCGCCGTCCGCCTTCGCGGCGACGACGGACTGCACCACCGAGCTCGGGAACCAGACGATCACCGGAGATCTCAACGTCGGCGCGGGCCAGACCTGCGTGCTCGGCAACGTGACCGTCACCGGCAACGTCATCGTCGGCGACGACGCCTGGCTGGACGCCACCTCGGCGACCATCGGCGGCGACGTGATCGGCACCGACGCGTACGGCATCTCGATCGACGGCACCAGCGTCGGCGGAGACGTCGTGTCGTTCTCGGACGGCAGCCGCAACGGCTTCCTCTACCTGCGCGACCTCACGGTCGGCGGCATGGTCGAGGCCGGCGGGATCGACGTCGAGTTCAGCGACCTCTCGGTCGACGGCTCGGTCAGCACCGACGCGGCGAACTACGTCGACGTCGACCGCACCAGCGTCGGCGGCGACGCCACCTTCGCCGGCAGCGACTTCGGCGTGAACGTGCAGGGCGCCATCGTCGGCGGCTCGCTCGCCGTCACCGGCTCCTCGCGCGGCGTCCTCCTGGGCGCGAACGAGGACGGCTCGGCCTCGGCCCTCGGCAACACGGTGGGCGGGAACCTCACGCTCTCGGGCAACTCCGGCAACGTCCAGCTCGCGGGCTCGACGGTCGGCGGGCGCATCGCGCTCGCCGACAACGCGCCGGCGGTCAACTTCGGCGCGGGCAACACCGCCGCCGGAGTCGACGGCACCTTCACGGGAACGGCGGCGGGCGCTGCGGCGGCCGGCGACCAGGCCGTGGCCGTCATCGTCCCCGAGGCCAACAAGGGCGAGCTGACCTGGACGCTCGAGGGCACCAGCAACCTGGTGAACCTCGGCGTCGCCGAGGAGCAGGGCGACCACTTCGCCGCCTCCGGTGAGCTCGTGCCGGTCCGCGTGACCGACACCCGCCTCAACGGCCCGGCCTGGTCGGTCACCGGCCAGCTGAGCGACTTCCGCTCCGGCGAGAAGACGTTCTCGGGCAAGCACCTCGGCTGGACCCCCGAGGTCCTGGAGAACACGGGCGGTGCCGTCGCCGGCGCAGCCGTCCCCTCCGGGTTCGACTCGGGCAACGGCCTCGCCACGCCCCGCGTCCTCGGCTCCGCCGCGGCGCAGCACCCGACCGGATCCTCGGTCCTGGGCGCCGACCTCGACCTGAAGCTCCCGCTCTCGGTCGGAACCGGCACCTACACCGCGACGCTGACGCTCACCGCGCTCGGCTAGCACCGGTGGGGCGGCCTCCGGGCCGCCCCACCCTCCCCCCGTCTCCCCGCGAGACGCCACTCCGGTCCGCCCCGCTCGGCGTGCCGCGTACCGGAGCGGCGTCCCGCGGGGAGGCATCCCCCCTTGCAACGGAAGCCTGATCGATGTCGCTCATGCCACGCACCTCCCGCACCACCGCCGCCCTGCTGCTGATGACGCTCCTCGCAGCCGGCGGCCTCTCGGCTCAGGCGGGTGCCCAGGAGGCGGACCCCGCCTCCACGCCGGTCACCTGGGGGGTGCGCCCCGCCGACACCGAGCAGGGCAGCGAGCGGCCGAACTACGCGTACGCCCTCGATCCCGGCGGACGCCTCAGCGACGCCCTGATCGTCTCCAACTACGACGACGAGGAGCAGACGTTCCGCGTCTACGGCTCCGACGGCTTCATCACCGAGGCCGGCCAGCTCGACCTGCTCCCCGCCGCGGAGCCCTCGACGCAGCTCGGCAGCTGGATCGCGTTCCCCGAGCCCGAGGTCACCGTGCCCGCCGGCGAGAGCGTGCAGGTCCCGTTCGAGGTCGTCGTCCCCGACGACGTGACCCCGGGCGACTACGCCGCGGGCGTCGTCTCCTCGATCCTGGTGCAGGGCGAGACCGGAGTCTCGGTCGACCGGCGCCTGGGCTCGCGCATGTACCTCCGCGTCGGCGGCGAGCTCGCCCCGCGCCTGTCGATCGACGGCCTCGCCGTCTCGTACCAGGGCGGCTGGAACCCCTTCGCCCCCGGCTCCGCGACCGTCGACTACACCGTGACCAACGCGGGCAACACCCGTATCGCGCCGGGCGCCGAGATCAGCGTCGCCGGCCTCTTCGGCCTCGCGCCGGTGTCCGCGACCGACCCGGAGCCGCTGCCCGAGCTCCTCCCCGGAACCTCCGTCTCGCGCACCGTGACCGTCGCCGGAGTCTGGCCGCTCTTCGTCGCGACCGCCCGCGCCGCGCTCTCGGGCACCGTCGTCACCGCCGACCAGGCCGCGCAGGCCGACTCCGCCGTCGTCGTCCCCGACGTGCCGGTCGCCACCGCCGAGACCTCGGCCGCGGCCGTGCCGTGGAGCGCCGTGCTCCTCCTCGCCCTGCTCATCGGGCTCATCGTGCTGACCGTCGTCCGCCGCCGCCGCCGGGCCGCGGGGGAGCAGGCGCGCATCGACGCCGCCGTCGCCGCCGCTCTCGGCGCCCAGCCGGAGGACGCCGACCGCGCGGAGGTCCGCTCCTGACCGGGTGCGGCCGACGCGGTCCGCGAGGGATCGCGCCGGCGCGGCCCGCCATCTCCGGGCGCGCGGCCGCCGCTCTAGCGGACCGCCCGCCCCTCGGCGCGCAGCTGCTCGAGGAAGCCGTCCACCACGGCGGGGCTGAGCAGGTGCCCGCGCAGCATCAGCGCGGCACCGCGCACGCCCCCGCTGCCGCCCAGCTCGGCGGTCACCACGTCGAGCCGCTGCGTCGCGAGGGGGAGGGAGCGCTCGTCGATCACCGAGCGCACGGCCGTCAGGATCTCCGGGCTGGCGAGGGCGACCGCGCCGCCCAGCACGATGACGGAGGGGTTCAGCAGGCTCACGCAGGTGGCCAGCACCTCGCCGAGCTGGAGTCCCGCGATCCGCGCCGCCTCCACGGCCTCGGGATCGCGCGCCTTCAGCAGGTCGATCAGCTCGCGCACCGACTGCACGTCGCGGCCCGCCCGGGCGAGCCCGGCGGCCAGAGCGGAGCCGCCCGCGACCGCCTCGAGGTCCCCCTCCTGACCGCCCGCCGCGGCCGGGGCCGTGCGCGGCACCTGGACGTGGCCGAGATCACCGGCGGAGCCGAGGGCTCCGCGCTGGAGCAGCCCGGACGAGACGATGCCCGCGCCGATGCCGGTGCCGACCTTCACGAACATCAGATCGAGGGCGTGCGGGAACCGCGAGGCCCGCTCGCCGAGCGCCAGCAGGTTCACGTCGTTGTCGACGAGCACCGTGGTGTCGTAGCGCCGGCGCACGAAGGCGGGGATGTCGAAGCCGTCCCAGCCGGGCATGATCGGCGGGCGCACCGGGCGGCCGCTCGCGTGCTCCACCGGGCCGGGCACGCCGACCCCGATTCCCGCGAGGGCGGAGCGGTCGACGCCGGCCGCGGCGAGGATCCCGTCGCAGACGTCGAGCGCGTGCCCGAGCACCGCCACGGGGCCCTGCGCGATGTCGAGCTCCTCGCGGCGCTCGGCGATGATGCGGCCGTCGAAGTCGGTCAGCGCGATGGTCGAGTGCGCCGCGCCCAGGTCGATGGCCAGGAGCGAGCGGACGGCCGGGTCGAAGACGAGGCGCGCGGACGGGCGGCCGCCGGTCGACGGAGCGCGGTCGAGGTGCGCGATCAGTCCGAGGTCGAAGAACTGCTCCAGGCGCGTCATCACCGCGGTCCGCGCGAGGCCCGTCTCCTCGACCAGCTCGGCGCGGGTGCGCGGCCGACCGTCGGCGAACAGCCTCAGCATGTCGCCGGTCGCGGTACCCGCGCGCTCGGCCACGCTCAGCTCCTTCTCTCGGCCCGGAGGACGGGTTCGGGGGACAGCACACCTGAGGAAACCAGTCAACGCACGGTCGCGCAATCTCGGCGGGCCCTGCGTGCGGGTCCTGCGCAACACGGCCGGCCGGAGGCGCGACGCGCGCCCGGCCGCGGCCCCTCCCCACTCCGATCGCCCGGGTGCGCCCCGACGATCGCCGCTCAGCCAGCCCTTCCAGACAGGAGAGAACGATGACCTCGTCCGACACCACCACCACAGGCGCCCCCCGATCGAGCGGGCGCATCGGCCTCTGGCTGATCGGGGCCCGGGGCAGCGTCGCCACCACGGCCGCCGTGGGCCTGCACGCCATCGCCGCCGGAGCCGCGCCCAGCTCGGGCTGCGCCACCGCGACCCCCGCCTTCGAGGACGTCCCGCTCGCCGGGTTCGCCGACATCGTCATCGGCGGCCACGACGTCTCGCCGACCCCGCTGCTCGAGAAGGCCACGGGCCTCGCGGCCGGTGGCATGTTCCCGACCTCGGTCGTCGCCGAGGTGGCCGACCGGATCGACGCGACCGACGCCGAGATCCGCCTCGCCCCCTCCGACGCCGCGTCGCAGCAGGAGGAGATCGACCGCCGGGCCGCCGACATCGTCGCCTTCCGCGAGCGCCACGGCCTCGCCCGGGTCGTCGTGATCGACGTCGCCTCGACCGAGGTGCTGCCGGCCGACCGTCCCGAGTTCCACGACCTCGCCGCTCTGCGCGCCGCCCTGGCGCGTCCGGGCGAGCGCCTCCTGCCGCCGAGCTCGATCGCCGCCCTCTCGGCCGTCGTCGCGGGCGCGGCCTACGCCTGCTTCACTCCCTCGACCGCGCTGGCTCTGCCGGCCCTGGAGGAGTGGGCCGCCGAGGCCGGGATCCCGATCGCCGGCCAGGACGGCAAGACGGGGGAGACCCTGCTCCGCAGCGTGCTCGCGCCGATGTTCACGGCGCGCGGGATGCGCGTGCTCTCGTGGGCGGGGGCGAACCTCCTCGGCGGCGGCGACGGGCAGACCCTCGCCGACCCGGAGGCGGTGCGCTCGAAGCTCGTCTCGAAGAACCGCGGACTCCGCAGCCTCCTCGGCGACGACGTCGTCACTCCGCTCCACATCGACAACGTCCCGGACCTCGGCGACGTCAAGACCGCCTGGGACCACGTGCACGCGGAGGGCTTCCTCGGCTCGCGGATCACGGTGCAGACGATCTGGTCGGCGTACGACTCGGCCCTCGCGGCGCCGCTGATCCTCGACCTCGCCCGCCTGCTGGCGCTCGCGGACGAGGCCGGCGTCTCGGGCCCGGTCGGCGAGCTCGGCTTCTTCTTCAAGGACCCGTGGGGCAGCGACGTGCACGGGTTCGCCGAGCAGACCGCGGAGCTGGTGGCCTGGTCCGCCCGCACCGGCGCGCTCGTCGCCGAGCGCCGCACCCCGGTGACGAGCGGGACGCGGAGCGATGGCTGAGCTGCGCGACTACCTCGAGCTCGTCCGCGCGAAGGCCGCGCTCACCGTGATCGGCGACACCGTCGCGGGCGGAGCGTGGGCGGGCCGCGGAGTGGGAGCGCGCACGGTCGCGCTCCCGCTGTCCTCCGCGCTGCTCTACTCGGCGGGCATGGCGCTCAACGACTACGCGGACGCCGAGCTCGACGCCCGGGAGCGGCCCGAGCGGCCGATCCCCTCGGGGCGCATCCGGCGCTCGGCGGCGCTGGGCACGGCGGCCGCGCTGACCGCGGCGGGGATCGTCGTGGCGGCCGTCGTGGACGGGCGGCGCTCGCTCGCGCTCTCGCTGCCGCTCGCGGCCGGGATCTGGTCGTACGACCTGCTCGCGAAGCCGACTCCGCTGGGCCCGGTCGTGATGGCGGCCTGCCGCGGTCTCGACGTGCTGCTCGGCGCGGGCGTCGACGGCGTGCGCGCGGCGGCCCCCGCCTCCGCCGCTGTGGCCGCGCACACGCTCGGCGTCACCGTGCTCTCGCGCGGCGAGGTGCACGGCACCACCCCGGTCGCGGCGGGTGCGGTCTCGGCCGGCACCGCGGCGATCGCGCTGTCCACCGCGGCCGGCGCTCTGGCCGAGCGCCGGGCCGCCCCCGCCGCGGTCGTCGCCGCGGGCCTCGGGCGCTGGCTCCTGCTCGTGCTCACCGCGCAGCTGCAGGCCGTGCGGACGCCGACGGCCGCGGCCGCGCGGACGGCGACCCGCGCGGGCATCACCGGGATGATCCCGCTGCAGGCCGCGCTCGCCGGTCTGAAGCGTCCCGAGCTGGGGGCGGCGCTGCTCGCGCTCGACGCGCTCGGCTCCCTCCTGCTCCGCCGCCCGCGGACGGCGGACATCACATGAGCGCCACCGGACCCGTCCTCGGCTACGGCACCAACGGCTTCGCCGACCACACCCTCGACGACGCGCTCACGGTGATCCACGCCGCGGGGTACCGCGCCGTCGCGCTCACCCTCGGGCACCCGCACCTCGATCCCTTCGCAGCCGACTGGCGCGAGCGGACGCTGGCGCTCCGGTCGCGGCTCGACGAGCTGGGCCTGCGCGTGGTCGTCGAGACGGGCGCGCGGTACCTGCTCGACCCGTTCGCGAAGCACCGCCCCACGCTGGTCGACGAGGAGGCCGGCCCCCGGGTCCGCTTCCTCGAGCGCGCGATCGAGATCGCCGCGCTGCTGGGCGCCGACGCCGTCTCCCTCTGGTCGGGGGTCGTGCCGGCGGGCGCGGATGCGGCCGCGGCCTGGCGTCTTCTCGTCGAGCGGATGCGCGGCGTCGTCGCGACGGCCGAGCGCCACGGCGTGCGGCTGGCCGTCGAGGCCGAGCCGGGGATGCTGGTGGAGACGGTGGCCGACGCGCTGCTGCTGCGCCGCGAGCTCGGCGACCCGGAGTCGGTCGGGCTGACGGTCGACCTCGGCCACTGCGTCGTGGTGGAGCCGGACGGCGTGGTCGGAGCCCTCCGCAGCGCCGGGGACCTGCTGCTGAACGTGCAGGTCGACGACATGCTCCCGGAGCGGCACGAGCACCTCGAGCTCGGCACCGGATCGCTCGACCTCGCGGCCGCCTTCGCGACCCTCGCCGAGATCGGCTACCGCGGGATCGCCGCCGTCGAGCTGCCCCGGCACTCGCACGACGCGCCCCGCCTGGCCGTGGCGAGTCTCGCGGCGATGGAGGAGGCGCTCGGCGGCGCCTCCTCGCACGCCGAGCACCCGTGGACCGCGGCCGCCCGCTCCGCCGTCCTCGAGCGCCCGTCGCGGATCGAGCGCTTCTTCCCCGCCGCGGGCCGCGAGGCCGGACGCGAGCCGCTCCGGCCCGCCGAGGACCCGCACGGCCTCGTCCACGGCACGCACGACGACGCGGCCCGCGCCGCCCTGGTGCAGGCCGCCGCGCAGGCGCTCGGCGACGACGACCTGGCCGCTCTCCTCCTCCGCCTCTACCGCGGCGGGGACGGCGCCGAGCGCCGCGGAGTGCTGGCCGGGCTGAACGCCCTCGGCGACCCGGGACCGGCTACGACCCTCGCCGGCCTCGAGCTGACCGCCGACGCCCTGCGCGCCAACGACACCCGGCTCGTCGCCGCGGCGATGGGCTCCTTCGCCCGCCGCCACCTCGACGCGCACGCCTGGCGGCACGGGGTGCTCAAGCTCGTCTTCCTCGGCGTCCCGCTCGCAGCGGTCGCCGGGCTGGAGGAGCGCAGCGACGCCGAGCTGCGCGCGATGGCCGGCCGCTTCGCGGACGAGCGCCGCGCGGCCGGGCGCCCGCTCCCGGACGATCTGGCGGTGCTCCTGCCGAGCTGACCGCCCCCGAACGCCGCCCCGACCGCGGGGCACCACCACCGATGAGAAAGGCGCGACGATGCGCATCTTCGACCCGCACATCCACATGACCTCCCGCACCACCGACGACTACCAGGCGATGTTCGACGCCGGCGTCCGCGCGGTCGTCGAACCCTCCTTCTGGCTCGGACAGCCGCGCACGAACGTCGGCTCGTTCACGGACTACTTCGACGCCCTGATCGGCTGGGAGCGCTTCCGCGCCGCGCAGTTCGGCATCCGCCACCACTGCACCATCGGGCTCAACCCGAAGGAGGCGAACGACCCGCGCTGCCGGGCCGTCCTGCCCGAGCTCGACCGCTACCTCGCCAAGGACGGCGTCGTCGCGGTCGGCGAGACCGGCTACGACTCGCTCACCCCCGAGGAGGACCAGGTCTTCCGCCAGCAGCTCGAGCTCGCCGGCGAGCACGGCCTCCCCGCGATGGTGCACACCCCGCACCGCGACAAGGAGTCGGGCACCCGCCGGACCCTCGAGGTCGTCGCCGACTCGGGTCTCGAGCCCGGGCGGGTCCTCGTCGACCACCTCAACGAGGTCACCGTCGACGCGGTCCGCGACTCCGGCTGCTGGATGGGCTTCTCCATCTACCCCGACACGAAGATGGACGAGACCCGCCTGGTGACGCTGGTCGAGCGGATCGGGCTGGACCGCGTGCTGGTCAACTCCGCCGCCGACTGGGGCCGCTCCGACCCGCTCACGACCGCGAAGACCGGCCGCCTCCTCCTCGTCGCCGGCTTCAGCGCGGGCGACGTGGACCGGCTGCTCTGGCAGAACCCGGTCGAGTTCTACGGGCAGAGCGGACGCCTGGACCTCTCGCCCGTCGCGGGCTTCGACGTGCAGGAGTCGGCCGGCCGCACCTTCGAGGGCAACTCCGTGCTCCGGGGCGCGCCGCGCGTGGCGGAGGTCGTGTGATGCACCTCTCCTACTGCACCAACGTCCATCCCGCCGAGGACCTGGCCGGGGTCGTCCGCCAGCTCGACGTCTACGCCGGGCCCGCGCGCGTGGCCGCCGGGCTCGCCCTGGTCGGAGTCGGCCTGTGGATCCCGCGCGACCTCGCGGCCCGCCTGGTCGCCAGCGCCGAGGACCGCGCCGTCCTCCGCGCGGCCCTGCAGCGCAACGGCCTGGAGGTGCGCACGCTCAACGCGTTCCCGTACGCCGCGTTCCACGCCGAGGTCGTGAAGCTCGACGTCTACCGCCCCGACTGGACCACGCCGGAGCGCCTGCAGTACACGATCGACTGCGCGCGGATCCTGGCCGACCTGCTGCCCGCCGGCGCCGACGGCAGCATCTCGACGCTGCCGCTGGGCTGGCGCGAGGGCTGGGGACGGGAGCAGGACGAGGCCGCCTGCCGCAACCTCGCCCGGCTCGTCGAGGAGCTGCGCGACCTGCGCCGCTCCACCGGCCACGCGATCCGCCTGGCGATCGAGCCCGAGCCCGGCTGCATCCTCGACACCGTGGACGACGTCGTCGACTGGCTGCACCCGCGGATCGGAGTGGTCGACCCGGCGTACGTGGGCGTGTGCCTCGACACCTGCCACCTCGCCGTCTCCTTCGCCGACCCGGTCTCGGCCGTCCGCCGCATCCGCGACGCGGGCCTGCGCGTGGTCAAGGTGCAGGCCTCCGCCGCGCTCCACCTGGAGGACCCCTCGGGCCGCGCCGCGCTCACCCCGTTCGTCGAGAAGCGCTACCTGCACCAGACCCGCGAGAACGGGATCGACGGAGTGCTCCGCGTCGACGACCTGCCCGAGGCGCTGGACACGCTCCCCGGCACCGGCCCGTGGCGCGTGCACTTCCACGTGCCGCTGCACCACCGGCCGGAGGCGCCGCTCTCGGCGACCACTGCCGTCCTGGCGGAGGCGGTCTCGGCGGTCGACGCCGCCTGGCCGTACGACGAGATCCACCTCGACGTCGAGACCTACACCTGGTCGGTGCTCGCCGACGCCCCGAGCGACCTCTCGACGGGCATCGGCGCCGAGCTCGCCTGGGCGGCCGCGCACCTGCTCACGCCCGCCTCCCGAGAGGCGCTGCTGGCGCCCCTCCTCCCGCAGGCGGCGGCGCTGTGAGGCCCGTGCTGCTGCTCGACGTGGTCGGGCTGACCTCGACGGCGCTCGCCGACATGCCCCGCCTCTCTCGGCTGGCCCGCGCGGGCGGGCGCCTGCCGCTGGACACGGTCCTGCCCGCGGTCACCTGCAGCGTGCAGTCGACCATGCTCACCGGCTCGATGCCCGCGCAGCACGGGATCGTCGGCAACGGCTGGTACTTCCGCGACCTCGGCGAGGTGCACCTGTGGCGCCAGCACAACCGCCTGGTCACGGGAGAGAAGGTCTGGGAGACCGCGCGCCGGCTGAGCGGGGAGCCGTACCGCGCGGCCAACATCGGCTGGTGGTACGCGATGGGGGCGACGACCGACGTCACCGTCACTCCGCGCCCGATCTACCACGCCGACGGCCGCAAGTCGCCGGACGCGTACGTGCGCCCGCCGGCGCTGCACGACGAGCTGGTCTCGCGCTTCGGCGCCTTCCCGCTGTTCCAGTACTGGGGGCCGACCGCGTCGCTCCGCTCGACCCAGTGGATGGTCGACGCGACCCGGCATGTGCTGGCGGGCGACGGCTCCGGCCCGCCCGAGCTGACCACGGCGTACCTGCCGCACCTCGACTACGACCTCCAGCGCTTCGGACCGGACTCGCCCGAGGCGCGCCGGGCCGCGTCGGAGCTCGACGTGGTGCTCGCTCCGCTGCTCGACGACGCGGAGGCGCTGGGCGCGTCGGTGATCGTGGTCGCCGAGTACGGGATCGCCGACGCCGACACTCCGGTCGACGTGAACCGGGCGCTCCGCCGCGAGGGCCTGCTCGAGGTCTACGTGCAGGACGGCCGCGAGCAGCTGGACCCGTGGACGTCGCGCGCGTTCGCCGTCGCCGACCACCAGGTCGCGCACGTCTACGTGCAGGACGCGGCGGACCTGCCGCGGGTGCGCTCGATCCTCGAGGGGCTCGACGGCGTCGACGAGGTGCTCGACCGGGAGGCGCAGGCCCGCTACGGCCTCGACCACGAGCGCTCGGGCGAGTTCGTCGTGGTCGCCCGGCCGGGGGCGTGGTTCACCTACTACTACTGGCTCGACGACGACCGCGCGCCCGACTTTGCCCGCGGCGTCGACATCCACCGCAAGCCCGGCTACGACCCGGCCGAGCTCTTCTTCGACCCGGCCGACCCGCTGGTGAAGGCGAAGGCGGCGGGCAACCTGGCCAAGAAGGCACTGGGGCTGCGCTACGCGATGAACCTGGTGCCCCTGGACGCGTCGCTCGTGCGCGGCACGCACGGGAGGCTGCCGTCCTCGTCGTCGGACACTCCGCTCGTGCTGGCCTCGGACGCGGACCTGCTGCCGGCCGGAGCCGCGTCGCTCCCGGCCACCGCGGTGCGCGACCTGGTGCTCGCGGCGCACGGCCCGGCCCTCGCGAAGGAGGCGTCGGCGCTCGCGCGCTGAGGGAGGGGACGCCCGGCGGCCCGTGCGCGGGCCGTCGGGTGCCGGGGGCTCAGCCGGGGTCGCCGCGGCCCGACGCGGGCTCAGGCGAGCTCGCCGCGGTCCGACGCGAGCTCAGGCGAGCTCGCCGCGGACCGCAGCGGGCTCAGGTCCTCGCCGCGGACCCAGCCGGGCGGCCGGGCGGCTCAGCGCGGCACGAGCCCGGTGAGCCGCGCCGTCAGCCGCTCGACGGGACCCGCACCGAGGAACCGCCACCACAGCACGGCGGCCGCGCACAGCCCGAGCACGAGGGCGAGAGCGGCGAGCGGAGTGTCGGCGGAGTAGCCGAGGCCCGCCCGCGCGAGCGCCGCGACGAGAGCCACCTGCAGCACGTAGACCGAGAGCGCGAGCGTGCCGATCGCCCGGAGCGGCACCAGCAGCCGCTGGACAGCGGGGGAGCGCGACGTGGTCGACAGCACCACCGCGACGTAGGCCAGGAGCACGAGCCCGAGGTCGTGCAGGGTGTCCGGGAGGCTGCCGGAGGGCGACTCCACGCCGAGCAGGAGCGCGACCAGCGGCCGCACCGGATACGCGACGACCGCGACCGCCGCGAGCACCGGCAGCAGCCGGTCCCGCTGCGCGCCGTGCCGCAGCAGCAGGGCTCCGAGGAGGAAGAAGGGGAGCAGGTTGGTCGCGCGGTAGCTCGGCCCGCTGAAGAGCCAGAGGGCGAGCGGAGAGCCGGATGCGGCGGCGGCGACCGCGGCGTTCACGGGCCCGGCGGCGAGCGCGAGCACAGCGGCCAGCGCGGCGATCGTCCGGGAGCGGAGGAGCAGCAGCGGCGTGCCGAGCACGAGCACGACGCCGAGGTACTGCAGCACGATCGCGATCCAGCTGCCCCAGGTCTCGAGCCAGACGCCGAGCGCCACGAGCACCGCGCCGCGGATCGCGTTCCGCAGCAGCACCCGCCCGGGCGAGGCACCGGGCCGCGCGAGCACCAGGGCCGCCGACATCCCCATCACCAGCGCGAACAGCGGCGACGCGAGATCGTTGACGTTCCACGCCAGGAACCCGACCACTCCCGTGCGCGCGCTCGGCACGAGCGGCATCGCGTGCGCGACGAGCATGGCAGCCACCGCCACTCCGCGCAGCACGTCGGGGGCGACCAGTCGGTCGTGCCGGAGTCGCGGAGCCGTCGCAGTCATCCCGCGAGAGTAGGCGCGCCCCCGCCGCCGCGCCCCGCGCGAGCGCACCTCGCGCCACCGGCCGCCCGCCGGGCCGTCCGCCGGGCCGTCGGCCGGGGCGCCACCCGCTCCGCCGACGTGCGCTGCTGTCCGCTCCCCTCCGTCGGCCGGGGCCTCCGGCCGCCCGCTCCCAGCCGTCGCTGACCGGCCGCGGCGCCGCCCGCCCCGCCCGCGTGCGCTGCTGTCCGCTCCGCTCCGTCGGTCCGGGCCTCCGGCGGCCCGCTCCCACCCGTCGCTGACCGGCCGCGGCGCCGCCCGCTCCGCCGACGGGCGCTGCTGTCCGCTCCGCTCCGTCGGCCCGGCCTCCGGCCGCCCGCTCCGATCCGTCCTCCCGCACGGGCCGTTCGTGACGGATCGACGCCCGGCGCCCTCCGGCAGGCCCGCGCTCGCTCCGCATGCGGCGCCCAGTCGCGCCCGGCCCGCTCCGATCCGTCGCGGACGGCCCGTCCTGCGCTCCTCCGCAGGCCGTGAGCGACGGATCAGCGCCCGCCCGCGCCGCCGCCTCGCGCGGATCCCCGCCGCAATGCCCCGTCCGTGCCCTCGGCCTGCTCCGATGCGTCACGAACGGCTCCTTCCGTCCTCCCGAAGCGACCGTTCGTGACCCGTCGGCGCCCGTTCGTCCGCACGCGCGCCCGCGCCGCCGCCTCGCGCTGGGCGCCGGATGTCCCGGCCGTGCCCCCGGCCCGCTCCGATGCGTCGAGAACGGTCCCCTCCACCCGTCGGAAGCGACCGTTCGTGACCCCTCGACGCCCGCTCGTCCGCACGCGCGCCCGCGCCGCCGCCTCGCGCTCGGCGCCGCCGCGACGTCCCGGCCTGCTCCGATGCGTCGCGAACGGCTCCTTCCGTCCTCCCGAAGCAACCGTTCGTGACCCCTCGACGCCCGCTCGTCCGCACGCGCGCCCGCGCCGCCGCCTCGCGCTCGGCGCCGCCGCGACGTCCCGGCCTCGCCGCGGCCTGCTCCGATGCGTCACGAACGGTCCCTTCCTCCCTTCCGAAGCGACCGTTCGTGACCCCTCGGCGCCCGCTCGTCCGCAGGCGCGCCCGCGCCGCCGCCTCGCGCTCGGCGCCGCCGCGACGTCCCGGCCGTGCCTCCGGCCTGCTCCGATGCGTCACGAACGGCTCCTTCCTCCCTCCCGAAGCGACCGATCGTGACCCCTCGGCGCCCGCCCGCGAGCGGGCTGCACTCGGCCCGCACCGAGCACGACCGGGCATGCTGGGCGGATGACCGACGCCGCCCCGTCCCCCGACCGCCCGCGCCGCGCCCGCAGCCAGCACGTGCTCACCGTGCTGCGCACCGAGCGCCTCACCGGCCACCTGGTCCGCGTGCACCTCGGCGGCGACGGGCTCGACGCGTTCCTCGCCGAGTCCGACCCCGACCGCCTCGCCGCGACCGACCGCTACGTGAAGCTCCTGCTCCCGCCGCGCGGCTCCGACCTCCAGCCGCCCTTCGACCTCGACGCGCTCCGGGCGAGCGTCGCCCCCGAGCAGCTGCCCGTGCGCCGCACCTACACCGTCCGCTCGGTCGACCTCGAGCGGCGCTCGATCGCCGTCGACTTCGTCGTGCATGGCGACGAAGGGGTGGCGGGACCGTGGGCGCTCGCCGCGGCTCCCGGCGACCGGATCGCCCTCTCCGCGCCCGGCGGCGCCTGGTCGCCGAGCGCCGACCCCGAGGCCGTGCACCTGCTGCTCGGCGACGACTCCGCTCTGCCGGCGATCGCCTCCGCCCTCGAGGGGATGTCCGCGCACGCGCGCGGCCTGGTCCTGATCGAGGTGGACTCGGCCGCCGACGAGCTCGCGCTTCCCGCTCCGGCCGGAGTGGAGGTGCGCTGGCTGCACCGCGGCGGTCTCGAGGCCGGCCGGGCGCTGGTCGCGGCCGTCCGGGCCGAGCCGAGGCCCGAGGGCGTGCTCGAGGTCTTCGCGCACGGCGAGCGCACCGCGATGAAGCAGCTGCGCGCCCTCCTGCAGGACGAGTGGGGCGTGGAGCGCCGGGCGCTCTCGCTCTCGGCCTACTGGGCTCTCGGCCGCGCCGAGGACCGCTTCCAGGCCGAGAAGCGCGAGCCGGTCGGCGCGATCTTCGCCGACTGACGCGGGAGCGCACTCCGTCCGCACACCTCCGGGAAGGGACCAGCCTCGGACCCACCTCTACTCCGGTCCCCACGACCGGACCGTCCGATGGCGGTCCGGCCCTGCGAGCCTCGCGCCCGCCGCCCCTGCCGTTCTGCGGGCTGCTCGACCGACACGATGAGGAGAGCCCCTGTGGGAGTGCTGATCTTCGGCGCCTGGCGGCGCCGGATCGAGTTCGAGGACCGGACGCTCGCGCACGTGCGGATCGCGGTGCGCGCGCGGATGGAGCAGGGACAGCCGTTCCGCTTGACCTGGAGGACGCTGCAGGAGTCGGAGCCGCGCTCGCACGCGATCCTCGTGCAGCCGAACGCGGTGCTGGAGTACCGCTTCGATCGTCCCCGTCTGCACGCCGTGAACCGCCTCTGGCTGCGCGAGCTCCTCACCCCCGCGTCCGGGCGCGACATGGTCGTCGCCGCCGAGCCCGAGCAGGCGCCGCTCCTCGGTGACGACCGTCCGTCCCCGGTTCCCGAGGGAGGGCTCGCGGCCTAGTCGGAGCGGAGCCCCTCAGTGCCGGGCGAGGTCGACCGGGAGCCCGCCCGCGAGGGCGGCGGCGGATCCGAAGAGCAGCGCCCCCACCCCGCCCAGGGCGGTGGCGACGACGGTGTTCAGCACGGCTCCGACGAGCGCGAAGCCCAGCACGTTCGGCAGCGAGAGGATCGCGTCGAGGTCGACCTGATCGCCGACGACCTGCCCGAGGAGCGTGTCGGCCTGGGTGAAGAGGTCCGAGTGCACGAGCAGCGGATGGGCGACCAGGACGGCGACGAGGCCGAGTACCGCGAGCGCGAGGCCGAGCAGGAACGAGAGCTTCACGGCCGACCAGAAGTCGACGTGCACGAGCGCGAGGCGGAGCGGAGCCTGATCGCCGGCCGGCTTCCCGGAGCCGGTCATCGGGCGTCAGCGGCGCGCTGGACGACGTCGACGACGACGAGGGCTGAGGCGGCGGCGGAAGCGAGGGCGCGGTTCACGAAGGTCTCCTTGGGCGGGACGGGCGCCGGGAGCAGAGGCTCGGCGGCGTTCTGCCAGAGTCCCGGGCCGGAGGAGTCCGGTGCGTCGTCCGGGAGTCGCGTCCGGTGCGCCTCGGGGATGACCGCGCGTCCGCTGCTCCCTCCGACAGCCCGCCACCCGCCGAGGGCCCCTCCTCTCCGGCGTGCGGTCGATGCGGATCGCCGCCTGCCGCTCGCAGGACCTCCCCCGCGCGGTGGATCCTGCCCGGACACGGAGCGCCGCGCAGGACGCCGCGGCCACCGCCCCAGCGGGACTCCCGCCGACACGGATGTTGCATCGCCGCCGCAGCCGGACATGTACCTGTGACTCCGCGAAAGGGGAACCATGAGCATCCGCTCCCGAGACGACTTCTCCGAGCTGTACCGCGCCCACTTCGACGACCTGCTCCGCTTCGTCCGCCGCCGCGCTCCCGCCGCGACGGTCGACGACATCGTCGGCGAGACCTTCCTCGCCGCCTGGCGTCGCCGGCAGGACCTGCCGGAGAACGTGCGGCCCTGGCTGTTCGGCACCGCCCGGCACGCGATCCTCAACGCCGCCCGCGGCGAGAACCGCCGGCAGGCGCTGGCCGTGCGGATCGGGACCCTCGCCCCGGAGGAGCAGGCCGACCCGTCGGTCGGCGACCGCCTCGACCTGGAGAGCGCGTGGAAGCGGCTGCCCCTCGCCGAGCAGGAGGCTCTGGCCCTCCACGTGTGGGAGGACCTCCCGCAGGCCGAGGCGGCGCAGGTGCTCGGCTGCTCCCGGGCCGCCTACGCGATGCGGCTCACCCGCGCGAAGCGGCGGCTGGCGGCGCTGCTCGCCCCCCTCGACTCCACGCTCCTCTCCGGCACGGCAGAACGGACCCTCTCATGACCGACCAGCTCCTCGACCTGCTCCGCGCGCACGACGCCGAGCCCCGCACCCCTCTCTCCGCGGCCGAGGCCGCAGGTCGGGACGCGCTCCTCGGCGAGATCCTGGTCAGCGAGGACGCGTCCGCTCCCCGTTTCTTCCGCCCCCGCGACTGGGCCGTCGCCGGCGCGGCGACCGTGCTCCTGGCCGCCGCAGCCGCAGCCGCGGTGGTCGTCGTGGTCCCGGGTCTCATCCCCGGCACCGGCTCCGTCGGGCTGAACCGCGCGGTGCTCGCCTCCTGGACCGCGATCCCCGAGCGCCTCCTGCCGAGCTCCGAGCTCGGGCAGTCGGCGACGCAGTGGTGCGCGACGAACCTGCAGAGCCCCAACGGCGAGGCCGGGCCGGCGGAGGTCTCGCACCTCGACGCGCGCGGCGACGCCGCCTCGATGATCTACCGCTTCGACGACTCCCTCTACTACTGCCTCAGCGCCGGGAACGGCGCGGGGATGTGGGAGGTGGCGGACGCCGCACCGGTCGGCCCCCTCGCCGCGGACGCGGTCCAGCTCAGCTCGGCCGGAACCTTCGGAGAGGGGGACGCCGCTCTGATCTACGCGGTCGGCTTCGCGGGCGCGGACGTGGAATCGGTGGTGCTGAACGAGGCCGGCGTCGAGCCGGTCGTCGCGACCCTCGAGGGCGGCTCCTGGACCGCCTGGTGGCCCTCGTCCGACGGTCTCGCCGCCGGGCCCGCCGGCACGGTCACGATCACCACCCGGGACGGCTCGAGCCGCGAGGTCCCCATCGACTCCCTCTACCGCCCGTGAGCGGGCCGCGGCACTCCCGTTCGGACGGGCCGGAGCAGGAGGGGACGGGTGCGCGCGTCCTGTCCACGCGCTTCACCGACATCCACTACCTCGACGAGGGACCGGAGGACGGCACTCCGCTCGTGCTCGTGCACGGCTTCCCCGACGTCCCCGCCACCTGGGACGGCGTCCTGGAGCTGCTTCCCCCCCCGGGCTCCGGGTGGTGCGCCCCTTCCTGCGCGGGGTCGGGCGGACCCGTGTCGTCGACCCCGGGGCGCGGTCCGGGCAAGTCGCCGCGCTGGCCACCGACCTGCTCGATCTCCTCGAGGCGCTCGACCTCGGGCCTGTCGTGCTCGTCGGCCACGACTGGGGAGCGCGGACCGCTCACGCCGTCGCGGCGCTCGCGCCCGAGCGGGTCGCGCACTGGTCACCCTCGCCACCGCGTACGGACCGTCGAGCGAGCTGAGCGGCGGCGAGGTCCTCGACGACGCCGCCGCCGCCTGGTACCGCTACTGGCTCTGCACGGCCGCGGGAGCTGAGGCGTTCCGGGGCGACCCGGCGCAGCTCGTCCGCTGGGCCTGGCGGGAGTGGTCGCCTCCGGGCTCCCTCCCGCCGGAGGCCCTGGAGGAGGTCCTCGCGGCGACGGCGACCAGCGGCTTCGCCGACACGGTCGTCGACTACTACCGGCACGGCGCCGGGGAGGCGCCCGGCCGGGCCGTGTACCGCGCCGCGCAGGAGGCCCTCGACGCCTGGCCGCGCCTCGACGCGCCGACGACCTTCCTTCTCGGGACGGCCGACGGCTGCGAGACGCCCGCCCTCGCACGGGCGAACGGCAGGTACTTCTCCGCAGGCCGCGAGCTGATCGAGCTCGACGGCGTCGGCCACTTCGTGCAGCGCGAGGCCCCCGGGGCGGTCGCGACCGCGATCCTCCGGCACCTCCGACCGCTCGCCCCCTCACCCGCACCTCCCGGGACGCGCTAGAGCGTCTGCGGCCGCGGACGGTCCGTGCCCACCCCGCGGACGCTCCTGCTGGAGGCCGCGAGGAGCGAGGCGACGAGGACGACCGCGGCGCAGCCGAGCAGGGTGCGGTCGAGCCCGACGGGGTCGGCGAGCGGGCCCACGAGCGCCTCCCCGAGCGGCACGGCGAGGAAGGAGCCGACCATGTCGTAGGAGTAGACCCGGGCGAGCGCCTCGCGGGGGACGTGGGTCTGCAGCGACTGGTCCCAGGCGATGGCGAAGATCTCGAGCGCGACTCCGCCGAGGGCGAAGGCGAGGAGGAGGGCGGGGAGCGCCGGGAGGATCCCGAGGGCGGCGACCGGGACGGCCGTCACTGCCATGAGGGCGACGCCCGCCCCGAGCGCCCGGCGGGGGCCGCCAGCGCAGCGCGATCACGGCCCCGATCACCAGGCCGACGGTCTGCGCGGCGATCACGAGTCCCCATGCCGCTCGGCCGAAGGACCGGTCGGCGACGACCGGGCCGAGGACCGTGGTCGCGCCGACGAACGCGGCGTTGACGGCGGTGAACTGCGCCACGACGATCCACACCCAGCGCCGGCTCGTGAACTCCCGCCACCCCTCGCGGAGGTCGGCGAGGACGGAGGCGCCCGGGCCCGAGCGGACCGTCCGCGGCAGCCGCACACGGGAGTAGAGGACCGCGGCCAGGGCGAAGCCCGCGGCGTCGACCGCCAGCCCCCACCCGGGACCCACCAGTGCGACGAGCGCGGCCCCGCCCGAGGCGCCGACGATGCTCCCGGCGTTCAGGCCCAGGCGGAGCAGGGCGTTGGCCGGGCGGAGCTCGCCGACCGGCACCGTCTCGGGGACGAGGGCGGCCGCGGCGGGCAGGCTCATCGCCGCGACGGCGCCGTTGAGCACGCTGAGCACGACCAGGGCCGCGACGGTCGCCGTCCCCGTGATCACCGTCACGGCGACCGCGGCCTGAGTGGCTGCTGCCGCGAGCGAGGTGCCGACGAGGATCACGGAGCGGGGGAGCCGGTCGGCGAGGACGCCGCCGAGCAGCAGGACGGCGACGTTGGCGAGGGAGCGCGCGGCGACGACGAGTCCGAGGTCCGTCGGCGAGCCCGTCAGGTCCAGCACGGCGAAGGCCAGGGCGATCGGAGCGACGGCGTTGCCGAGGACTCCGGTCGTGCGGGCGGCGAGGAGCCAGCGGAAGGGGCCGTGCGCGAGAGGCCCGTGCGCCAGCGGCCCGCGCCCGTCGCGGGTCACGGCCGGCGGAGCGGGAACATGGCGGTCGTCATCGACACCGGCGCGGTCCCGGGGGTCCTCGGCGGCCGGGCCGCCGCGTGCAGCAGCGCGGACGCCTCCCCGACGTGCCGCACGACCCGCCGCCAGACCTCGGGGTCGACCCAGAGCTCCGCGTCCGTCGAGAGCTGAGGACCGTCCGCCCGGCTCGACGAGCGCCGCCGGAGCTCCTCGATCAGGGCCTCGAGGTGCAGGTCCCGCTCCTCCTCCGGCCCGGCGTCCACTGACGCGGTCACGTCGAAGGGCCTTCCGGAGGCCTCGTGCCGGTACCTCTTCGCCTCGCCGCCCCGCAGGCGCACGGTCTCGACGACGGCCACGAGCCCGGCGCGCTCCAGCACGCGGAAGTGGTAGCTCGCCGTCGCCTGCGACAGCTGCAGCTCGCGGGCGGCCTCCGCGGCGCTCATCGCCGCTCCCGTCACCAGGGACAGCAGGCGGAGGCGGATCGGATGCGCGGTGGCGCGCAGCTCGTCGAGAGAGGACATGCGGCCATGGTGACCGGCGGATCCCGCACCGTCAAACAGGGCTTTGGGGGTGGGGCGGCGCTCACCGAGCCGCTCCGGTGCACATCGGGCGGCGCTCACCGGGCCGCTCCGGTGCACATCGGGCGGCGCTCGCCGGGCCGCTCTGACGAGCGATCCGGAGGGCCGCTCGCTCTCCCCAGCGATCCGGGAGCGGGGCCCGGAGTCGTCCTCCGGGCCCCGTCGCTCACACCTGGGCGGTGCCGCTGTCCTCGACCGGGCCGGACGCGTCCGACTCCTCGGTGATCTCGGTGTCGGTCTCGTCGGCGCGGTCGCGGAGCGCGTCGGCCATCGCGCCGGCGCCCTCGGCTCCGTGGTCGTGCTCGACCTGGTCGATCAGGCCGCCGAGCTTCTCGTCGTTGCTGGCGTCCTCGGCTCCGTCCATCACGGGGCTGTTCTGCTCGTTGTCGCTCATGGCACTCCTCCTGGGTCGACCGGCCTCTGCGCCGGTGGTCCGACGCTACGCGCGCCGACCGTGCGGTGCAGGTGATCGACGGGAATCGGCCAGTCCGGTATCGAGCGCTCGATGGGCGTTCCCGGTCATCCCCGAGTCGAGCGGATATCGCTTTCCACCCTCCGGAGAAGTGAGCGGATATCGCCTGTCGAATGAGCCCCTATCGCTTTCCGGCGAGGTGAACAGTTCTCTCAGAGAAGTGCCCCTCGGAGACCCTCCCTGCTATGATCGGGCGACTTCTGCACCAGGGACCGGGGGTCGTTCTCGGCGGACGATCGATCATCCACACGCCTGTTATCTCGATCATCACCAGTGAAGGCGCGTATGGCTTCGTATCTCTTCGTCTGCTCCGGCGGCGGACATCTCAAGGAGATGTTCGCCCTCTCGGGGCTCCTCGGAGTCGACCCGGAGGAGCAGCACTGGGCGACCGTCGACAGCGCCCTCAGCCGCACCCTCCTCGCCGACCGGCGCGTGACCCACCTCGCCGATCCGCCGCCCCGCGCCGTGGTGCCGGTGCTCCGCAACGCGATGATCGGCCGCTCCCTGCTGGCCCGCGGGTCCTTCGACGCCGTCTTCAGCACCGGCGCCAGCCCCGCCCTCTCCTTCCTGCCGCTCGCGGCCTCGCGCGGCATCCCCGCGCACTACATCGAGAGCGCCGCCCGCGTGCTCGGCCCGTCGATGACCGGTCGGATCCTCGCCCGGGTCCCCGCCGTCTCGACCTACACCCAGTACCGCTCCTGGGCCGACGACCGCTGGAGCTTCGGCGGCTCGATCTTCGACACCTACCGCGTCGAGGACGTCGTCCCGCAGCCGATCCGCCGCGCCGTGGTCTCGGTCGGCACGCAGGACGGCTACCCGTTCCCCCGCTTCTTCGCCGCGCTCGCGCCGCTGCTCGAGGGCGTGGAGGTGCTCTGGCAGACCGGAGCGAACGACGTCTCCGGGCTCGGGATCGACGGCCGCCACTCCGTGCCGCACGACGAGCTCAACGCCGCGATGAAGGCGGCCGACGTCGTCATCGCGCACGGGGGAGTGGGCACCGCGCTCAGCGCCATCGAGCAGGGCCGGGTGCCGATCCTGGTTCCGCGCCGCGCCTCGTTCGGCGAGCACGTCGACGACCACCAGGTGCAGATCGCCACCCGCCTGGCCGACTCCGGCCTCGCGGTCACCGTCGACATCGAGGGCCTCTCCCGCGAGACGCTCGAACTCGCCGCGGCGAGGCGGGTCGTCTCCGCCGATTCCGCCGTGCCCTTCGTGGTGCACGAGACGGCCGAGAAGTCCTCGGGCCTCTCCCGCCGTCTCTTCCCCTCCTCCCGCTGATCCCCGCCCGAGCGACCAGACGTGATGAGAACGACATCCACGCGTCATCCGCGGCCCGTACACTCTCGAATGGGTTGGGGGGCCGGACGTCACTTCATGTGCGTCGAATTCGGAATGGTCGGCCGACTCGACACTGATGGCGAAAGCTCCGAAGGATTCTCGATATGACTGACACCCCGCGCGGCCTCTCGCGCCGCCTCCTGCTCGCCGCCTCCGCTGTCGGAGCCGCCGCGACCGCCTCCGCTCTCGTAGCGACCCCGGCGCTCGCCGCGCCGAACTACAGCGTGATCCCGAAGCTTCCGGGCGAGGTCTCGCGCCTCGACACCGCGTTCTCGAAGAACGGCAGGAAGCCTTACGAGATCATCGATGTGAAGATCGGCGGCGACTCCACCCGCCTCTTCGTCCCGCACTCGGCGAAGCCGAAATCAGGCTCCTCGGTGCCGGTCGCCTGGTTCTACCACGCCAGCGGCAGCGACTACACGTCGCTCTACTTCGCCTACAGGTACTCGGCCGATCCACTCGTCGACCTGGGCTTCGTCAGCATCTGTCCGGACTTCGGCGGTCCGAGCAACTACACCAACCCCACGGCGCTCGCCGTGCAGACGGCCGCCACGGCCTGGGTGCAGAACCTCTGGGACGTCCGCGCGAGCTTCCTCCGCTCGAACTCCGGCGGCGGAGCGATGATGTGCTGGGCCTACGCGAAGAAGATGGTGCCGAACATCTACGGGGCGTACCACGCCAGCAGCGTCTTCGACGTCGAGGACCTCGCGGCGCGCGATACCAGTCCGTCGAACCGCGTTCTCGCCGTGTACGGGGGAGACCGGGCGCTGATGCGCGCGACCAACCCCGCCCGGCTGCCGCAGGACGCGTGGAAGGGCATGCGTCTGCGCGTCAGCGCCGGCACGGCCGACAAGCTCGCTCCCGCCGAGCTCCACGGCGGACGCCTGCGTCGCCTGGCGCTCCCCGTCGCCAGGGAGGCGACGATCGCGTACCACAGCGGCGCCGAATTCGATAATGGTCACGTCGTACCGGAGTTCACCAACAAGGACTCGGTCGCGACCTTCCGCCGCTGGCTTCAGGAGGGCCCCGCCTGATCCGCGGCAGGACCGACGCGACCCCTCCTCCCCGGGGGTCGGCGCCAGGGTCGAGCAGTGGAGGAGGAGGGCACGGCATCGCAGGCGTCCCAGCCGCCGAGAGGCGGCTCGCGAGGGCATCGCGATCCTCATCGAGGCCGACGGGACCACTCCCGTGAGCGCCGCACCGCCCGCCCCCTCCTCCACCACTCCGCTCCGACGCCAGAAGGACTCCCTGACGTGATCGACATCCTCCCGCGACGACTCCTCGTCGGCGCGCTCTTCTCGGTCGCCCTGGTGATCGTCCTCGGGATGGGGTACATCTTCTCGACCCGGGAGCCGGCCACCGGCCTCCTGGTGATCGCCGCCGGAGTCGGCGGCATCGTCGGCGCCTACGTGCTGCTGCGGGTCCCCGCGCACTGGCTGCCGGCGATGGCGCTCGCGTTCTTCGCGCTCGTCCCGACGCCGCTCACCCCCTCGACCCTGACGTTCCGCATGACGCTCTGGGCCGTCATCCTCGTGATCTGGGCGATCCGGCGCGGGCTCGCTCCCGAGCTGTGGCGCGCCCCCGTCAAGGCGTGGACCCGCGAGCTCGTGCTCTCCCCGTGGCGGGCCGTGGTGATCCTCGCGTTCATCGCCCTCATGCTCTGGTCAGCCGTGGCGACGGTGCGCAGCTCCTACGCGACCGAGGGCGTCTCGTGGATGTTCAGCTTCGCGATCTGCGTGGGCGTGCCGATGCTCGTCTTCGACGCCCAGCGCGAGGCCGTGCTGCTGCGCAAGACGTGGGTGATCCTCTCGGGGCTGCTCGCCCTCTACGCCGCCCTCGAGCTGGTCGCGCAGAGCTCCCCGATCCTCGGTGCCGTCTACGGCGCCCTCGGCTACGAGCAGGACCAGCACTGGTCGCTCTACCGCGCCGAGATCACCTTCGGCCACCCGCTGCTCGCCGGAACCTTCCTCACGGTGGGCGCCGGTCTCGCGTTCGGCTCCTGGCTCCAGGGCTCCCGCAAGTCGGACCTGCTGCTGGGCATCCTGGCCTCGGGCGGCGTCGTCGCGACCGTCTCGCGCGGACCGATGGCGGCCATCGCCGTCGCGGTCGTCGTCGCGCTCGTCGCCGTGGGCTTCCTCAACCCGAACCGCTCGCTGCTCCGGCCCGGCTCGATCCTGATCGCCGGCCTCATCGCGGGTGTCGGAGTCCTGAACTTCGAGCCCGTCACCGCCCGCAACAACAACCTCGACGCCTCCATCTCGGCCGGCGCCCGCGACCTCGCGGTGACCGTGTCACTGAAGGCGGCCGAGCTCACGCACTGGCTCGGCTCCGGAGCGGCGACGTCCGGCATCAGCGGCAGGCGGTTCTCGGACGTCGTCATCGAGAACTCGTTCCTGCAGCTGCTGATCAGCGTCGGCATCCCCGGCCTGCTGCTCTTCGTGATCATGGTGGCCGCGATGTTCGGCGCCACGCTCAGCCGTCGCGACGTCGGTCCTGCGGCGGGCCTGCTCGGCTTCATGGTCTGCCTCGCCGGCTACAACGCCATCGACGCGGTCCGCCCCAGCCACCTGCTCCTGGGCTTCCTCGTCATCATCTGCCTGAACCCGGTGCACGTCCCCGACTTCTCCAAGGGCATCCGGATGCGCCAGCCCCTCGGGGCGAGGATCTTCGACGCGCCGATGGCCGTCGGGATGCGGGGCGAGCGATGAGCCGCCTCGCCCGCAGGAACGACTCGTCGCCGGCCGCGCTCGTCGTCCAGCAGTCGCTCGCGCCGCCGGACTCGACCACGCAGTACGTCGACTCGATCGTCGACGGCCTGGCGCCCGGCGTCGAGCTGCTGTTCTTCTCCTGGCGCAGCGCCCTGCTCGCCGACTACGACGTGCTGCACGTGCACTGGCCCGAGCTGATGATCCGCGGCCGCAGCCCGCTGCACCGCTTCCTGCGCCGCCGCGCCCTCGACGTGCTGCTGGTGCGCCTCGCGCTCCAGCGCATCCCGCTCGTGCGGACGGTGCACAACCTGCACCCGCACGAGCTCGGTCCCGCCGCCGAGCGCCGCTCGCTGGCCCGGGTCGACCGCGCGACCGACCTGTTCGTCCGCCTGAACCCGACGACCGTCGCTCCCGGCCGGGCGCCCGCCGTCACCGTGCTGCACGGCCACTACCGCGACCAGTTCGCGCAGCACCCGCTGCCCGAGCGCGAGCACGGCCGCGTCCTCTACTTCGGCATCATCCGCCCGTACAAGGGCGTCGTCGAGCTGATGGACGTGTTCCGCGGCGTGGAGGACGACTCCCTCTCCCTGCACGTGGTCGGCAGCCCCAGCACGGGCCAGCGCGAGCTGGTCGAGGAGCGGGCCGCCCGCGACACCCGGGTGCGCACCACGCTCCGCCGGGTCGACGACGCCGAGATGGTCGACGAGATCGGCCGGGCCGAGCTGATCGTCCTTCCCTACCGCGAGATGCACAACTCCGGCTCGATCCTGGTCGCCCTGTCGCTCGGCCGGCCGATCCTGGTGCCTCGCACGCCCACCAACACGGCCCTGGCCGAGGAGGTCGGCAGCGACTGGGTGATCGAGTACGACGGCGAGCTCACCCCCGAGCTGATCACCGCCGCTCTCGAGCGCACGCGCACCCGGCCGCCGGAGGGGCTCCCCGCCCTCTCCGGTCGGGACTGGGACGTGCTCGGACTCCAGCTCAAGAAGGCCTACGAGGGCGCGATCGCCACCAAGAAGGGCTCGACCCGATGACCGGGACCACGCAGAAGCCGTCACCGAGCCTCAGCCGCTCGGCGAGCCGCGGCGCCGCCGTCACCATCGGCGGGCAGGCGATCCGCATCGCCGTCCAGCTGGGCGGCATCGTCATCCTCGCGCGCCTGCTCTCGCCGGCCGACTACGGCCTGCTCGCGATGGTCACGGCGATCATCGGCATCGGCGAGATCTTCCGCGACTTCGGCCTCTCCTCCGCCGCCATCCAGGCGAAGGAGATCACGCCGGGCCAGAAGAGCAACCTGTTCTGGATGAACTCGGGCATCGGCCTCACCCTCACCCTGGTGGTCATCGCGGCCTCCTGGCCGATCGCCGCCCTCTACGGCGACGACCGGCTCCAGCTGCTGACCGTCGTGCTCTCCTCGACGTTCCTCCTCAACGGAATCTCGACGCAGTTCCGCGCCGACCTCGCCCGTCACCTCCGCTTCGTGAAGATCACCCTGGTCGACATCGTCGCCCAGGTGCTGGGCCTCGTGGTCGGCGTGCTGATGGCGCTCGGCGGCGCCGGCTACTGGGCGCTGGCCGGGAGCCAGATCGTGCAGCCGCTCATCAGCGTGCTGATGCTGGTCTTCATCACGGGCTGGCGTCCCGGCCGCTACCGCCGCGGCGAGGCGATGGGCCACTTCCTCCGCTACGGAGGCGGGGTCTTCGCGACCCAGGCGCTGACCTACGTGAGCAAGAACGTCGACTCCGTCATCATCGGCGCGCGCTTCGGCCCGGTCGACCTCGGCCTCTACAACCGCGCGTTCCAGCTGATGATGCTGCCGCTGCAGCAGTTGAACTCTCCGGTGCAGCGCGTGGCACTGCCCGTGCTGTCCAAGCTGCAGGACGAGCGCGAGCGGTTCCGCACGTTCATCCTCTTCGGCCAGTCGGCGATGCTGACGGCGATGGGCCTCGTGCTCGCCGTCCTCGGCTCCCAGTCCGACTCGGTCATCCGGATCCTGGTGGGGGAGCGCTGGCTCGCCTCGGTCCCGATCTTCCAGATCCTGCTCGTGGCCGGGTTCTTCCAGGCCACGGCGTACTGCTCCAACTGGGTGTTCCTCGCCAAGGGTCTCGTGCGCCAGAGCGTCTGGTACAGCCTGGCGACCCGCCCGCTGATGGTCGTCCTGATCCTGCTCGGCTCCAACTGGGGAGTGACGGGCGTCGCCATCGCGTACGCCGGCTCGCTCGCCCTCACCTGGCCGACCGCGCTGATCTGGATCGGCCGCACCTCCGATGCCCCCGTCCGCGAGATGTTCACCAACGGCCTCCGCAGCGGCATCACGTTCGGCTCGATCACGGTGGGCGCCTACTTCTCCACCGTCTGGATCGCCGCCGACCAGCCCGTCCTCCGCCTCCTCCTGGGCGGCGCCGCCGTCCTGGTCGGGGTCGGGCTCTGGATGCTGATCCTCCCCGCGTTCCGCCGCCAGATCCTCAGCCTCGCCGACCTGCGCCGCCACTTCCGCCGCAGCCGCCCGGCCGCCGCTCCGGCCCCGGCCACGGTCGACGCCATCAGCCCCACCGGCGACAGCGCGCTGGTCGACGGAGCCGTCACGGCCGGCATCCCCGACTCCGAGCGGCCTCCCGCCGCCGTTCCTCCCACCGAAAGAGATCGATGAAACTCAAGCTCGGCGTCGTCAAGTCCTGGAAGAAGGACTTCGTCACGACGACCCGCCTGCCCGCCCGACGCGACGCGGCGGTGCTCCGCGCCGCCCTCGCGGACCTCCGACCCGAGCCCGAGTCGCACCTCGTGATCGCCGCTCCCGGCAGCGGCAACATCGGCGACCAGGCCATGCTGGAGGCGTTCCTCGAGAACACCACCGGCCCCGTCGTGGTCGTCCAGCGCTACGCCGGCGACGTCGTGATCCCCGAGGAGCAGGCCGACCGGGTCGAGGTCGTCGAGCTCCCGCACCTGGTCTACGGAGTGGGCGACGCGCACGCCGCCGATCTCCGCGCCTACGCCGCGCTGATCCGCCGCGCCCGCTCGGTCTCGGTCGTCGGCGCCGACATGATGGACGGCAAGTACAGCCTCCGCGGCTCGGTCCGCCGCTCCCTGCTCGCGCAGGCCGCCGCCGAGGCAGGGGTGCCCACGCGCGTCCTCGGCTTCTCCTGGAACGCGGCGGCCCGCCTCGCCGCCCGCCGCTCCCTGATCGCCGCCTCCCGCGCCGGCGTCGTCCCGATGCTCCGCGACCCGCTCTCGGCGGAGCGCGCCCGGAGCATCGGCGTGCAGCGCGTCGAGGAGGTCACGGACATCGTCTTCTCGGCGCGCACCCGCGACCGCAGCTTCCGCGAGGGGCTGGGACTGCCCGAGGGCGTCCCCTTCGCGCTCGTGAACGCGAGCGCCCTCGTCGCCGGCATGGTCGACCAGGTGCCGGAGTACGAGCGCATCGTCGACCGCCTGCGCGCGGCCGGCGTTCACGTCGTGCTCCTCCCGCACGTCTCCCGCCCCATCGGCGACGACAAGGTGGCCGTCCGCGCGGTCGCCGAGCGCGTGGGAACCGAGGGCGTCACCGTCGTCGACCGCGTGCTCATGCCCGCCGAGATCCGCGGCCTCGCCGAGGACGCCCTGCTGACCGTCACCGGGCGGATGCACCTCGCGATCATGTCGCTCTCGCTCGGCGTCCCCGCGATCACCCTCGCCACCCAGGGCAAGGTCGAGGGCATCATGCGCCTCATCGGCCTGCCGCAGCTGTGCGTCGAGCCGGTCCCCGGCTTCGCCGACCGCGTCCTCCCGGTGATCGACCGCATCCTCGCGGAGCCGGGCGACGGCGGCGTGCGCGCCACCATCGACGCGGCCATGCCCGAGGTGCGCCGCCTCTCGGCGCTCAACACCCGCGGCCTCGGCGCGGAGGTCGTGCGATGAGCGCGGCGCAGGAGAAGGGACCGCGCATGCGGATCATGTTCGTCGTCACGTCGCTGCACGGCGGCGGGGCCGAGTTCGTCGCCCGCACCTGGATGGGCTGGCTCCTCGAGCAGGGCCACTACGTCGACGTGGTCACCACCTCGGTGAAGGGCACGGACGAGTACCTCCCCGAGGGCGCGGTGCTGCACCGCATCGGCGAGGGCAAGGGCCACGTCGGCAAGGCGCGGATGCTCAAGGAGCTGTTCCGCCGCCGCACCCCCGACGTCGCGGTCGCCCTGCAGGGCTACCCGAACATCGTGCTCCTGGCCTCGGCCGAGATGACCGCGAAGGCGGACCGCCCGAAGACCATCGTGAGCGAGCGCAACCTCGTCTCGCTCGGCATCCCGGGCTTCTCGAGGACCCAGAAGGTGCAGCTCGGGCTCGCCAAGACGCTCTACCGCCGCGCCGACCACGTCATCGCGATCTCGCACCCCGTCGCGGGAGAGCTCGTCGCCGGCTTCGGCGTCTCGGGCGAGCGCTGCACCGTCGTGCCGAACCCGGCGACCGCCAAGGTCGACCGCTCCCGCCAGGTCTCGCGCACCCCCGGCACTGCGGCGGGCCTGCAGATCGTGCTGCCCTGCCGCCTCGTCGTCCAGAAGCGCCCCGAGCTCGCGATCCTCGCGGCCGAGGAGCTGGAGCGCCGCGGCATCCCCGCGAAGGTCGTCTCCTTCGGCGGCGGCCCGCTGCTCGGCAGCATGAAGGCGGAGGCGACCGCGCGCGGCGTGGACTTCCAGGACATGGGCTGGGTCGAGGACTGGTTCCACCACTTCGACGAGAACGCCGTCGTGCTGCTCCCGTCGCTGCGCGAGGGCTTCGGCAACGTGCTGGTCGAGGCGGCCGCCGCCGGCGTCCCCTCGGTCGCCGTGTCCGGGGCGCTCGGAGTCGCGGACGCGATCGTCCCCGGCCTGACCGGCGAGCTCGCGCTCACCCCCTCCGCCTCCGACCTCGCCGACGCGCTGATCCGCGCGAGCGAGCTCGAGATCACCGGCATCGACCGCTGGCTCGACCGCTTCTCGCTGGAGTCGAGCGGCCGCGACCTCGAGACGGTGCTCCGCCGGGTCGTGGGGCAGAAGTGACCCTCGTCTCGGTGGTGGTCCCGGCGCACCAGGAGGAGGCGCACCTCGCCTCGGCCCTGGAGCGCCTGCTGCGGCAGACCCACGCCGAGCTCGAGATCCTCGTGGTCGACGACGCCTCGACCGACGGGACCGAGGCGATCGGCCGCGCGTTCGCCGAGGAGCACGAGCGGATCCGCTACCTGCGCCAGGACGAGAACCAGGGCGTCGCCGCCGCTCGCGAGCGCGCCGTCGGCGAGGCCGCCGGCGAATGGGTCTGGCTGGTCGACGCCGACGACGAGTGGCCGGAGACCGCGGTCGAGGCCATGCTCACCGCGGGGGAGGCGGGCCGCGCCGACGTGGTGGTCGCCCAGGCGGTCACGGTCGACGCCACCGGATCCACGCCCGTCGGCTCCCTGCGCGGCCCGCTCGCGCTCTCGGGCCGGGGCGCCTTCACCGCGCTCCTGGTCGGGGAGCTGACCGGGCACCTCTGGAACAAGCTGTTCCGCCGCGAGCTCTTCGACGGCATCGACTTCACGCGGATCCGCCAGCACTCGGACCAGGCGCAGGTCGCGCAGCTGCTCGCCGCGGCCGACGAGGTCGTCGTCGTCCCCGACTCCGTCTACGAGTACCGCCTCCGCTCCGGCTCGATCATCCGCTCGGGCGCGAAGCGCGCCGACTCGCTCGCCGGGCTCGCCGCCGTGATCGAGCGGACGGCCCGCGGGCTCGACCCGCGCCTCCTCGACTCGCAGGACTACTCCTACTACCGCGCGCGCTTCTCCCTGCTCTCCCGCTTCAAGGACGCCACCTCGGGCGCACACAGCCCCGAGGAGGCCGACCGGCTCTGGCGGGCCGCGCACGACGAGGCGGGGCTCCGGCACCTGGTCGCGCTCGTGCGCCGGCGCGACCTGAAGCGCTCCGTCCTCTTCGGGCTCGCCGCCGCGGCGCCCGCGCTCTACCGTGCGGCGATGAGCGCCGGGAACGGACGCCGGTGACCGTCGTCCCCCCGGTGAGCGGAGAGGCCGGAGTGCGCTTCCCGGCAATCGAGTCCTCGTCACTATTCAGCCGAATGTGCGGCGCGGACGATACACCCTTAGTCTTGATCCTCGGTCGCATTCTGCGACCGAGCCTGCGTCCTTCTCTGAGCCTTGTTCACCTCGGATGGAATTCACGAGCGGTACGACCGGGCACAAGGGGGAGAGAATGAAGCTGCTGAAGCCTGCGGGCGGGGCCCGACGCGAGTGGGTGGATTTCGCCAAGGGTGCCGCCATCCTGATGGTCGTCTACTACCACACGTCGTTGTATCTCGGTGACATCGGTGTCGAGAACACTCTCGGCCGCATCAAGGTCGTGTTCGAGCTGTTCCCGATGCCCCTCTTCTTCCTGGTGTCCGGTCTCTTCGGCTCGCGCATCCGCACCTGGAGCTTCGGCGACCTCTGGCGCCGCAGGCTGTACCCGCTGCTCTGGCTCTACGTGGTGTGGTCCGTGATCCGCATGGCCTTCTACCTGGTCGTGCCGCTCGCGAACGGCGGACTCGGCGAGCTCCCCGCGACCGACCCGCTCAACCTGCTCCTGCTGTTCTTCTGGCCCAGCAGCAGCTACTGGTTCATCTACGGCCTCGTGCTCTTCACGCTCGGCGCGTGGCTCCTGCGCAAGGTCGACCACCGCGTGCAGGTCGCCCTCGCCGCGGTGATGGGGACGATGTTCACCACCGGTCTCCTCAACACGACCAACGTGGGCTGGAACCGCATCGGCGCCCTGTTCGTCTTCTTCCTGGTGGGCACGCTCTACTCGAAGAGGATCATCGACTTCGTCGAGCAGAAGGGGAGCCGCGCGTTCCTCTACGTCACTCCGGTCTTCGTCGTGCTGAGCGCGGTGCTCTTCCTCTTCCCGATCCGCTGGGTGCCGTTCCTCGCCCTCGCCGGCCAGATGGCCGCCGTCGCGATGGGCATCCTCGTGTCGCGGGCCCTCTCCCGAGTGCGATTCCTGAACATCTTCACGATCTGCGGCGAGCGCAGCCTGCACATCTACCTGCTGCACCTCTACTTCATCGTGATCGCCATCACGATCCTGCGGGTGATACTCCCCGAGGACCGCTCCGAGATCGGCGGCTTCGAGGTGCCGCTGCTGCTGGTCGTGATGGTGCTCGCGGTCGTCCTCTCGCTCTTCGTGACCCGCTACCTCTCGAAGGTCAAGTGGATCTACGTCCCCCCGGCCGCCCTCGGCGGCCCCGGCAAGCGGCGCAAGCCCGTGCCCGTCCCTGCGCGCGGCCCCGGAGTCGTCTCCGATCCCGTCGCGGTCCCGGCCGATGAGCCCGGCACCTCCCCCAGTTACGAGAAGAAGAGAGCGGAGTCCCACGAGTGAAGACGACACGAGCACGCAGAGCCGGAGTCCTGGCGGCCGTCGTGGCCGTCGCCCTCGGGCTGGCCGGCTGCTCCTCGCAGCCCGAGCCCGTCCGCACGCCCGACGGCTTCACGACGGAGAAGGCGATCGAGTACCGCTCGGTCGACGGCGTCTCGCTGAAGGCCGACGCCTGCCTCCCCACCGCGGGCGGCACCGACCGCCCCGCGCTGCTGATGCTGCACGGCGGAGGGTTCGTCGACGGCGCCCGCGACGAGGGCGGGATGACCGAGCTCTGCGAGTACTACGCCGAGCGCGGCTTCGTCTCGGTCTCCGTCGACTACCGCCTCCTCCAGGACAGCCGGTACCCCGGCCAGATCGAGGACGCGCAGGCGGCCATGGAGTGGCTGCGCGAGCCCGCGCAGGTCACGCGCTTCGGCCTCGACCCCGCCCGCATCGGCGTGATGGGCAGCTCCGCCGGAGCGATCATCGGAGCGACCATGGGCACGCTCGGCGAGGGCTCCCTCACCGAGGGCTCGCGGGTCAAGACGGTCGTCGCCTTCTCGGCGGTCGCCGACATGACCGAGACCGGGATGTCGCTGGGCACGCCGGTGCCCGAGGCGAAGGAGCAGATCCTCTCCTACCTGGACTGCGACGAGATCGACTCGACGACCTGCCCGCAGAGCATCCCGGCGTCGCCGATCACCTCGGTCGACTCCACGGACGCCCCGCAGATCTGGCTGACCTCCGAGGACGAGCTCGTCCCGGTCGAGCAGGCCGACGCGATGCAGGTCGCCCTGCAGGACGCCGGAGTGGCGTCCGAGGTCGGCGTGGACGGCTCCGGCCACCACGGGCTCCAGAACAACACCCCGAACAACAAGAAGGCGATCCTCGCCTTCCTGCAGGCCCACCTCTGATCCACCGCTCCCGCGCGAAACCTCGCGGCCGGGTCCGCGCAACGCGGACGACACATCACGACGCTACAGTCAGACCCCCTGCACTCCGGTGCAGTCGACGAAAGGGACACCACACACCATGACCTTGAACGGACTGTTCGCCGGCATCGGCCGGAGGTGGGTCTACATCGTCGCCTTCGCTCTGCTCGGCGCCGTGGCGGCCCTGGTACTCAACGCCGTCCTCCTCCCGCAGTACAAGGCGGACGCACGCGTGTACGTCGCGGTCTCCTCGTCCGGAGTCCTCTCGACCGCGGACCGGGTCGCGGCCAACAGCGCCGCCTCCCAGGCCACGGTCACCTCCGTCGCCCTCGGCACCTCGGACACCGTCCTGCAGGGCGTCATCGACGGCCTCGGCATCGACGAGCCCATCGAGGAATTCGCCAAGCGCGTGACCGTCCTCGCCGAGCCGGAGTCCGTGGTCATCACGATCTCGGCCACCGACCCCTCGCCCGAGCAGGCCGCGGTCATCGCCAACGCGGTCGCCGCCCAGCTCGACGCGGCCGTGAAGGGCGCCGATCCGGCGACCACCACGAACGGCGTCGCCGTCCCGCAGATCCAGCTCCAGGTGCTCAGCCAGGCGCTCCCGCCGGAGCTGCCGGTCACCGGTGGCATCCTCGTCCTGCTCGCGCTCGGCATCCTCGGCGGCGCCGTGGTCGGCGTGGGAGTGGCGATCGTGATGACGGCCCTCGACCGCCGCCTCCGCAGCGGCGACGACGTCCGCTCCGCGATCGACCGGCCGCTGCTGGGCATCGTCCCGGTCAAGGCCACCAAGCTCGACGAGATGCTGAACTCGACCGAGATCCCGGCCCGCTACTCGGCCGTGGCGTTCGAGCTCTCCGCCATCGCGCGCACCCGCTCGTACTCCTCCTTCGCGATCGCCCCGGCGTCCGAGAAGACCCCGCACACCGCCAGCGCGGTGCTGCTCGCCAAGGCGCTGGCCGTGCTCGGCTCGTCCGTCGTGATCGTGGACGGCACCGCCGAGGGCTCGGCTCTCGCTTCCGCCTCGGGCGGACGCCCGGGCCTGCGCGAGGTGCTCGCCGGAGCCGCCTCGCTCGACGACGCGATCATCAAGCGCTCGACCGACCGCGTCGACCTGCTCCCCGCGGGCGGCGCCCAGGCCGGCACGCCGATGCCGACCGACGCCCTCCGCGCGCTGGTCGAGGAGCTCGAGAAGGTCTACGACATCGTCCTGATCGTCACCGGCACCCTCGGCGCGACCGAGCAGTCGCCGACCTTCCGCGGCGTTGCCGACGGAGCCGTCCTCGTCCTGATCGAGGGCAAGGTCGACTCGCCCCAGGCCGCCGCCGACGTGCACTGGATCGAGACCGCCGGCACCCCCGTGGTCGGCGCGGTCGTCCTGGCCCGCCACAAGCTGCAGAAGGCCCCCGCGATCGTCTGATCGCGTCCTCGCACGCTGCGGAAGAGCGCACCCCGGCCCCGGCCGCGGTGCGCTCTTCCGCATCCGGGGACTGCGCGGTGCCCGGCGGGGGCCCGGCTTGCCCTCTGTCCGGGCCCAGCCGGCCCCTCCGACGCCTGGCCGGCACTCCAGCCCCCTCCACCCCTCCGCGAGCCCGTTCACTCCGCGAGCCCGCAGAACTCGCGGTACTCGCGCGCGACTCCGCCCACCTCCGCGGTCTCGGCAGGAGGCGGCGTCACCGTCCGGGCCCGCGGGCTCTCCGGGGCCGACCGACCGGTCCGTCCTTCCTCAGCGTCTCCAGCGCCCGCCGTGGCCTGATCACGTGCCTCACCGGCTCCCGGGAGCCCGCTCACCCCGCGAGTCCGCAGAAGTCGCCGTACTGGCGCGCGACTCCGCCGACTCCCGCGTGGTCGGCGGGAGGCGGGCAGACGCAGAACCGCCGCCGTCGAGGGGACGACGGCGGCGGTTCTGCGCGCGGGGAGCGGATCAGATCACGGCGTGCAGGCCACGTTCCCGATCAGGTCCTTCCCGGAGTTGGAGCAGCTCAGCGTGTTGCCGCTGGTGGACCAGTTGGACGGCTGGTGGAGGTAGACCACCGCGTTGCTGGTCTTCAGCGCGAGGTTGCCGCTGATGGTGTTGTCGTTGCCCGAGCCGTCGGCGCGGGTGATCACCTGGTAGCCGTAGGTGGTGGTGCCCGCGGCGGAGTTGCCCGCGGCCAGCCAGCTGTTGCCCGAGACCAGGATCAGCGAGACGACGTCCGAGGCGAGCCGCGATCCGCCGAGGACCGTGTTCCCGATGATGTCGCCGTCGAGGGTGCCCTCCTTGGCCTCGATCGGCTCGGCGCCGGTGTCGCTGATCGCGTTGTCCACGACCGCGATGCGGGCCGTGCGGTCAGGGTTGCAGCTGTTGTACTCGCACCAGTTGCGGTCGGAGGTGCCGACGTAGACGCCCTCGCCGTACTTGGCGGAGACGAGGCCGGTGCGGCGGATGGTGCTGCCGACGATCAGGGAGTCGGCGGTCTGGCTGCGGAAGTGGACCGCCTCGTAGCCGATCTCGCTCACCGTCAGGCCGGCCATCTGGACGCCCTTGCTGGCGAGCACCTGGATGCCCTGGAAGGAGCTGCGGACCGAGAAGCCCACGAGGTGCACGTCGCTCACCGTGTTCAGGATGAGCGCGGTGCCGCTCGAGGTGGATCCGGAGGTGAGGACCGCGTTGGGCGAGCCGCAGATCCAGATCGACCCGGGCTGGGCGGCGGTGCCGCGGAGGGCGAACTTGCCGGTGTAGACGCCGTCGGCCAGGCGGATGACGTCGCCGGAGGAGGGGTTGGTCAGGGCCGTGACGAGCTGCGCCGAGGTCGACACCGTCTTGGTGGCGGCGGGGCAGTCGAAGGCCGCGAGCAGCGAGGCGCGGGAGGCGAGGAGGTCGGCCGTGGTGGTGGCCGACTCCTTCAGCCGCGAGTCGCGGCCGGCGTCGTCGGTCGCCGTGACGGTGTACGTGTAGGCGCGTCCCGCCTCGGCGGTCTCGTCGCGGTACTGGCGCACCGGGTCGGCGACGGTGCCGACGACCGTGTCGCCGGAGCCGTCCTCGTTCGAGCGGTGCACGTCGTACGAGACGACCCGCGAGCTGAAGGGCGCGTCCCAGGCGACGGTGTAGCCGTCGGTCAGGGGGGAGAGCTCCACGGCGTCGGTCGCGAGGCCGTCCTCGGCGAGGACGAACGCGTCGATGATCAGGTTCTTGTCGGTCGACTGGGAGTTCTTCGTCCCCGTGTAGGAGATGGTCACGGTGTGCGTGCCCTCGGCGAGGTCGGTCGTCTCGTAGACCGGCACCTGGTACTGCGCGGTCGAGCTGTAGCGGTCGACCTTGGTGACGGGTCCGCCGTCGACCGAGACCGCGGCGATGCCGGAGGAGGAGGTCTTCCGGCTGATCCAGCGCCACGACGTGCCGACGAAGGTGAACTTCACCGATCCGGCGGAGGTCAGGTACTTCATCCCGCCGCCGCTGTCGCCGCCCGCCATCGATCTCCACGAGCCGGTGTACTGCAGCGCGGGGTCGGTCTCCTGCACGAGGAGGCTGGTCGCTCCGGAAGGATCGAGCACGGGGCCGTCGTCCTCGCCGCCGCCGGTCTCGTCGGTCGGCTCCTCGGTGGCGGGAGTCGCGCGGGTGATGTCGAACGCGTCGATGACCAGGTTCTTGTCGCTCGCGGAGCTGTTGGCCGTGCCGCTCCAGGCGATCTTGACCGTGTGGACGGTGTCGGCGAGGTCCTTCTTCGTGAACACCGGGACCTGGTACGCCGTGGTCTTCGTGTACCGGTCGACCGAGGTGCTCGCGCCGTCGACCGTGACGGTGGCGATGCCGGCGGAGGCGGTGGTGCGGCTGACCCAGCTGAAGCCGGTGCCGCGGAAGCTGAACGAGACGGAGCCGGTGCTGTTGAGGAACTTGATCCCGCCGCCGCTGTCGCCGCCCGTCATCGTGCGCCACGAGCCGCTGTAGGTCAGCGAGGAGTTCGTCTCCTGGATCCGCGTGCTCTGCCCGGCGCCCGGGTCGAGAGTGGCCGCGGAGGCGGCGGGCGCCGTGAGGGGGGCGACCAGGATGCCGAGAGCGGCGATCAGAGCGGTGGTGAGGGAGAGGCGTGCGCGTCGTCGGCGAGGGCGGGTCGGGTCTGGCGTGGTCTGAGGATTCACGATCGGCTCCGGGTCTTCGAGGGGGCGTCGGGGGCGGTTCGAGGGGGCTGCTCAAGGGGGTGGTGCTGGTCCTCCCGACGCTATAGACGGGCCTTGCGACTGATGGCTGGATGAGACGGATTCAGGTTGTAGTACCCCATTCGGGCGTGGTGGTCGGGCTCATATCAGCGATTCCGCTGAAGGACTGGCGGACCGCCGCGCATGCGTGTATACGAACGGTCACACGCGCTGTCGACGACGGATCGGAGGGCGGATGTCGGATCGGGAGGGGACTCCGGGAATGCCCGTCCGCGGAATGGACGAGGGGGAGTGCTGCTCGGTCGAGGAACGGCGACCCTACCCGGCGACTCTGGACACGGCCCCGGGCCGGGCCGCTGGGCGAGAGAATTGACCGGGCGTTCACCGGGCCGACCCCTCGCCGAAACACTGCGATGATGGGCTCTCCACTGGTGATCGCCGTCGCACCCGCGTCGCGGATCACCCGCCGCGGGCGAGCGGCGGTCCCGACGAGAGGGAGGACGCGATGGACACGGCCACGACCGCGACCGGCGACCGCCCGTCCACCCCGCCGTCCCGGGAGCGCCCGAGATGCCCCCGGGTCCGCGCTCGCACCGTGATCGGACGGCTCCTGCTCGTCCCCCTCGTGGTGCTCGCCCTCTTCGGCGCCGGGATCCCGCTCTACGTCACGCCCCCGATCGACCCGATCCCTGAGCAGGCGGACGCGGTCTTCGTGCTGGGCCCCTCCACGAGGGCACGAGTCGAGTTCGCCCGCCGGATCATCACCTCCGGGGCGACGGACACGATGGTGCTCTCGGTCGGCCCCGGCGAGATGAACGCTCCCTACGAGGCCAAGAAGTACAAGAAGTGCAACGAGCCCGGCGGCGACGTCCTCTGCTACTCCGCCGACCCGCTCACGACCCAGGGAGAGGCCCGGCAGCTGCGCGACATGGCCGAGCAGTACGGCTGGGACCACGTCATCGTGATCACCAACGCCTCCCACCTCGTGCGCGCCGAGATGATCATCGAGCGCTGCTACTCCGGCGAGCTCTCGATGGTGCCCTCGGGCGAGCCGATGGGCCTGGACTACCTGGTGAACCAGTACGTCTACCAGACCGGCGCGTTCCTCAAGGCCTTCCTGGTCACCAACGGCTGTTGACGCGAGCACTCCTCCTCGAGCCGCCGAGCCCGCCTGCGCTAGTCTGCCCGGGGCGCCATCGGCCCCGAGCCCGCTCCTGCGGAGCCCGGCCGGCCCGGCCCACGACGGCAGCGCGGCAGGAGGATCGACCGGGGAGACCCGCGACGCTCCCCGCTCCGCACCGGTCACCCCCACGCGAACCCCTCCGAAAGGCCCGCCCGTGACACCTGCCCGATCGATCTTCGCCGTCGGCCGCGGCCAGTACGAGAACATCGGCGACATCATCCTGCGTCGCCAGCTCCTCGACTGGCTCCGCGAGTCGGGTCCGCTCCACGTCTACGTGGGCCACTCGCCGTGGGGCTACGACGACGGCCTGCGCCTGGGCCCGGACGACACGGTGTACCGCTCGCTCCTGCGCTGGTACGCGGCGCTCGCCCGCGAGGCCCTCGCCGGCCGGGCGAACTCGGTGTTCAAGCCGGGGGAGATCCAGCTGACCCTGATCGGGATGAAGGAGCACCTCGTGATGCTCCCGGGCATCGCCCTCGTGCGCCTCGGCGGCGGCCGCGTGATCCGCGCCGGCGTGGGCACCCGCAACTTCGCCCCGCTGCCCCGCGCGATCATGTGGCCCTCGATGGCGCTCTCGAGCTACACCCGCTGGCGCGACGACAAGACGGCCGGCTACATGCGCGTCGGCGCCGCCATGCCCGACCTCGGCTACGGCGAGGGCTCGAGCGACGCGGAGCTGACCGCGTTCGCCGCGCAGCCCGACGAGGAGCGGCGCGTTCTGGTCCTCTCCCTCCGCGAGGACCACGAGGTGGACGCCCGCCCCTACCCCGAGCAGGAGTGGCTGGCCGCGATCAAGGGCTTCGCCGAGCGCGAGGACCTCGACATCGTCGTGGTCACGCAGGTCGCCGTCGACGCCGAGCGCTCCCGCCGTCTCGCCGCCGACCTCGACGCGGACATCCTCGACTGGGATCCGGCGCACACCCACGACGAGCACGAGATCCTGCTGCGCGAGCTCTACCGCACGGCCCGCGTCGCGATGAGCGACCGGCTGCACGTGATCATCATGGCGTTCACCGAGGGCGCCGCCCCGGTGAGCCTGCAGATGGACGGATCGACGAAGGCCTCGCGCCACTTCGAGACCATCGGGATCCACGACGTCACGGTCGACATGTCCCGGACGACCCCGGCCGCCGGCGTCGAGACCTTCTCCGCCGTGGTCGCCCGCCGGAGCGAGCTGCTCGAGAAGCTGCTCGTCGCCCGCGGACGCCTCCGCGGCGTCCGCGACGACATCCAGGCGCTGCTCGCCGTGCCGCCCCGCAGCCGCCCGGCCGCCGCGGCAGCCCCTGCCGGCCCGAAGACGCGGGTGTACCACGTCGGCCGCAGCGGAGAGGTCCCCGGAGGCATGACGCAGGTCGTCAACGGGTACCTCCGCTGGCCGTTCGAGCGCTCGGACGTCCGGGTGATCTCCTCCCGGACCGCTCCGGGCGAGCACGTCGCCGCGGCCCGCCTGGCCGCCGGCGCCGCCGCCCGCATCGTCGCGATCGCGCGCCGGGAGCCCGGCGCCGTGATCGTCGTCCACCTCTCGGAGCGCGGCTCGTTCCTCCGCGAGGGGTCCCTCCTCCGCCTCGCGCACCGTCTCGGACTGCGCACGGTCGCCCACCTGCACGGCAGCGAGTTCGCCGCCTTCACCGCCGCGCACCCGCGCCTGGTGAAGGACGTGCTGCGCAGCGCGGACGAGATCATCTCGCTCTCGGAGGAGACCTCGGCGATCTGCCGCCGCTACGTCCCCGCCGAGCGCGTGCACCTCGTGCCCAACGCGCTCGAGCAGGGCACCCCGCGCGAGAAGACCCGCACCGTCGTCTTCGGCGGCGTCGTCAGCCACCGCAAGGGCGTCGACGTGCTGCAGAAGGCGTGGGCGCAGGTCGAGGGCAAGGAGGGCTGGCGCCTGCTTGTCGCCGGTCCGATCCGCGAGCCGGAGGTCGTCGACCGCGGCGTCCCGGGGATCGAGTTCCTCGGCTCGCTCGAGAACGCCCGCCTGCTCGCCCTGCTCGACGAGGCGTCCATCGCCGTCCTGCCCTCGCGCGACGAGGCGATGCCGATCTTCATCCTCGAGGCCCTCGCCCGCGACGCGGCCGTCGTCTCGACCGCGGTCGGCGGCATCCCCGAGGTCCTCGGCGACGGCTGCGGCCGCGTGGTCGCGCCCGGAGACGTCGAGGGCCTCGCCGCCGCGCTGACCGAGCTCATCACCGACGAGGACGCCCGGGCCGAGGTCGTCGAGAAGGCCGGGGCGCGCTTCCGCGAGCGCTTCTCCGCCGACGCCGTGTTCCCGCGGGTCGAGGAGGTCTGGCTCGGCTGAGCCGCCTGCGACTTCGCCCCGGATCGCGCCCCGGGCCCCGCTCCGGGCCTGGGCGGAGCCGCGGGAGCGTAAAATCGCTGGAGTCCGCGTCGCCGTGCCGTCGCGCGCCCAGCCGTCCGCTCCCGGACGCCTTCTCCCTCCATCCCAGAGAGGCTCGACCGTGGCCATCGCCGCCGACTCCGACCGCCGCCTGTGGACCCTGCCCCTCGCGCGCGCCGTGATCGCGGCGGTCGCCGGCTGCGTCGTCACCTTCTCGCCCGACCACGGGCCCGCCTTCGGCCTCGCCGTCTTCGGCGGCTTCGCGATCGCGACCGGCGCCGTCTCGCTCGCCCTCGGGCTCCGCAGCTGGAGCGGCCGGGCCCGCCCGCTCGCCCTCGGCTCCGCGGTGCTCACCCTGGTCGCCGGAGTCGCGGCGCTCGTCGCGCTCCCGGTCGCCAACCTGCTCTCCTTCGTCGCCCTCGTCGCCGGCTGGGCGCTGCTCTCCGGCTTCCTCGAGTTCTCGAGCGGCCGCCGCGGTCAGGGCCTCGCCGCCCGCGACTCCGTGATCGTCGGCGTCGGCACGATGCTCCTCGGCGCCGCCTTCGGACTCCTCCCGCCCCACCCCGTCGTCACCGTCGGCCTCCTCGGCGCCTACGCCGTGATGGTCGCCGTCTTCCTCGCCATCGCGGCGTTCTCGCTCAAATGGGCCGCCGGCGCCGACGCAGCCACCGGACACGATCCCGTCGCCCCCACGACACCGACCTCCGGAGGAGACCGATGACCGCCGAAGGCCAGCAGCCCGACCCCGCCTCTCCCGCAGACCGCGCCTCGGCGGCCGACTCCGCCCCGGCGCGCGACCCCGGCGAGTTCACGCCCCGCACGTTCCAGCCGACCCGCAAGGACCGCCTGCGCCCGCTCGAGCTCATCGGCTTCTCCGCGGTGATGGCGGCCTTCGTCGGCCTGGTCGTCATGCTCTCGACCCGCGAGCCTGTCGTCGCGCTCATCTCGTTCGGCGTCGCCTTCATCGTCGTGCTCGTCGCGATCGCCATGTTCTCGCTGACCTTCAAGCCGGACGAGGCCGAGATCGCGGACATCGACGAGCAGGACTCCGCTCACTAGGTGGGGGACGGCTCCGCCGCTCCCAGTCGAGCGGGAGCACGCCGCGCGGGCGGATAGTCCCTTCCGCCGCGCATGCTGATGGAGCAGCCCGGAGGGCGTCTCGAGATCCCGCCTGCGCACGCGGGCGCCGCTTCCGCGTCGGTGGTCGCGCGTAGCGTGCGGAGGGTGGCGGAGGCGATCGGGCGGTGGTGGCAGCGGCGGCGGTTCTCGCGCGGCGCCGACGTCCCCTACGCGGTCGGCACCTACCGGGAGGCGTGGGCGTCCTACCCCGTCCTGGTGCGGCAGTACCGCCCCGAGTACAACGAGGGCATCGTGCTCAGCCAGATCCCGCCCGCGGCCGACGTGTACCTGTGCTGGCTCTGCGACGCCGGGCATGTCTTCGTCGCCACCCCCGAGGAGCAGCGCCACCGTCCCGGCCGGGAGCGGCGCCGCTCCTCCTGGTGCCCCGACTGCGCCGAGCTCGCCTCGCCGCGCCTGCCCCGGGCCGCGCCGATGATCGGCGGCCGGCTCGCCGAGATGCTCGCGCCGACGGCCGCCCCCGACGACGACTCCTTCGTCCTCCTGGCGCCACCCGCCGTGATCGCGCGAGGGCTCCCGACGTCCGTGTCACCCACCGGCCGCGGGTCCGCGTCACCCGCCGACCCGAGCGGATCCGCGCGCGCCGCGTCGTCGACTCCTCCGTCCGCTCGATCCACCCCTCCAGCTGCCGCCGCTCGGGCCGCACTCCCGCCCGCCCCTCGTACCGCCGCCTCCGCCGTCGAGGCGCGGCTCCGGGCTCTCCTCGCCGAGCGGCTCGTCTTCGACCCGGCGCACACGGCGGTCCGTCTGAAGCGGCCGTTCTTCGAGCACTGCGAGGCGTGGCCCGACCTGGTGCTCGGCGAGCTGCGCGTCGCGATCGAGTACGACTCCACCGGCCGTCACGGACTCGAGCACGTCGGGCACCGCGAGGAGGCCGACCGGCGGAAGGACCGCGCGCTCCGCTCCGCCGGGTGGGAGGTGGTGCGCATCCGCACGGGGAAGCTGCTGCCGCTCGGCCCCCACGACCTGGTCGCCACGGGAGTCACGGCCGCGCTGGCGGACCGTCTGGTCGACCGGCTCCGCGATGTCCGTGGTCCGCTGCTCGTCGACGCCTGGGGGCGCTGAGCGCGTCGTGCGGCGGCTGCGGGACGGTCCTCGGGGGACCCGTCCCCGGCGCGCCCTCCCCGGCGCTCCGTCCCGGTGTCCGGCTCGGCGGAGCGGGACCCGTGGATGCAGTGCCGGCGAGCGGGAACCGTCGAGTGGGAGCCGGCGAGTCGGAGCGGTCGAGTCGCAGCCGCCCGCTCGCAGCCGACGCGTCAGAGCCGCAGGGCCAGCGCCTCGCTGCGCCAGCGGCGGTGCAGGGCCCAGGGGTCGGGCTCCCCGGCGCGCACGGTCTCGATGTGGGCGTCGAGCGCGGGGCTGCGCGCGAACCACTCGGTGCGCTCCAGGCGCTCGTCGGCGAACTGGGCGTGCCGGTGCTGCTCGAGTGCTCGCCCGCCGCGCTCGAACGCGAGGAGCTCCTCGTGCCGGAGCCGGTGGAGGCGCTGCCGGGGATTGCCGCTGGTGCCGATCTTGATCCGCTCGCCGAAGCGGATGTAGTAGACGACGTCGACCCGGGGCGGCGGGAGCTCGCCGTCGGGAGCATCGCCGAGCCGCCACTCGCAGGCGGCGCAGAGCCAGGCGGAGGGGAGCCGGACGCCCAGGCGGGACCCGCACGCCGCGCACGGCGAGGGCAGGGCGTCGATCACGCCGTCCTCGCGGGCGACCCAGTCGTGCGCGAGCTCGAGGTGCGCCGCGCAGAGCGCGAGGGGGGCGCCCGTCTCGGCCGAGGAGGCGCACCCTCCGATCGCGCACGCTGACATGCCGCCGACGCTAGGTGCGACCCCCGACATCGCGCCGCCGTCGACCGCGCCGCCGCGAGCACGCAGGAGTCGGAGTGCTCGCTCTCGAGGACGGCGGCACCCGCGCGCTCGCTGCCCGGCGGATCAGCTCAGGCGGTCGACCAGCGACGAGGCGAGGCCCGTGTAGCCGCCCGGCGTCAGCGCCAGCAGGCGCTCCTTCGCCGCGTCGCCGATGTCGAGACCCTGCACGAAGACGGCGAGGTCGTCGGCACCGAGGCGCTTGCCGCGGGTCAGGTCCTTCAGCAGCGCGTACGGGTCGGTGATCGAGGAGCGGCCGGCCGCCACCTCCGCGCGGATCACCGTCTGGATCGCCTCGGCCAGCACCTCCCAGTTGCCGTCGAGGTCGGCGGCGAGGGCGGTCGGGTCGAGGTCGATCTCGAGCAGGCCGCGGGCGATGTTGTCGAGGGCGAGGAGGGAGTGGCCGAACGCGACGCCGATGTTGCGCTGCGTGGTCGAGTCGGTGAGGTCGCGCTGGAGGCGCGAGGTGACCAGGGTCTGCGCGAGCGAGTCGAGCAGGGCGCTGGAGAGCTCGAGGTTCGCCTCGGCGTTCTCGAAGCGGATCGGGTTGATCTTGTGCGGCATCGTGGACGAGCCGGTCGCCCCGGCCTGGGGGATCTGCCGGAAGTAGCCGAGCGAGATGTAGGTCCAGACATCGGTGCAGATGTTGTGCAGGATGCGGTTCGCGTGCGCGGCCCTGCCGTAGAGCTCGGCCTGCCAGTCGTGCGACTCGATCTGGGTGGTCAGCGGGTTGAAGACGAGGCCGAGGAAGGTGACGAACTCCTCCGCGAGGGCGGGCCAGTCGGTGCCGGGGTCGGCGGCGAGGTGCGCGGCGAACGTGCCCGTCGCTCCGCTGAACTTGCCCAGGTACTCCGTCGCCTCGATCTGCGCGACGACCCGCTCGAGCCGGTACGCGTAGACCGCGAACTCCTTGCCCATCGTGGTCGGGGTCGCGGGCTGGCCGTGGGTGCGGCTGAGCATCGACTCGTCGCGGTAGCGGACGGCCAGCTCCCGGAGCGACGCGACGACCGAGCGCAGCTTCGGCAGCCAGATCTCGCCGACGGCCTGGCGGACCACGATCGCGTAGGAGAGGTTGTTGATGTCCTCGCTGGTGGCGGCGAAGTGGGTGAGCTCGGCGATGCGCTGCAGGCCCAGCTCCTCGAGCCACTGGCGGACGAGGTACTCCACGGCCTTCACGTCGTGGCGGGTGCGGGCCTCGAGGGCGGCCAGCTCGTCGATCTCGGGCTGGCCGAAGTCGCGGGCGCGGCGGCGCAGCTCCTCGGCGGTCGCCGCGTCGACGGGCTCGGAGCCGAAGAGGCGGCGGTCGGTCAGCGCCAGCAGCCACTCGACCTCGACGTGCACCCGCGCGCGGTTCAGCCCCGCCTCCGAGAGGTACTCGCCGAGCGACGAGACGGCACCGCTGTAGCGGCCGTCGAGAGGGCTCAGCGGCTGGGTGGGGAGCGAGGTCATGCGGTGGTGCCTTCCGGTTCTCAGGTGTCCTGCGCGAGGGCGGCGCGCGCGTCGGTGGAGTCGGGGCGGACCGAGCGGTTGCCGCGCAGTCCTGGTTCGATCTGGGCGAAGAGGGCCCGGCAGGCGCGCTCGATGAGCGCGAGCACCGAGTCGAACGCCGCCGCATCGGAATAGTAGGGGTCGGGGACGTCGCCCTGCGGGGAGAGGCCGGGCTCGAAGTCGAGCAGGCGGCGGATCTTCTGCCGGTCGACCTCGGTGCGCGCCCAGGAGCGCAGCGCGCGCTCGTGCCCGTGGTCGAGCGCGACGACCAGGTCGAACTCGGCGAAGCGGGACGGGTCGAAGAGCTGGGCGCGGTGGCGGCCCCCGTCGAAGCCGTGCCGCTCCAGCGCCGCGAGGGCGCGGCTGTCGGCGTGCTCGCCGAGGTGCCACTCGCCGGTGCCGGCCGAGCTGATCTCGATCGCGGAGCCGAGCCCCGCCTGCTCCGCCAGGGAGCGCAGCACCTCCTCGGCCATCGGCGACCGGCAGATGTTGCCGGTGCAGACGAAGCACACGGCGAAGGCCGAGGGCGCAGGGGAGTCGGGGGTCACCCGCCCATCATGGCGCACCGCGGCTCCTCCACAGCAGGCCGATCGCGGCCGTCGTCCACCGATGGCGCGCGACGCCTCCCGGGCGGCGGCGGCGCGGCCGATGCCGGCTGCCGAGGCCGCGGTGTCAGTCCCGACGGCGGCGGAGGAAGGGGCGCAGGAGGAGGCCGATGAACCAGTTCACCAGGGCGAGCACGAGGGCGCCGAGCACGCCCCACCAGAAGCCGTCCACGACGAGGCCGAAGCCGAAGAGGCCGCTGATCCAGGCGGTCAGGAGCAGCAGGAGGCCGTTGACGAGGAACGAGACCAGGCCGAGCGTCAGCACGTACAGGGGGAACGCGACCACCCGCACCACTCCGCCGACGACGGCGTTGACGACGCCGAAGATCACCGCCACCAGCAGGTACGTGAGGACCGCCGCGGCGGGGCCCTCCTCGTACGGGTCCACGCGCACGCCCGCCACGACCAGGGTCGTGAGCCAGATCGCGACGGCGTTGGTCAGGAGGCCGAGGAGGAGTCTGCTCATGCCTCCACTATCCCCGCAGGCGGGGCGGGCCGCGAGCCGGGGCTCAGGTGAGGGGCCCGCCGATGGTCGGCTCGGGCGCAGGAGTGCAGAGGCGGGGGTCGTCGGCGCAGGTCCGCGGAGGGAGCACCGCGGTGGGCTCGGGCTGCGGCAGGGGCTCCGCCGTCGGCTGCGGGGCCTCGGTCGGCTCGGGGGCGGGCGCGGGAGCCCACCCAGGAGCCGACGCCCGATCCCCCGGCTCCGGAGCC